>CAIUVX010000084.1 GCA_903902705.1 uncultured Methylococcales bacterium
CACCACGAACGGTATCATTTTATTGTGCGTTAGCTCTATAAATACATTATGCCGATTTTTTACAGGTGATTATGATATTCTTACCTTAATAGTTGGATAATGAGTAATGGGCAATGAAAATATACCTAGTCGGTGGTGCAGTACGCGATACATTACTGAACAGACCTGTATTAGAACGGGACTGGGTGGTTATCGGCGAAACGCCAGAATCCATGTTAAAACAAGGATTTAGACCTGTAGGCAAGGATTTTCCTGTGTTTTTGCATCCCGACACTCAAGAAGAATACGCACTGGCAAGAACGGAGCGCAAAACCAGTCATGGTTATACGGGGTTTGCGATTCATGCTTACCCTGATGTTACGTTGGAACAGGATTTAATTCGCCGCGATTTGACCATTAACGCAATGGCGATGACTCCAGAAGGTGATGTGATTGATCCGTATCGTGGGCAACGGGATTTGGAGCAGCGAGTTTTTCGCCATGTATCACCTGCGTTTACCGAAGACCCAGTGCGTTTGTTGCGGCTTGCACGTTTTGCTGCGCGTTATGGCTACCTTGGTTTTACGATTGCTGAGGAAACTAAAGCCTTGTTGATTAGCATGGTGTCAGGTGGTGAGGTGGATTATCTTGTCCCTGAACGAGTGTGGGCTGAATTATTGAAAGCGTTGAAAGAGCAAACCCCTAGCGCATTTTTTTATGCGTTAAAAGACTGTGGTGCGTTGGCGAAAATTTTTCCTGAAATCGACGCGCTGTTTGGTGTACCGCAACCTGCGCAACATCATCCTGAAATTGATACAGGGGTACATACGTTGATGGTATTAGAACAAGCGGCATTATGCTCTAACAATCCAGAAGTTCGGTTTGCGGCGTTAGTGCATGATTTAGGTAAGGCTTTATCGCCCAAAGAAAATTTACCGCATCATTATGGGCATGAACAAGGCGGCTTACCTGTATTAGTACAATTATGTGCGAGATTGCGTGTGCCTAATTCGTATAAAGCATTAGCTGCGCAAGTAATGGAATATCATAGCCATTGCCATAAGGCGATGGATTTACGCGCAGGTACGCTCACCGATGTATTGACTACTTTAGGCGTTCATAAACCACAGCATAAATTAGCAGAATTTTTGTTGGCGTGTGAAGCCGATGCTAAAGGTAGAACAGGGTTTGAACATAGAGCTTACCCGCAAGCTGACAGGTTTCGTGCTGCCGCTAAAGCCATTGCCGCCGTGGATATATCGCCTGTATTGAATGGCGAATTACAAGGTGCGTTAATTGGTGAGGCAATTCGGCAATTACGCATTAAAGCGGTGGCGGGTGTTATCAATGATGACCAAGCATTGTAAAATGAACTTTTTTAACTTAACTCTCCTGTATTGCTATGCCCTCATTTGATATTATTTCTGAATTTGATATGCACGAAGCCACCAATGCGGTGGATCAAGCCAGTAAAGAAGTGACTACGCGTTTCGATTTTAAAGGCACGAACTCCAGTGTTGAAATGACTGATGACAAGTTGATTATGATTTCTGAATCGACGTTTCAACTACAACAAATTTTCAGTATTGTGTGTGCAAAACTCAGCCGCCGTGGTATTGATATTGCCTGTATGGAACTGAGTGACGCAAAAGGTAGCGGTAAATTAATGCGGCAGGAAATTACCCTAAAACAGGGGCTGGATTCCGCAACCGCTAAAAAAATCGTCAAACTTATCAAAGATAAAAAATTGAAAGTACAGGCGGCAATACAAGGCGACAAAGTGCGTGTTACGGGTAAAAAACGTGACGATTTGCAGGAGGTTATTCAGATGCTTAGGGAAGAAAAGCTGGAAATGCCTGTGCAGTTTGATAATTTTAGGGATTAATCCGTTTTTAACCTCCACAATGAGCCAGCTATCATGACCGACACTTTGCAATCACCTAATGTAGTAAACCCTAGCGTGTTATCGCCTGTACATCCTGCCATTGAAGACTATATGCGTGGTCTGTTAAGTGCGACTGATCATGATGTTTTGACTGAGATGGAAGACTTAGCAGCAAAAAATAATTTTCCGATTGTCGGGCGTTTAGTCGGTGTGTTTCTGGAAACGATGGCAAAATCCATTGATGCCAAGCGCGTGTTTGAGTTTGGTAGCGGTTACGGTTATTCAGCCTATTGGTTTGCAAAAGCGGTTGGCGAAACAGGGCAGGTAATTTGCAGTGAAGCCGATTTATTAAATAAAGAAAAAGCCGAGCAGTATCTGAGTGCCGCAGGTTTATGGGATAGAGTGGATTTTCAAGCGGGTATGGCGCAAGATATTTTTGCCCAAACCGATGGGCTGTTTGACTTGTGTTATAACGATGTCGATAAAGGCGATTATCCCGAAATTTGGTTGTTGGCTAAAGACCGCATCCGCGAAGGTGGGCTATATATTGCTGACAATGTGTTATGGCGTGGACGGGTAGCAGTCGAACAGTTTACCGATGTGTTTGCAGGTTGGACTGAGGCGATTCGAGAACATAACGCGCTTATTTTTAATGATCCAGACTTTGATAGCTTTATTAATCCTACCCGTGATGGTGTTATCGTGGCTCGTAGGAAAATCAAGGCTTAGTCATGGATGCTTTAGTGCTGTTAATTTTACTATCACCTTTGTGTGCGGCTATCTTGGTGGGTAGCGGACATTTATTCGGTCACTTGGAAGGTGAAGAAAGCGAGTCTATCACTAGCGGCTGTATTGTGTGGGCAATAACGCTGTCTTGCTTGCTGTCCTTGGTGTTATTAGTTGCCGATATGCTGGGCAAAAATGCGGGTTCGTTCGATTTAGGTCGCTGGTTAAATAGCGACACACTGATGATTCGCATCAATTTTATTACCACAGGTTTTAGTGTGCGTTTAGCCGCGTTATTTTCTGTGTTGTTGGCGATTGTTATTCATTTTTCCACTAATTATATGCACAGAGAAGCGGGCTTTCACCGCTTCTTTTTTATACTCAGTTTATTTTCATTTGCGATGTTGCTGTTGGTGTTATCGGGTAATGCGGTCGGTACATTGATTGGTTGGGAAATTGCTGGGCTGTGTTCTTATTTACTGATTGCCTACTCGTATCAGCGTCCGATTGCGGTCAGTAATGCGACCCGTGTTTTGGTGACTAATCATATTGGCGATGGCTGTTTTATTCTTGGCATTGGCTTAAGTTTTGCGTGGACTGAAACCGTCAATTGGAACGCGCTCAATATTGCCCTCACTGAATTACCACCTAGTCAAATTACAGGTATTGCCCTGTGTTTCACGCTTGCAGCCTTTGCTAAATCTGCACAACTGCCTTTTACCCCTTGGTTAGCGCGTGCAATGGAAGGCCCTACGCCATCCAGTGCGGTGTTTTATGGTGCAGTGATGATTCATGCGGGTATTTATCTTGTGTGTTTATTGCGTCCATTGATTGAACTAAGTTTTTTTGTCATGTGCTTATTGGTAGCCGTCGGCTTTCTGACGGCTCTTTATAGCTTTATCGTGGGACTGACACAAAGCGATGTCAAAAGCTCGTTGGTATATGCCATTAGCGCACAATTGGGTTTGATGTTTTTAGAATGCGGCTTGGGTTTTTGGCAGTTAGCAAAGTGGCACATTGCTGCTCATGCGGTAGTTCGCACTTATCAATTATTAGCCGCGCCTAACTTAATGCACGCCGTACATGGTAATCCAATTAAACCTGTGTCGCCCAAAATCGCTTCATTACATTGGCTTTATACTGCTTCTTTACAACGCTTTTGGTTGGATCAAATCACCGATTGGGCATTGGTCAAACCTATACGCCGCTTAGGACATGATCTTTGCTATATTGACGATCAGATTGTTGACCGTTTGATGGGTATGCCTAATCCCGCGTTACACAGTGTCTCATCCTTAGCACAATTGGAAGAAGCCAAACTAGGTGCGCGGTTGGATAATAGTGCTGATGAATTCGCCCAAGGCAGTGGTTTTGCAGGGGCATTAACTGAATGGACTGCGAGACTTTTGCATTGGTTTGAAGATCATTTTGTCTTGCAAGGAGTCGGCACAGGCGGAGTTCGTTATGGCCGTGAACTTGGACATTTTGCTAATAAAATCGAATACCTCATTTTAAAACCGCGCTATTTGGTTTTATTCGTTTTTATTACCCTGCTCGTGGCATTTTGAGGCATTGATGGACATCAATATTAATCATTGGTCTACCGTAACCAGTTTTCCATTGCTATCAGTGATGACTTTGCTGCCGTTGCTAACCATAGTTGGCGTGTGGCGATCGCAGTCTACCTGCATTGCTTTACGATTTGGCTATGCAGGCACACTGCTGAACGTATTGCTGAGCGTGTATTTATTACTGATTTTTGATTCAGCCAATTCAGGTATTCATTTAGCGGAACATCTGCATTTTTTGGGCATGAGTTACGCAGTCGGCGTAGATAGCACTAATATTTTATTTATTCCCTTAACTGCTTTGTTGACTTTGCTGGCATTGATTTATACCTCTATCACGCGCCACGCCACCGACAAATTATTTATTGCCTGTTTACTGGGTTATGAAACCGTACTGATTGGCGCATTTGCCGCACTCAATGTGTTACAGTTTTGGCTATGGAGTGCCTTAGAGCTTGTACCTGTAATTTTGCTCACCGTGCATTCGGGTACTGGACAGTATCGACGTTGGGTAGTCACGCGCTTATTGCAGTATTGGATTAGCGGTTTGTTAATGACCTTTGCGGGTTTTATGTTTTTGGCGTTTGGTTTAATCGATTCAGAACACGCGCTATCGTTTGATTGGCTGACGCTAAAACAAAACAACGCTTATTTGCACGACGAGGTGTTGATTTTTGTCCTGCTGTTTTTTGGTTTTGCCATTCGTATGCCGCTGTTTCCTTTTCATGGTTGGCTACCTTTATTGGCAGAACACGGCACGGTTGCTAGTGCGGCAATTTTTCTGGTGGGTTTAAAGCTGGGCGTGTACGCGCTGATTCGCTTTATTTTGCCAATGGTGCCAGGAGTTGCCGAGCAATGGGAAACTTTTGTGCTAACTCTAGGCTTAATCAGCATTTTTTATGGCGCGTTTCTGGCTTTGGTACAGATTAATATTCGCCGTCTATTAGCATTTGCTGTGGTCAGTCATACAGGAATGCTAGTCATCGGGGTGTTTAATTTTAACGCTGTTGGCTTGGAAGGCAGTTTATTACTGTCTAGCGTGTACGGTTTAGCCACAGCGGGAATGTTATTTTCTTCGGGGCTTATTTATGAGCGTGTGCGCACCGCATTCATTCCTCGCTTAGGTGGTTTATTTGATAGTAATGCAGCAACTGCATTATTGTTTTTAATCTGCGCATTAAGCACGATGGTTATGCCAGGCACACCTGGATATGATGCCGCGCATTTCCTGATTGAAGGAACGATTGAAGAAGAGGGTTGGTTGATTGCCATCGCTATTTTGATTGGCAACGTCTTAGCGGCGGCGTTTTTATTACGCGCATTTCAGCAAATATTTATCGTTGCACCTAAACGCGCTAAACAACCGTTTCATTGCGATCATCATTCTGCGATGAAAGAGAGAATTATCGCTGTCATTATTGGGGGGCTGCTGATTATCTCAGGTTTTTGGTCTACCCCGTGGCTAAAATTTATTGACCAAGATGCGGTAGCGATTAGTCTTATGTATCCAATGCACAGCTCGCAACACAACAAGACCAACACACCAGAGATTATCACCGCGCCTCTCAATGACAAGGATAGCCATAATGAATGAATTTCCGATGCTTAGTCTGCTTATTTTTCTGCCTTTATTGGGTGCGATAATCACAGGGCTATGCGGCAATAGCCAATTAAGCAAAAAAATTGCTCTCGCCTTTGCGGGTATTGAACTTATTTTAGCGGTGTGGGTTGTGCTGTTATTTCAACATAATAATGGCGATTTTCAACTATTGGAACGTTCAGCGTGGATACCCAGTTTAAATATTGAATTTTTATTAGGCATAGACGGTATTTCAGTATTATTTTTGCCCTTGTCAGCGTTATTAACCCTGATGGCAATGGTAGCCTCATGGAATTCGATACAACATCTGTCGCGTTTACATTTTGCTCTATTGTTAGCATTAGAGGGCATAACGATGGGCGTATTATCCGCGCTCGATTTAGTATTATTCTTTTTGTTTTGGGAGCTAACCTTACCGCCGATTTTCTTTTTAATTGGCTTATGGGGTATCGGACCAAAACGGCGCGGCGCGGCAATGAAATACACTCTGTTTATGCTGTTTGGCGGTGTACCGTTATTATTTGCCATCGTCATTTTAGCGATTAATCACGCCACCAGCGTCAGCGGTACGATTCCGCAAGATTTATCGTTTAGCTTGCCTATATTATTGATAACTCCATTGCCTAACTCGTTGCAAAGCGTGGTATTTTTCTTATTGCTATTAGGTTTCGCTGTTAAAGCACCGTTAGTACCATTGCATACTTGGCTGCCAACGGTAGCAATGGAAGGCGCGACTCATACCACCGCGCTGTTAATTGGCTTAAAACTGGGCATTTATGGCTTATTACGTTTCGCGTTGCCACTTGCACCCTTAGCAGCGGTTGAATATAGCTGGGCATTGGGTATTTTTGGCGCAATTACTCTGATTTATGGCGCGTTAATAGCCATACAGCAAACCAATTTACGTCGCTTATTAGCCTACGCTAGCGTCAGTCATGTTGGCTTAGTGATTATCGGCTTATCGTCTTTGAATATGCAAGGCTTGCAAGGCGCGATTTTTTGCTTGCTAAATTTCACCCTGATTGCCAGTTCCTTAATGCTAATCGCGGGCTTTATTCAACACCGATTAGGCAGTACCGAAGCCTTACAGTTAGGTGGTTTAGCCAAAGTCATGCCGCGTCTCACCAGCTTTTATTTTCTATTCATGTTAGCCAGTATGGGGATTCCTCTCACCAGCGGCTTTCCTGCTGAATTATTAATCATCATCGGGGCATTGATCGCACATCCTACTTTAGGAATAACCGCCTTAGCAGGTGCAGTATTGTGTGCCTCCTATATGCTGTCATTTACCCGACGTGCATTTTTTGGCGCAATCACTCAAGCAAGTGTCGAGCAAGTACAAGATTTACGACCACGCGAATTGGCATTGCTATGTATTCCTGCACTGCTAGTTTTACTATTGGGTTTTATGCCCAATAAAGTGCTTAAAATAAACCAAAAATCTGCCGAAGTATGGTTGAGTCGATTAATGGAGCAACCTGTGTCAGAAATGCCTATGGAAAGTTTAGTGCCTTAGACGTTTGTTCAATCTATAATCGGGACGTTATTTTTAGCCATATCCCGCTGATTGCTAGTTTTACCAATAATCCCATGCCGATTAGTTATACGGTACAGGACAAAACAGGTTTGATCTCTAATCCAGCGATGGTTATTATTGACTACCCTGTGTCTTTCGGGGGAAACTTAGGCACGTCAGGTTCGTTGCGGGATCAGGTAATGTTAGAATTAGAACGTTATTCTTTCAGTGTACGTTCCGAGGAGCTGGAGTTTGAAGCAGCTCGTAGTCTATCCAACATTTTCAGTTCATGTTAACAAAGAACGCGTGCGTCACAGTGATAAACCAAGCAATAACGTTATTGAAAAGAATCAGCTGGGTGAAAAACCTGTTGCTAAGTCGGCATTGTCTGAACAGGTTCAGGCAATCGGTAAATTAAGTAAACTAAGAGAAAGTCGTGCCTTGCTCGATAGTCTAAAACAATTATAAAGGGCATTTTTAATGAAGAATAATCCTAAAAAAATAATCGTGTTATTGGTTGCAGCGGCTACTTTAAGCGGTTGCGCAATTGAGCCAAATCCAATCACTGCTGATGAGCGGTTAGCCAGTATGCTAAAAGATAAATCGGAAATGTATAATAAACAGGAACCGATTGTTGCACCGTTGACTTTTTATGATGCCTTGGCACGCGCCTTAAAGTATAACTTTGACCATCGCTTATCTATCATGGAAGCGGTTTTGCAAGATACTCAGCTCGATGTTGCAACGCTGAATATGTTGCCACGTTTGGCAATTAATGCAGGGTATATAGATCGTGCTAGTCAATTAGGTTCTTCTAGTGTGGATTATTTTAATCAATCGAGAAACTCTCAATTGACACAATACTCAACGTCTCAAGATGCCAGTCGTGGTTTGGCTGATATATCATTTACTTGGAACGTGCTGGATTTTGGTGTCAGTTATTTTCAGGCAAAACAACAAGCAAATCGTATTCTAATTGCCCAAGAGCGTAAGCGTAAGGTGGTTAATAATTTAATCAAGGAAGTTTTAAATGCTTATTGGGGCGCGAATATTGCTGAACGCCTATTGCCTAAACTCACTCCTGTATTGGAGCAGGCAGAACACGCGTTGGAATTGAGTAAATCGGTTGAAGTCAATCGTTTGCAACCACCACTCAGTGTGCTGGAATATCAACGTAGTTTGTTGCGTATTATTGACCAGTTAAAAAAACTTAAGGCTGACTTATCAGTGGCTAAACCTAAATTAGCGGGTTTGATTAATGCGCCGATGCACAGTGATTTTCAGTTGGCACAAACTAAACAAACTCCCGAACCCCCTCAGCTAAAAGCAAACATGGTCGAATTGGAAAACCTAGGCTTGTTTTTCCGTCCAGAATTGCGTGAAGAAGTCTATCAAGAACGCATTAGTCGTGATGAAGTATGGAAGGAAATGCTGAAAGTCTTACCTGGTCTGACTATTCCGTTATCAGCCAATTGGGATAGCAACTCGTTTCTGGTCTACAACACATGGATGGAAGCAGGGGCGCGTACCACCTTTAATCTGGTTAATTTGCTGGCAGGCCCTAAGATGTGGAAAGCGGCGCAAACACAGATTGAAGTCGCACAAACACGGCGTAAAGCACTGAGTGTTGCCGCATTAGTACAAATCAATGTTGGTTATCAGCAATACCTCAAAGCATTGGATGGTTATCACAGTGCCAGCGAATTAAATGTCGTCGATCAAAGCATTTTTAAAGTCATCAGCGATACCACCGAAAGTGATGCCGGTTCTGAACTAGAACGCGTTCATGCCGCAACAGCCGCACTCGCTTCACAATTGGAAAAAGAGCAAAGTTTGTCGGAGATTTATTCCGCACTGGGTAATATTTACTCCTCCATCGGACTTGATCCAGTGCAGGGTAATATAGCGGATATTACCGTGCGTACTCTCGCCGTGCAGTTAGAAAAAACGCTGGATAAATGGTACAAAGGCGAGTTCCCTAAATTACCAGCCGAGCTTAATAGCACACCTAGCGTTTCCCAAACCCCCGACACACCCAGTGCTACTGTTACGCCTGATAAACCCAGTGTTCCCAGCGCGACCAAAACCACTATTATTGATTTTGGTGAGTCAGATAAGCCTAACCCAGCATCAACACAGCCCACTAAAAAATGAAACACTCCATCTGTGTGATTATTATCGCCTTACTCCCTATTGCGGCGTTAGCAGAATTACCTGCATCTGTTGAAAAGTCTAGCGAAATTAATTTACCGTTACGCGCACAAATAAAAGCGCGGCGCAGTACCTTAATTTCCAGCGAGATGAATGCGCGTATCAGTCATCTTAAATTGCGTGATGGTGAACGCTTTGACGAAGGTGATACTTTGGTTAGTTTTCATTGCACCCTAGAAGAAGCGCAGGTAAATAAAGCCAAAGCCAGCTTAGAAAAGGCAACGAAAACTTACGAAGTAAAGCAGCGTTTGGAAGTCTTGCATTCAATTGGCGCATTGGAATTAGCCGTTGCCAAAGCAGAGGAGGGTGAAGCAAAAGCAGAAATGCAAGTCACGCAGGCGGTATTAAGTCGTTGTGTTATTAAAGCCCCGTTCTCTGGCAAAGTAACCGATGTGACCGCTAAACCTTATCAAACTGTCAAAGCAGGCGATCCATTATTGGAAATTCTCGATGACAAAGAGTTAGAAGTCGAATTTATGGCACCGTCAAAAAGTTTGCCTGAACTTAGTTTAGGCAGACATTTTCAAGTGACATTAAACGAAACCAATAAAGTGTATCAAGCCGAAATTACTCGCTTAGGTGGCAAGGTTGATCCTGTTAGTCAAACTATCAAAGTATACGGACGCATTGTTGATAAAGCCGCAGAATTGCTAACGGGTATGAGTGGTGCAGTTGAACTCACAAGCAAACCATGACCGAACAACGCAATAAACAATTACTCCAGTTGACCTTATTATTGCAACTGGAGCAACGTGCGCGGGTTGCCCCCGCTGAAGAACTGCCCTACATCCTCGTTAATGAAACCACTGATTTACTGCCTTATCGACAAGCCTTATTGTGGCAGCGTGATACAGCAAAAATAAAAGCCGCCTCAGGCGTTGCCTTGCCAGAAAAAAATAGCCCTTACGCACTGTGGATTAATGTGGTTTTGAAGCAGTTTTCTCACCACGAAAACTCGGATTCGGCAATTATTTTTACCGCTAATGACTTGCCACCCGACACGCGCCGTGAATGGGCTGAATGGTTGCCTGAACACGGACTTTGGCTACCATTACCTGCACCTTTGGGTGTTAAATATATCTTAGTGTTGTTTCGAGAACAGCAATGGAAAGAAGGTGAAATTCATTTACTGAGTTATCTAGCAGAAGCTTACGGACACGCGCTTGCTCTAGCAGAATCTGCACAGCCCAAGCGTCCTCTAATTGAATGCTTACGCGATAGACGCTTACAAATTATTATCGCCGTCATTATCGTCGTCGCCTTGTGTTTTCCTATTCGTCAATCGGTACTCGCCGAAGCAGAGGTGATCCCCTATCATGCCACAATAGTACGCGCACCGCTTGAAGGTGTGGTAGAAAAGTTTTTTGTTCAACCCAATGAAAGCGTTACCGTCGGGCAAAAGTTGTTTGAATTGGATACGGCGCAATTGCGTAGTCGCCTGAGCGTTGCCGAAGAAACGCGTGATATTGCCAAAACCGAATATTTACAAACTACCCAACAAGCCATGTTAGATCCCACTGCCAAGTCTAAACTAGCGGTTCTTAAAAGCAAATGGGATCAGCAAATCGCCGAAGTTGATTATGTGCGTAGTTTGTTGGAACGTTGTGAAGTCACTGCCAATAAAGCAGGTGTGACGGTGTTTGATGATCCTAATGATTGGCTAGGAAAACCCGTCACTCAAGGCGAAAAAATTCTTGCCATTGCCGACCCGCACTCTGTGGAATTAGAAATTCGCTTGCCGATGGATGATTTAATTGAACTAGACGCGGGTAATGAAGTGCTGTTTTTTTCTAACGTAAGTCCTAATCAGCCATTGCCTGCCAGTCTGAGTTATTTTAGTTATCGTGCCAGTGCCACGCCCGCGCAAGTGATGGCGTATCGACTCAAAGCAACATTTACTGATTCTAAGGTGTTACCTCGCCTAGGCTATCGCGGCGTTGCCAAACTATACGGTACACGGCAAGCGTTTGTGTTGTGGTTATTGCGTAAACCGATACGCACCGTGCGTTTGTGGTTAGCATGGTAGACAGCAACAGCATCGAAATTGATCCAGCACTTGCTGAACCCAAGCCGCGTAAATGGTTAGGGTTGCGTGAAGATTTAGGTTTGTATACGGGGCCAAGAACAACGGATGGTGCGCCGACGTGGACGCTACATGACCCTGCAACACACCGTTATTTTCGCTTGGGATGGTTGGAATTTGAATTTTTACAACGCTGGAACTTGGGCAATGCGGAAACTATTATCCAAGCGATTCAACACGACACCCCATTAAACGCTGATGTCACCGACATAGAGCTGTTTAGCTATTTTCTTCATAGCCATCAACTCACCAAACCGCAAGGTGCGGAAAGTAGCCAGCTATTAGCCGCTAAACGCAAAGCTAGTCAGCCTAGTTTTTGGACGTGGTTGTTACATAATTATTTATTTTTGCGCATTCCTTTGTTACGTCCTGACGGCGCGTTAAAAAAAATGTTACCGTGGGTTAATGTTTTATTTCATCGTCAATTTGTCGTGTTGCTATTACTATTACTGGTATTAGCGGGGTATCTGGTTTCAGAACAATGGACGCAATTCAGCCGTAGTTTTTCTCATGTATTCACCCCAGAAGGAATGCTAACTGCCGCACTGATGTTGTCACTGTCAAAAATGATTCATGAGTTAGGTCATGCCTTTACTGCCTGTCATTTTGGTTGTCGTGTACCGTCAATGGGTGTGGCATTTATGATGGGATTTCCCATGTTATGGACAGATGTCACCGATGCGTGGCGATTGCCTAGCCGTAAGCAACGCTTAAGTATTGATGCAGCGGGCATGATCGCAGAATTAGCTCTTGCGATATTGGCAACGCTACTCTGGACAGTATTACCCGATGGCGCGGTGCGTAGCGGGGTTTATTTATTAGCCAGTACCGCGTGGCTACTGACCTTAGCGGTTAATCTCAATCCATTTATGCGCTTTGATGGTTATTATCTGTTCTCCGATTACTTAGATATTGCCAACTTACAAGAGCGTTGTTTTGCCTTAGCTCGTTGGCGATTACGCGAAAGCCTGTTTAACTTTCAATTACCGATCCCTGAAGAGTTCTCTAAAAATCGTCACCGTCTGCTGTGTGCTTACGCTTATGGGACGTGGATTTATCGGTTAATCTTGTTTGCAGGTATTGCGTGGGCGGTGTATCACTTTTTTTTTAAAGTGCTTGGCTTGTTTTTATTTGCGGTAGAAATTGGTTGGTTTATCGTGCGTCCGATAATTAAAGAAATGCGAGTATGGCGAGAATTAATGATACTGCATAAAACGCCTTTGCGTCCGCGCTTAGCGTGGTTGATACCACTGACGATGCTGGCATTATTATTTATTCCGTGGCGTACCCATTTGCTGGTATCAGGTCTATTGAGTGCGGAAACCGAATTCACTTTATATAGTCCTCAGTCTGCAAAAGTACAGCGCGTGCTGGTCAAAGAAGGTGACAGTGTTCAAACCGACCAAGTATTAATCGAATTAACTTCACCTGATATTGATTTTCGCATCGCCAGTGCGGAACGTCATCTTGCCGAATTAAACGAACAGTTAGCATCACAAGGTTTAGAAGTCGCTTTAGCGCAGCATAATCCAATGGATATGGGGGAATTGCAGTCAACATTAGCAGAACTGAGCGGCTTGCGTGATACACAAAAAAAACTCACTCTACGCGCAAGTTTTGCTGGTTATATTCGCGATTTATCCGATGTTCTTCAACAAGGTGAATGGGTAGCAAAAAATGAATCCTTAGGCATTGTCAAAAGCCCTCATGCTACTGTGACCGCTTATGCAGAAGAAGCTGATTTAAATCGCTTACAAGTGGGTGCGAAAGGGCGATTTTATTCAGAAGGCGGGGATTTTGCTCCGTTTCCAGTACAAGTCATCACGGTTGATAGCGTGGGTACGCGCCAATTAACGATTGCAGAGCTGGGATCAAATCACGGTGGTGAAATAGCCGTACGCGAAGATGAGCAGCATCATCTGATTCCAGAACAAGGCATTTACCGACTTTTACTAAAAGTCGATGACCATACATTGACACACGCAATCACTATTCGAGGTAGATTATCCCTAGATACTCCAGCCGAAAGTTTAGCGGGTCGCTTATTACGTTCCGCATTAGCGGTATTAATTCGAGAAAGTAGCTGGTAACAAAAAATGGTGCGACTTCAATCGCGCCTTTATCACCGCAAATAATCTGTAACAGCGCGACAAGTCGCGTCCACCTTATCTTTATCAACCACCGTGAGAGGCTTTTAATCATGCGTTCCAAATTTCTAACATTATTATTCATTGGCTTAATCTTTCTAGCTCAAACGGCAAAAGCTGAGTCGCCCACCTTAAAGCCTTTTATCACTGGCAGTTATCAGCAATTACTAAGCAGCAATACTGGAAAACCATTTATGCTGGCAATCTGGTCTATCACCTGCCCATCGTGTATTAAAGATATGACGGTATTAAATGCGGTTCACAAAGCCCACCCAGAAATTAACATTATCATGTTAAGCACTGACGACATCGCCGAAACCGTTGAGGCGCAAAAAATCCTAACAAACAATCAATTAACCGATGTTGAACAGTGGATTTATGCCGAAGAAAATAGCCAAAAACTGCAATTTGAAATTGATCCAACATGGTATGGTGAATTACCTAGAACGTATTTCTTCGACAAAACTCATCAACGCGAAGGTGTGAGTGGCGTGTTATCCAAAAAAGACTATGAAGCACGGATTACAAAAATTCTTAAATAACGACAAACTTAACTATTTTTTATCATTTGGAGATTAGGCTTAAACCTGTTATCGCGATATTAATGACTGCCAGTCCTTTAAAGGACTGGCAGTCATGCTCAAAACAGATTTAATTCACTGCCTCAGTGCTTCTAAAATGTCAGCCCTAACCGCTGAGCTTTTTCAAATGCGTAAGCTTCTAATGCTTGGATAGTTGCTTGATTAATTTTATCATCCGTTTTCAACGCGTTTAAACGAGCAAAATAATCATCAAAAGTAATTCCCGCTCCTGCCTGTTGACCTGTCAAGCGATCAACACAAAACACCTGCCAACGTTGCTTTTCTTCTGCATTTAGCGTGTCGGGATAATTACGCGCTCGGTATCTAAATAACATTTCAGCTAAGCGTTTATCGGTAAAGGCAAACTGATTAACCGCTAATTTTTCTGGTGACAGGGTGCGAATTTTAGCCATCGTGGCTTTATCGGCATCAGCAAAAAATCCACCGCTGTAAATTGCTAAATCGGGGTCTGTGTTTGGTTGCACTTGGCTATGAGTGCCGAATACTTCGCTTAATTTTTGTGTCAAATCTGCCGCAGCAATTATTTTACTGATATTTGCCAGACAGTTAGCTAAATCAATAGTAAGGCGTTGTGCGTCATTAGCTTTTAATACGGACACAGGAGCTAACACGGGACATCTATTAATATGCACAGTTTTTAGCGGGATTCGCGTCACGCCTTCGGGCAGGTTTTCGGTTGTGGTAAAAATATTTTTCTGAATGTCTGCCGCTGATAAAGTTAACATTGGTTCAGGGTCTATGGATAAATCATAGACGATCACGCCATTGTTATCGGTAGGATGTTTACACAGTGGCAATACTACCGCGAGGCAGTTTTTAGCGGCGCGATATTTTCCAGAAATATGGATGACGGGTTTAAAACACCCCAGTTGTAGTAAGTCCTGCACTTTGGGCTTAACGCGGTTTTCAAGCAGAAATTGAAACAATTTGGGTTGAGCCTGTTTGACTAATTTGGCTAATTCAATGGTTGCATAGACATCGGCTAACGCGTCATGTGCGCCTTCATGGGCAATGTTGTTGACTATGGTCAGTTGATCTAGGCGAAAGCTAGGATTACCTTCGGCACTATTCACCCATTGTATGCCATCTGGACGCAAAGCACGCGCAGCTCGAACCACGTCGATTAAATCCCAACGCGAATTGCCGTTTTGCCATTCGCGTGCGTAAGGGTCGTAAAAATTACGATACAAACTATTGCGGGTGACTTCATCATCAAAACGTAGGTTGTTATAACCTAAGGTACAGGTATTAGGTTGAGCTAGTTGCTCATGAATACGGCGAATAAATTCAGCTTCACAAACGCCTTTTTGTTGTGCTATCTGCGGGGTAATGCCTGTAATTACACAGGCATCTGGATGAGGAAGCGAGTCTGCCGCTGGTTGGCAATACAGCACCAGCGGCTCAGCGATAACATTAAAATCCGCATCGGTACGCACACCTGCGAATTGTGCAGCGCGGTCGCGTTGTGGATCAAGACCAAAGGTTTCATAGTCATGCCAATAAAAAGTCTGTGTTGCCATGACTTGCTTGAGTTATTTGAGGGAAATTAACGCTTTTAAAACATCAGTACGACTAATCATACCGACAAATTTTCCGTCATCAAACACAGGAAAACTTCGGACTGAAGACTGATCAAATTTTTCTGCCAATTCAACGATGCTGGAATCAGCATCGACACTGATAGTCCCCATTGTCATGTGATCGCCGACTTTGCCACTCATACCTTGGTTATAAACGCTTTCTAAAAAAGCTTTGATACTGTCTTTCTCAGAAAACACCCCTATTAAACGACCTTGTTCATCAACAACAGGCGCACTGGTGACTTTATTATCCAGTAATTTTTTGACAGCATCTATCACATGAGTCTCTTTAGTCACGGTGATGATTCTTTTGCTCATGTAATCAGCAACGGTAATTTTTGCTAGCATAGTATTCTCCTCATTGTTTTTTATTATTATTGTTTGTCCACGAAAATAAAAAAGGGCAGGTTAGGCGCAACCTAACCTAAGCTCCACGTTTTTTCGTAGACGATCGGTAACACAGTTATCCTTGGCTTAGTCGCACTTCAGCAGCTTCAGCGTCCAGCTTTTTTCTTTTGTCACATTTTTCAACACAAACACAGGCAGCTTTATCCATACCGCCACCGCAAGAGCCTTTAATAGCACGTCTACCAAAGATAACACCGACTGCCATGATAGAAATGACAGCTAACATTACTACAAAAGTCACTATAAAATACATCATAATCTATTCCTCACTATTAATAAAAATGGATAACAACTCTAGGGTAGAGTTTTTATCCATTTTAAACGAAAAGCAAGTGTAGGTTGTAGTTAGCGTAACCCGACTTACGGCTTATCAAATTCATTCCGCCTACACCGCCTGCTATAGCCGCCCCAAGTATCGGTATAAATGCCTTGGCTAGTAGCTTAACTTGTTATGGCGATATTTGACTGACAGTCCTTTAAAGAACTGGCAGTCATGCTTAATGGATTTAATTCACTACCCGAACTTAATCAATGTATAACGATACTGACTGTTTGGTGGGATTATAATGGATACCGTCAATATCTGCACCGCGATCAACTGTATTAAGCTTAATCTATCCTAGTAATTAGGCAGTGTCAGCCATGATGTGGTAAAACTTCCTAAAATAGTTCATACAACAATCCTCTGGTTTTGCTGGAGGTCTTTGATTCACTTAGGCGTTAGTATATGGGTTTTATTTATCGAATTTTCGTTTGCTTTTTTGTGCTGTTAGCAAGCACGTTTGTTAAAGCGGATGATACTCCGAATTGGCTGCAATTGGGGCAAGAAAGCTTAGTAAACGGGCATTATCATGAGGCGGAAAATCAATTTTCTCAGGCTGAACAACAAGCTACTACGCAGAAAAATACCGATAAGCTTATTTTAGTACACGCTTTGCAAGGTTATATGGCGTTGCAACGGCAACAGAACACCGAGGCGGAGCAGATTTTGACCAGCGTGCTAGTACAAGCAAAACAAAACGCTAATCATGATCTAATCGTCCGCATTGATTTGTATTTAGGGCAATTATATGAGCATCGTCAAAACCAGCAACAAGCGCGTTATTATTTTCAACAAGCAGTTCTGAACCCCGAAAAAGTGCTTGATAAATCCTTGCTAGTTAGCTCATTTTATCAACTCGCTAACGTGGCTATCAAAAATCATCAACCACAACAAGCATGGCAACAACTGCAACAGGCGATCATTTTGATGCAAGCTTTGCCCGTTAATCCTAGTAATAGTCAGCTATGGCTAAATATTGGTTATCAAAGCCTGCAACTTTATTCATTATCACCACAAGATAACTTTTTAGCGGCAGCTTTTACGCATTTAAATCACGCCTTAACGTTAGCACGTCAAAATCAACAGCCTAGAATACAAGCGGCAACCTTAAAGCATCTTGCCAGTTTATATGAACAACAGCAGCAGGTTGATGAGGCAATTAAGCTCTTGCAAGAAGGTATTACTATTGCCCAAAAAGAAGACGCAAGCAATCTTTTAATCGATTTAGAATGGGAAATAGGGCAGCTTTATCAACAACAAAATAAACCTGATTTGGCGATTGCCGCTTACAGACAAGCGGTTAATCATATTGATCGTATTCGCATTGATATACCTGTGTCCTATCAAAACGGACGCTCGTCTTTTCGTGATACCTTTGCGCCAATTTATTTAGCCTTAGCCGATTTACTATTGCGGAAATCAAGCACTGCTTCAGTTGCCCAACAACAAATTCTATTAGCAGAGGTGAGGGATAGCATCGAGCGTATGAAAAAAAGTGAGTTAGAAGATTATTTTCAAAGCCGTTGTGATATTTCGGCAACGCCTATTAATTTGCAAAAAATCGATCCTCATGCCGCCGCGTTTTACCCTATTTTATTGCCAGACCGTCTTGAAATTATAGTTTATACCGCCGATGGTTTGCGCCGCTTTACCAGTCAAGTGACAGCTAAAGACTTGGAGCAGCAAGCGCGTTTGTTTGCTGAAAATTTACGAAATTATGCCGATTTTTCTCAATCTAAAGTACAAGCACAACTTTTGCACCGTTGGTTAATTGCTCCCGTTCAAGCTTTTTTGCAACAACAACATATCGAAACGTTAATTTACATACCCGATGGTGTCTTGCGTTTAGTGCCGTTAGCTGCGTTATATGACGGTAAAAAATTTGTTATTGAACAGTATGCAGTCGCCACTTCGGCGGGTATGTCGCTCATTGATAGCAGTAGTATCCAGCATCAAAATCGAATGTTATTAGCAGGTATTAGCATCCCTGGTGATGTGGTCAGCGATTTACCTGATTCGGTATTACGCGATTTGGTGGTACAAACAGCGGATCAAAAACAGTCTAGTCTTTCTGGGGAAATAGCAGGAAGTCGAGAACTGAGTGTCGCTGAACAACAACAAAAAACACGAGAATTACGCCAGTTACTTAGAAATCCTGTGATCATTGAGGATTTAAAACATTTGCTGTCTTTGCCCAGTATTGATACCGAAATTAAGCAATTGGCTGAACAAAATCATAGTGATTATTTATTAAACGAAAGCTTTTCCTTAGAAAATTTCATTCATCAATTGAAACAAGAGCCACATGATATTTTGCATATTGCTTCACACGGTTTTTTTGGTAGTACCGCTGAAGACAGCTTTATCATGACGCATGATAAAATTTTGACTTTGAATCAACTAGAGGTCTTACTCAGTTCCGATTATTTCAAACGCTTTCCAATTGATTTATTGGTTTTAAGTGCCTGTCAAACAGCTGAAGGGGACGATAGATCGCCATTAGGTATCAGTGGGGTAGCGATAAAAACCAAAGTCCACAGTGCCTTAGGGTCATTATGGTCAGTATCAGATCAAGCAACGGCAGAATTAATGGTGGTTTTTTATCAATCTATAAATATGCAGCATCATACTAAAGCGAAAGCCTTGCAAGAGGCGATGTTAACGCTACTTAAACAAAAGGATTTTGCTAATCCTTCCTTCTGGTCGCCATTTATTTTGATAGGTAATTGGGTATAGAGTGTCTTGAAATCCGTATAACAAGCTAGCAATAAAGCTAGGTAAATTGATAGCTTGATTTAATACGGTGTTAGGTAAACAAACGATAAAAAAGTTTGGCGACCTGCTTAGCGGTTTTTGGGGGGTGGGGGTTTTGGTGCTTTTGTGGGTTTTACTGGTATATCTGAAGTACATAAATCAATTTCTACAAACATCATGACATTCTCCTAAAATTTAGTTTTAAGTCACCAGTATGTTATTACTTCGCTTGTATTTTGTAAATCAAAAGCTGTTCCAAACACAGATTAAAGCTTGCCATCCTTGGCATCTGATTAATTAACGGCGTTTACCGTTTTTACCCGTTGCGGGTTCTTCAAATTTAACTTTTAACGGTTTGCCACAATATAAATTGCCATCGAGTGCCAAAATAGCGGCTCTGGCTTCATGACCTTCCATACCGATAAAACCAAAACCTCGACATTTGCCGCTGAATATATCAGCAACCAATTGAATGGAACGGACTGTACCATATTCAGAAAATAAGGTGGTAACGCTGGCTTCAGTCGCGTCGCTAGGTAAGTTTCCTACAAAAATTCGTTTCAAAAGACATATCCTAAAAACAGGGGGGGTAGATTGACTGGATAAACCAGTGATGCCACAATCCCGTATGTAAACGGGATTGGGTAAGAAACGTAGTGAGTCGCTTACGCGCTGGCTACATTGGATGCTTGTGGACCTTTAGGTCCAGTTTCTACTTCATACTTAACGGCTTGACCTTCAGTCAATGTACGGTATCCACCACCTGTGCTGGCAATAGCAGAAAAATGTACGAATACATCTGGAGTGCCATCGCTAGGTGAAATAAAACCGAAACCTTTGGACTCGTTAAACCATTTAACAGTACCTGCTGCCATGTTGCTACCTCAATAAATCAATAAAAAAATTTGCTTGCAAATTACACAAGGCACAAATAAGGAAACAACGAAAGGAATTTCTGAAAAGTGCTGAACAACATGCAAAACTTATAAAGTAAAAGTCTCGCATCTTTGGATGAGTACTGTCTACTAAGCGTGGCATTATAGAGGCTAATGCCGATTATAGCCATTTAAACTTTGTTATTTAAATAATACAGCGTGTAGCTAACAGCTTGATAGCTCACTCATTGCCCAACGCGGACGGGCAATAATTTCTAGGTTTTGTTGCTGTCCTGCCATTAACCGTTGACAGCCTGCATAAGCGATCATCGCGCCGTTATCAGTACAAAACGTTAAGCGGGGATAATAAATCTGTGCATTTTCTTTAACGACCATTTCAGTCAACGCAGCGCGAATTTGTTTATTGGCACTGACTCCCCCTGCAACCACTAAACTTTTTAAACCTGTTTGTTGTAATGCGCGGCGACATTTGATGCTAAGTGTATCGGCAACGGCTTGTTGAAAGGCAAACGCCACATCCGCTTTATCTTGATCGGTTTTTTCGCTCGCGTTAATGGTGTTCATGGTAAAGGTTTTTAAACCACTAAAACTAAAATCTAACCCAGGTCTATCGGTCATTGGACGCGGAAATTTAAACCGCTTGTTGCCCTGTTCAGCGAGTGCCGATAGCTTTGGTCCACCTGGATAGCCTAAGCCCAACATTTTTGCGGTTTTATCAAAGGCTTCGCCTGCGGCATCGTCCAAGGATTCACCTAATAACTCATACTGTCCTATGCCTTCAACGCGCACTAATAACGTGTGTCCGCCTGAAATTAACAATGCCACAAAGGGAAAAACAGGCGGATTTTCTTCCAACATGGGGGCAAGTAAATGCCCTTCCATGTGATGCACTGCAATCGCGGGAATAGCCCACGCCCAAGCCAAGCTCCTCGCTGTTGCAGCACCGACCAATAACGCGCCCATTAATCCAGGTCCAGCGGTGTAGGCAATACCGCCAATATCGTGGCTAGTGAGCTTACTTTCCTGCAAACATTGCTTAATTAACGGCACACATTTACGAATATGATCGCGGGAAGCCAGTTCAGGAACAACGCCGCCATATTCGCTGTGCATGTCGATTTGACTGTATAAAAGATGGTGTATCAGACCAAGTTTGGAATGATAAACAGCGATCCCTGTTTCATCACAGGAGGTTTCTATGCCTAAAACGTACATTGAGTTTTTGAATATTAATAAAGTAAAGGTATAATTACGGGTTCTGTTTATTTAGTGGACAGACTCCACACCCTTAAAATATTAACATAGTTGGAATAATTATAATGCCGTCAGTAAAACTTAAAGAAAACGAACCTTTTGATATTGCTATTCGTCGCTTCAAACGCGCTTGTGAAAAAGCGGGTGTTTTAGCTGAAGTCCGTCGTCGTGAGTTCTATGAAAAACCGACTTCAGAACGCAAACGTAAAGGTGCTGCGGCTGTTAAACGTCATTTGAAAAAATTAGCGCGTGAGCGTTATGCACTGAAAAACTTACGTCGTGGTCGCCCCGCGCTGTAATCATGACTGACTTATTAACAGACCGACTCAAGGAAGAGATGAAAGCCGCCATGAAAGGTGGCAACAAAGCTAGGCTAGGTGTAATTCGTTTGATGCTGGCAGCAGTTAAGCAAATCGAAGTCGATGAGCGCATTACGCTGGACAACGAGCGTACTATTGCCGTCCTCGATAAGATGCTCAAACAACGCCGTGAATCAATCCGTCAGTTCACGGACGGCAATCGCATGGATTTGGCAGAAATCGAAGAAGCTGAAATTTTAGTAATTCAAGATTTTATGCCACAAGCTTTATCTGAAGCTGATTGTGATGCAATGGTCAGCGAGGCTGTCGCTGAATCAGGTGCTGAGTCGGTTAAGGATATGGGCAAAGTAATGGCATTGTTGAAAGCAAAAATGCAAGGTCGTGCAGATATGTCTATTGTTAGTCAAAAAATTAAGGCAGCGTTAGCTGGATAGTTTGTTACCCTAATGAGCGTGTCGGGTAGAATTCCACGCGAATTTATTAACGAACTATTAGTGCGAGTTGATATAGTCGATTTAATCGATTCGCACCTTCCTCTCAAAAAAACGGGCGCGAATTATGTCGCCCGCTGCCCATTTCATACCGAAAAATCCCCTAGTTTTTCCGTCAGTCGCAACAAGCAAATGTTTCACTGCTTTGGTTGCGGTGCGAGCGGTAACGCCATCGGTTTCTTGATGGATTTTAATCATTCAGATTTTGTTGAAGCCGTTGAAGATTTAGCTGCTTTTGTCGGCATTGATGTACCAAGAGAAACCACTTCTGCTTCCTATCAAGTTGAGCCGAAAAAACAAGATTTAACCCAACTTTATTCATTAATGGAGCAGGTAGCGGCTTTGTATGTCCAGCAATTACGCACTAGCTCCGAAGGCAAAAAAGCCGCAGATTATTTAAAAGCCAGAGGTATTAGCGGCGATTGCGCCAGTGATTTTATGCTCGGCTACGCACCCACGCAGTGGAAAGAATTATTGTCACGCTTTGACCAGCAAGCTTTAATGGATTGTGGTCTGCTGGGGCGCGGTGAAACTGGCGACGCGTACGCCCGTTTTCGTGGGCGGTTGATGTTTCCAATTCGAGACCGACGCGGCAGAATTATCGGCTTTGGCGGGCGTGTTCTTGATGATAGTTTGCCTAAATACTTGAATTCACCAGAAACGTCCCTATTTAGCAAGGGCAAAGAAGTTTACGGTTTGCACGAGTTGTTAGCAAAAAACTCAAAGCCACCGCGTATTTTGATTGTTGAAGGCTATATGGATGTGGTTGCTTTGGCGCAGTTTGGCATTCATACAGCGGTTGCGGTGTTAGGGACTGCTGCATCACGAGTGCATTTGGATTTGTTATTTCGTTTTACCTCAGAGTTGGTGTTTTGCTTTGATGGCGATAATGCAGGACAAACAGCCGCTTGGCGATTGATGGAATCGGCGTTTGCTAGTTTAAAAGATGGCAAACAAATACGCATCATGTCCTTGCCTGCACAGCATGATCCAGATTCGCTAATACGAGAACTGGGGTTGCCAAAATTTACGGAACAGATAGAAACAGCTACACCGTTATCTCAGTATTTTTTTAATCGGCTTACTAATTCCCTGACTTTATCCGATAGGGAAGGGCGTTCGCAATTGGTCAAGCAAGCCAAGCCATATTTGGAAAAATTACCAGAAGGCGTATTCAAAGAAATGATGCTGGAACAGCTTAAAAGATTATCTGGATATGACAATCTTGACGATGTAGAAAATATGGCTACACTGAAAAATTCAAATCAGTGGCAAATGTTAGCAAAAGCAAGGCAGCCATTACCACGGTTAGCGTTAGCTCTATTGGTTCAGAATCCCGAATTAATAGAAGTTATTGAACAGCGGGAAGTTGACTGGACGTGCTTGAAATTTGATGGTGTGGAAAAATTTACTGGCATTATACAAACGATTTTGCATGAAAAACCTGCTAATACAGGGGCTTTGCTAGAGTATTATCGAGGACATTCGGATGAGCCGATTATAAAAAAGTTAGCAGATTTACAATTGGAGATTCCAACAAGTAATGAAGCGGCAGAGTTTTCGGGGGCAATAGATAAGTTGTTAGCGCAATCTATCGATGACTACCGTCGATGGTTACTTAAAAAATTAGAAACAACAGGGCTAACGCCACAAGAAAAAGAACAGTTACAAAAATTGTTCAATACAAAGTGAATGAATAAAAGCACTATCCTAGTGCAAAATAATGAATTGTGTAGTACAATGACGCGTTCAGTGTAGTCGGAATCTGAACGAAGCACTCAGTGAGTAAATAATGAATCAAGAACAACAGTCTCAGCTTAAACAACTAATTGCCAAAGGCAAAATGCAGGGTTACCTGACGTATGCCGAGGTAAACGATCACTTGCCCAGTGATATTGTTGATCCAGAGCAAATTGAAGACATCATTGGCATGATCAATGAGATGGGTATTCAGGTTCACGAAGTCGCTCCTGATGAAGATTCATTGATTACCGATTCTGCAACTGTAACCACCGATGACGAAGATGCAGAAGAAGTTGCCGCTCTAGCCTCGGTTGACAGTGAATTTGGCAGAACCACTGATCCAGTGCGTATGTATATGCGTGAAATGGGGTCTGTTGAGTTATTAACTCGTGCCGACGAATTAAAAATTGCCAAGCGCATTGAAGAAGGGCAGCAGCAATTAGTAAAAGCCATCGCCAGATCATGTGTGGTGGTTGAAGATTTTTTAGAGGCCTTTGATTCTATTTCTACGGAAGAAGGTGGTATTCGTCTAACTGATTTAATATCAGGCTTTGTTGATTTAACTGAGCCAGAAAATTTGGCAGCTACTCAAGCACCTGATATTGTTGAAGAAGCGGGTGCTGAAGATGATCTGAAAGGACTCAGTCCAGAAGAAGTTAAGGAAAAAGTTGAGGCACTTAGAAAACAACTCAAAGTCGCTTCTGCCGCCATTAAAAAGCATGGCTATATTAGTGATAAAACAGAACGTGCTTTTGAAGTGTTAGCTGATTTATTCATGGAATTTAAATGGAATCCGCAATATTTAAAAAAATTAACAGGGATTATTCCTAACGGTGTTGCCGCTGTGCGTGAACAGGAAAAGTTCATACTCGAAATTTTTGTTAAAGAAGCAAAAATGGTGCGTAAGGATTTTATCACCACGTTTATAGAGCATGAATCCAGTTCAGAATGGTTGGATTCTCACTTGAGCGGACATGACTATTCAGAAAATCTGAAATTACGCGAAAAAGAATTAAGAAAATCACAGAAAATATTGGCTGAAATAGAAGCGCAATATGGTTTGACCATCAGTGGCTTAAAAGATATTAACCGCCGTATGTCTATCGGTGAAGCAAAAGCCCGCCGTGCTAAAAAAGAAATGATTGAAGCCAATTTAAGGCTAGTTATTTCAATTGCGAAAAAATATACCAATCGCGGCTTACAATTCTTGGATTTGATTCAAGAAGGCAATATTGGTTTAATGAAAGCGGTTGATAAATTTGAATACCGTCGTGGTTATAAGTTTTCAACTTATGCGACATGGTGGATACGCCAAGCGATTACCCGTTCGATTGCTGACCAAGCACGAACCATCCGTATCCCCGTACACATGATTGAAACAATCAATAAGTTGAATCGTATTTCACGGCAGATTTTGCAAGAAATGGGGCGGGAAGCAACCCCAGAAGAACTGTCTGAACGTATGGAAATGCCAGAAGACAAAGTGCGTAAGGTATTGAAAATAGCCAAAGAACCCATTTCTATGGAAACCCCAATAGGTGATGATGAAGATTCACATTTGGGCGATTTCATAGAAGATGCTAAAGTATTATCCCCTGTAGAAGCGGCTACTATTGCAGGTTTACGCGAATCAACACAAAATGTGTTGGCTGGTTTAACAGCTCGCGAAGCTAAAGTATTAAGAATGCGCTTTGGTATTAACATGAATACCGACCATACCTTAGAAGAAGTGGGTAAACAGTTTGATGTCACGCGTGAGCGTATTCGTCAAATTGAAGCCAAAGCATTAAGAAAATTAAGACACCCATCCAGATCAGAGCAACTAAGATGCTTCTTGGATGGTGAATAAAGAAAGCAGGGCCCTTAGCTCAGTTGGTTAGAGCGTCCGACTCATAATCGGCAGGTCGTAGGTTCAAGTCCTACAGGGCCCACCACTAAATACACAAGGCTGCTTTATGCAGCCTTTTGTCTATCTGAGATTTATTTTTATATGAGGCATGAACGTGAGCGATAATTTTAGTTTTACATCTGAATCAGTATCAGAAGGGCATCCCGACAAAGTTGCGGATCAAATTTCTGATGCGGTACTGGATGCACTGTTAGCGCAAGATCCAAAATCACGCGTGGCGTGTGAGACTTTAGTTAAAACAGGCATGGTGGTATTGGCTGGTGAAATTACCACCAGTGCGTGGGTTGATTTTGAAGCCCTAGTGCGTAAAGTCGTTTGTGAAATCGGTTACGATAACGGTGAAATTGGTTTTGATGGCAACAGTTGCGCAGTATTAAACGCGATTGGCAAACAATCTGCTGACATTGCGATGGGTGTTGACGAAGGTGAAAACCACGAACAAGGCGCGGGCGACCAAGGCTTAATGTTTGGTTATGCCAGCAATGAAACCGATGTATTCATGCCAGCTCCGATTACTTATTCGCATTTGTTGGTACAACGTCAAGCCGAAGTGCGTAAAAATAAAACCCTGCCGTGGTTACGTCCTGACGCAAAAAGCCAAATTACTTTCCGTTACGAAAACAACAAACCTGTTGCCATTGATGCAGTGGTTTTATCTACTCAGCATTCACCTGAAATCAGTGCTAAATCCTTACATGAAGCGGTCATGGATGACATCATCCTGCACGTTTTACCGAAAGAATGGCTACACAAAGACACTAAATACTTTATCAACCCGACAGGTCAATTTATCATCGGTGGCCCCGTGGGCGACTGTGGTTTAACAGGTCGTAAAATCATCGTTGATACATACGGCGGTATGGCAAGACACGGTGGCGGCGCGTTTTCTGGTAAAGACCCCTCAAAAGTAGACCGTTCAGCCGCTTACATGGCACGTTATGTAGCAAAAAATATTGTTGCCGCTGAACTCGCAGAGCGTTGTGAAATTCAAGTTTCTTACGCCATTGGTGTTGCTGAACCCACTTCAATCACCGTTGAAACCTTTGGTACAGGCAAAATTTCCGAAGACCGCTTAGTGCAGATTATTCGTGATGTGTTTGATTTAAGACCCAAAGGCTTAATTGCTCAACTGGACTTATTAAAACCCATCTACTTACCAACTGCCGCGTATGGGCATTTTGGACGTAATGAAGACAGCTTTAGTTGGGAAAAAACTGACAAAGTTGACGAATTAAAATCTGCTGCTGGTATATAACGCTATTGTAGGTTGGGTTAGGCGATAGCCGTAACCCAACGTTACTTTGTATAACGGTGTTGGGTTATTACTTTCAACTGCACAGAAACACTTAGGAGAATAAATTATGCAAGCTGAACTTGAACTTGTCAGTCAGGCTGCGCCGTATGTAGATGCTGCTCATCCGAGAATAAGTGGAGATTTATTTTATGCTTTCGAAAAATTTCCAGAACTAACGCGTTCCTATGAAGCTATTGGTGGAAGAAGTCGTAACTCGGAGATAGGCAAAGCGATTAAACGTTTTTACAATCTAACCAATGATGGAGATAATCGAGAAAATCATCCGATTTCTAGTTTGATTAAAAGCCATCAAATTTTTATCGCACCATAATCATAAGCCCCCATAATTGTGTTGGGTTACGCTATCGCTAACCCAACCTACACATCTATCGAGATAACATAATGAGTTTTACAGATTATAAAGTTGCTGACATCGCCCTAGCTGATTGGGGACGTAAAGAAATCAACATCGCCGAAACTGAAATGCCAGGTTTAATGGCATTGCGTGCAGAATTCGGTGCAGCACAACCGTTAAAAGACGCACGCATTGCAGGTTGTCTGCACATGACCATTCAAACAGCTGTGTTGATTGAAACTCTGTCTGCATTAGGTGCAACCGTGCGCTGGTCATCATGCAACATCTTCTCTACTCAAGACCACGCAGCGGCAGCAATGGCAGCGGCAGGTATTCCTGTATTTGCGTGGAAAGGCGAAACCGAAGAAGAAGCCGAATGGTGTATTGAGCAAACCATCATCGCTCCAGACGGTTGGAGACCTAACATGATTCTGGATGATGGCGGCGATTTAACCAATATGCTGCACGACAAATTCCCAGAATTGATGGCAGACATCAAAGGCTTATCCGAAGAAACCACCACAGGCGTGTTGCGTTTATATGAACGCGTTGCGAAAGAGACTTTAAAAGTCCCTGCATTCAACGTCAACGACTCAGTCACTAAATCAAAATTCGACAACCTCTACGGTTGCCGCGAGTCTTTAGTAGATGGTATCAAACGCGCTACTGACGTAATGATAGCGGGCAAAATCGCCGTCGTTTGCGGTTATGGTGATGTCGGTAAAGGTTGTGCGCAATCGTTACGCGGCTTAGGTGCAACGGTCTTAATTACTGAAATTGACCCGATTTGTGCATTACAAGCGGCAATGGAAGGCTATCGCGTAGTCACGATGGAAGAAGCAGCACCAATTGCTAACATTTTTGTTACCGCAACAGGCAACTTCAGCATCATCACCCACGCCCACTTATTGGCTATGCGTGACCAAGCTATCGTTTGCAATATTGGACATTTTGATGCGGAAATTGAAATCGCGTCTTTACGTCAATATACTTGGGAAAACATTAAACCCCAAGTCGATCACGTCATCTTCCCTGACGGCAAACGCTTGATTATTCTGGCAGAAGGTCGTTTAGTGAACTTAGGTTGTGGCACAGGTCATCCAAGTTTCGTAATGTCCAATTCATTCTGCAACCAAGTATTAGCGCAGATGGAATTGTGGAGCAACGCAGCAAGCTATGAAAACAAAGTTTATATTCTGCCAAAGAAATTAGACGAAAAAGTTGCGCGTTCACACTTAGCACAAATTGGTGTAAAGCTCACGCAATTAACCGCAGAACAAGCGGCTTATATCAACGTTCCTGTTGAAGGTCCTTATAAGCCAGATCATTACCGTTACTAAGCACTGCACAAATAGTATCCCTTTTTAGGGATACTATTTTTTTATTGAACAATTTTGAATAGCTTCATTTTGCTGTCCAGTCTCAATTATTCCCACGTCTGCATTTCAGCTTGAATGACATTAATGCGCTGTAGTATTGCGACTTTTTTGTCCTCAAACCAATACATGAAACCGAGGATAGCCGCTCCCATCACCATGAGGACAATTGCTATATTTAGTGGTTCTAGCCCTTGTTTTGAGTAAAAGAGTAGAGCTTGTCCGATAACATTTAATAGTAAAAAGCTAACGCCTGCATATAGAAATGCGCGTGTTCTCAGCGCGATACCAAGTAGAATGCCCGCTATGCTCAGCCCCATTGCCAATATAAAGACAATAATATTTTGTTGGTCACGCAAAAAAACATCAGCGGTAGCGCAAGCATAAATACTACTGATTGCCGCTAAACGACTGCCCATTAATACACTAGGTTTTAATTCACGGCTATGTAAATGTAGCAACATTAAAACACTCAACGCCGCTGGAATCACATAAACCTGTATTAAATGGCTTTCTTTCGCAAGGTTAGGAATCCACAAATACACGCCCGCGTTAAAGGCAAGTAACGCCAGATATAACGGGATTTTTTGTTGGCTATGACGACGCATCATGACATACAACAATCCTGTGACGATTAAAGTCATGCTGGTTTCGGATTTTTCCAAATGTAGCACAGTGAATAATGCCAGAACAGGCATCAGTAATGCCATGTTGTACAGCGGTTTGGAAGGAAATAAGCCTTGTAAGAAAAACAAAATATAAGCAGAACCGATAAGTCCCGCCGTATCCCATAACGTGACTGAATCCACACCTAGCCATAATAAACGCCCATAAAAAACTAACGCGCCAATCAGTGCAACAATACCATATAGCCATTTTGAATCGGGTAAGTGTCGAACATGACGCAGTCCGATTATGCTGATTATCAAACCTGTGCTGAGTGCTGCAAGCACGTCAAAAGGTGCTAATAGCCAGTTTGGTGTCCCACCTGCCATGACAGTTTGTTGAATCAATATGCCATGCCCGATCAATTCCAATAAGCCCAGTGCGATTAGCCACGAAGTGCCTTGTAAGGCTTGTTTGTAATAGTTTTGGTAGTCGTTAGCCATCGGTTTTGCCAATAAACGGTTCAGAAACCACATCGATAAAACCGCAAGTAGTGTGTTTTGTAGCGCGTACCAAGGTAATAATAAAGCTAAGTTCTGTGGGGTGTGTCCGACCAGCAAAAATACCCAACCGTGTAACAGTAGTAAACATTCAAGTTTTGCCATGAATAACCAAGGTGAATATGTATTTTTTCCACCTAAAACGGCACTCAAACTCGTGACAATAGCCAATGATAAGATCAATTCGCTAAGCGTGTTTTCTGAGTATGTTAGTAAGGCAAGCGTTGCCAAGATGACGCTGGCGCGTAGCCAATAACTGAGTGCAGTGGTGATTTCTTTGGCATGGTAGGCAGTGCGTATTTTACTAATGCCGAGTAAAAGTAAACTCCATAAAGCTAATAATAATGGCGGTTGGAATAAGTTATTTAGAGTTGTTAAATAAATTGCCCCACATAATATAAATAAACTGTGAATAAAGCTGTGCAGGGAAAAGCTAGAAAAACGTACCCACAATAAATGTAATAAAGACAAGCTCAGCAAAATCCCGTTAGGCAATAACTTCCAAGTTGTTATGGGCGAATCAATACCAGCAACCAAGGAAAAACCAAATACGATGGTTGATAATAGCAATAAAAAGATAAAAACAAATTGCGTAGAGTATGCAAATGCTTGAGCGAGTGGTGGTGATTGCCATTGCCAGCGTTCGGCTAGTTTTTCACCTTTACGTTGCCAGACTGTCGCCAGTAGCAATTGTAGATTGCTCCATAACAGCAGAGTAATCGGTAAGCTTTCGTTATCAAAGCCAAAAGCAACACCCGTAGCAGTAAATGCAAATGCAGATAGCCACGCAAACCCCGCCCAGTGACTGTAACGGAACATCAACAAGCAATAAGCGGATAGCTCTAGGCAATAAATACCTGTATCGACTGCCATCAATGTTTGCAACCAATAAGCACGGGACACCACTAATAATAAACCCAGCCACGGAAAATAGTTTGGATCTATCGTCCATTCGTTATAGCGTTGATTAAAACGTGGCAGTAGCAGCGTAGCAAATAACCAAAGCGCGTAGCCAAATAAAACCGTTGCCTGCTGTAATGCAAAATTATCGAGACCCTCAGGCAGTAAACTAAACGCACACAAGCTCAATAAACATGCACTAGCACAACCGCGTGTTGATGCCGCATTCGCACTGTCTTTTGATAAGGAAAACACGGCTAATAGTAAAACCAGCAACAAACTCGCTAACCAGTCTGCTTGACCGACACTACCGACGCTGATAAAAAACAGTGTCAATGTGCCAAATAATGAACCATTAAAACACAAAGTCGCCACGGTACTCAGCGGAAAACAATAAAGGTCTGCCCATTTTTGCGCGGATTTTAGCCCATGAGACAGTAAGGACATAGTCAGGCTTAATAGCCCCAACACTAGCCACACATCTGTAAAATTCTGCACATTAATTGGTAAATCAAACGGATGATTCGCGTGTACAAAGCTATGTTCTAAGCACAACACCGCACCCGCAAAAGCGAAACTAGCGATCCAGGCAAATCCCGTCCAGCGGCTGTAACGGAACATTAGTAGACAGTAAATAGTCAGTTCTAGGCAATAAATACCTATGCTGAAGCTATTAAAAGAAAGCCACCAACCACCACATATCACCAATAAAAAGCCAAGGTATGGAAAAGATAAGGGCGTTATCGTCCAATCACTGTAACGTTTATTAAAGCGAGGTAACACAAAACTGGCACAACACCAAAGCGTATAGCCCAATAAAACGCTGGTCGTTTGTAATGGAAAATCGTTGCCTGTCACAGGCAATAAACTAAACACCGTCAAGGTCAATAAACTCGCGCTAGCAAAGCCGCGACTTTCCGCTTCACCAGAGCGATTTTTTGATAAAGAAAATAAAGCCAATAGTAAACACACAAAAGACGCAGCCAACAACACCGATGAATCTTTACTAACAAAAAATACTGTTAATGTGCCAAGTAATGACCCAGTAAAACACAAAGTAGCCACGGTATTAAGCGGTAAACAATGCAGTTCAGTCCATTTTTGCGTGGCTTTAAGCCTATGAGCCAGTAGCGACATAGCAAGGCTTAACAGCCCTAATACTAACCATGAGTGCTGTTCTCCAAACGATGACAGGAGTGACTTATCTGCTACAACGCTATTTTCTAACCACAATACAGCAGCCGTAAAAGTAAGCGTAGACAGCCAAGAAAAAATCATCCATCGGCTATAACGTAGCATTAATAAGCTATAAACAGACAGTGCTAGGCTGTAAGTCCCCATGTTGACATCGTTAAAGGGCTGATACCAATAACCAGCCAATACAAGCAGCAGAAAACCTGCGTATGGAAAAAATAATGGTTCAATTGCCCAGACGCTAAAGCGTTTATTAAAACGCGGCAGTACAAAACTGGCGCAACACCAAAGCGTGTAGCCCATAATCACTGTTGCCGTCTGTGAAAAGCTGGGTAACAAACTAAATACGATTAATGTCAACAACGTCGCGCTTGCAAAGCCGCGTATTTGTTCTGCGCCAGTGCGATTTTTTGTCAACGAAAATAAAGCCAGTAGTAAACACGCAAAAGACCAAGCTAACAGATCTGGTTTATGGGCAAAAAAGAGTGTTAATGTCCCAAGTAATGCCCAAGCAAAACTTATAGTTGCAACGGTATTAAGTGGCGGTAAATAACAGACATCCACTTTTTGCGTAAACCGTAGCTTATGGGATAGTAAGCTCATAGCAAGACTTAATAGCCCCAAGGTCAACCATAAATCGGGAAAAGTTTGTGCGCCTAGCCATAAGCTAAACGGTTGTTGAGCATGGAACACACTGTGTTCTAACCACAGCACCGCCACTACCAAAGTCATAAAGGCAATGAAGTTACAAGTAGTCCATTTGTGTTTAACATTCGCCAATAATAGGCTAACGCTCGCTAAAAATAACACCGTGTAATCTAAAAACGTAATCACGCCACTAGCTATGTTTATAACGTGTTGTATTTGCAGAAAAATACCAAAAAACATCAGCGAAATGGCAGTCACAGCGGCAGGTTTCGTATAGGAAGTAGTTGGTGTAACGACTAACACACCTACCGCTAAACTTAACAAGGTAAATAATAAAGCGGCGTAACTATCTGTTGTTAACGCTTGCCAAGCAAAAGGATGTAAAGTCAGTGAGACCAGTTCAATACCCGCTAATACCGAAAATCCTAATACCCAGTAACGCACAATAAGCTGTTGGTAAACTCTATTGCTGAGCCATAAAAACCCAGCCGTTGTTATTAAGGTCAGTAATACAATGAAACTATGGGTGTCAGTCGCATTAAGTAACTGCAAAATCACGCTAGCTAAGATAATAAAAAATGCGCTGTGATGGGTGATTTTGCCAATTTGCTGGATTTCACTCGGTAAAGCGGGGTTGAGTGTGTTAATCAGCTTGATAAAAAATGCTTGAGTTAGGCTATAGTTCACTACTTGCCAAAACGCTAAGGCAAACAATCCAGAAGCCAATAGCAAGTCGTCCGTGTTTAGCCCCCAAAATTTAAGCATCATTAACACTGCACTCAGTACCAAGGCGATAGGTACGGGTAATAGTTTAATCAGCAAATAACGGGCGATGAGTAAAAGACTGAATAATCCTGCAAAGAAAATAGCCGCCAGCCAAGGATATGAAAGCTGATTACCCAACAATCGGCTAACCAGTGTTGTCATGCCCAATAGCCACAATAAGCACATCACTTGTTCGAGTGGCGCGTTTATTACGTCTCTAAATAATAGCGCGGGACTTGGTAGTCGATACCTGCCTAATAATCTGCATGAAGGTAGTAATGCTATTTTTTGCGTGACCTGTTCGCGTTTTAAAGTCATTAGCTCTGAGGATTCTTGTCGCTCAATGAACCAAAGCCAACACCAAATACCAATACCCATCAACATAGTAGCAAGTCCACTAGGCGTTTGAAAATACAGGGCTTTTAATGGTAGGTAAGCAAGCGTGCATACCAGTAATGCCAAGTAAAATAACCAACGGGCTAATAATTGATAACTTAGCCATAACATGATTATCCCAGCTAGAAATAGCGGGGCGACAAGTTGTAGTTTGTCAGTCGTCCACAACGGAAATAACGCTAAAACTCCGACCAATAAACTGAGCAAAGCACTGTTTAAGCGTTGTTCTATCGGCGTTGTTTCGCTAGTGCTGTGGGCTTTAAAAAATGTGTGTAGTCCTTGATAAGTCCAAAAACCAGCCAACAATAATAAGCCAAAAGAAAATTGTGCTTCGCCAATTAATGGGGGTGTGTAAAAAACGGTCACTGCACCCAATACGGGAATCGTATAAAACCAATGACTATTGAGCAAGTTCTGATAGCGGTTGATACTAACGGTATCGATTATAGAATAAGGGGTAAAAATCGCTACAGGTGCAGATTTAAGTGCGTAATAGAGCAAAATTCCTGCTGTGATGGTCGTCGTCATTGCCAACAACCCATGTTCACTGTGGCTAAGACTCCAAACAGTCAGCATGGCAAGTAAGCCATGCAGCACTCGATAAACGATAAGAGCTAAATAAGCGGATTGGCGTTTGTTTAATGCCCATTGTGCTACTAGATAAAGGCTCAGTAATACAGGCAAGCTGGCAAGAAAATGCCAAGAGTCTGGCAAATGTTGTAAAACTAATAAGCCATATAGCCAAAAATAACAGGCTAACAAAATCGTCAAGGGCGTGAGCGTTAGATAACACCAAACGATGTAAGCATAAATTACAATGGCTAACACTAACGTAGGGATAGCAATCGGATGTCGTGCTACCAAGCACAAAGCCAGTACCGATAAGCCGTAAACCAAAAAACTAAACCGTGATAAATAAGTGTACTGCTCTGTCCATTGCTTCAACTGAGTATCGATAAAAAACAATAGCAGACAAAGCAGCATTAGGAAAAATCCGTAATAGCCTGCGGGTAAAGGAATGCTATTGCCGATGGTGATAAAAACAAACGATACTACCGCCGCATAAATCAGTGTACCTGCGGCAACACAGCTAATTTTATGTCGGTCAATAAAAATGGAATGTAGCCATTGATTAGCAAATAGATAAATACCAGTGCTTAACAGCGCGAATATCAGCAAGTGACTAATGACAAGCACCTGAGTCTGCCAAGATGACGGCAAACCTAGCAACAAGGCTTGTAGCAATTGTGTTGCGGTCAGGGCTAAAAAAAACTTCGGTAAGCCTTGCTGCAAACTTCTATCCATCAAACCCGATACCAGCTTGACCGCAACATAAAATACCCCTAGTTCGGCGAATACCAATAAACCGCTAAAGAGTTTTAAGCCCAGCGTGTCACTACTGATTAATAATTTTGTGCCAGTGATATTGGTAAGCGGTATTAGCAATAAACTAAGGATAAAAATGACGTAACTAGAGACTTCTAATTCAGGGCGTTTATGGCGTAGGCGATAGCCCCCGAATAATAATGCGAGGGTAAAAATAAACAGAGCAAAAAAAGCAATCAAGTTACTGGCATAACCTTTACTGTAATGAACCAGAAACATCGAGCCAGCAATAAAGCAAAAAACACCGATAAACCAACCAATATTTTGTGCCAAAAACGGTACAGCCATTGAATGCCAACCTGAGACTGTTTTTAAAACCCGTTCTAAACGACTAGGCTCATGCGGTTTCCAAGCGTATTGATTAAGCGTAGGTTCGGATTTTTTTGCTTTGGGGATTACAGCCTGATGGGGTGGTGCTAATGAATGATCTGTTTCATCGATAGCAAAAGTTGCCACTTGTTCGCTAACGGTGACATCGCTGTTTTTATTAGTGGTAAAAGGATTTATTGATGTTGAAAAATCAGTTTCAATGATAAGACTGGCGGGCGTTGCTTGGATTAGTTCATTGGCTAATGGCGTAACGGGTAGCGGTATTTCTGGGAGGGTAAAAGTTGCCGATGCTTCGCTGGAAACGGAAAAATCAGCGGCTTGTGATTCGTTGGCTAGAGGAGTATCGGGTATCGGTATTTCTGCAACCGTAAAGTTGGCTATTTGTTCGGTAGGTTTTAAATCAGCCTCAGTTTCAGTGGCAAAACTGGCGGTTTGTGCTTCATTTGGTGTGGGTGTTATTGGTCTCTTGAATCTGTAATCGTAGTCGTTGTTGTAGGTAGTTTGTGTTTCGTTCAGTGTGGGTGGAGTTATTGGCTCTGAAAAATCAGGCTGGGCTGTGACAATTGAGTCAATATTTTTAGGTTTAGCAAACCGCCAAGGCGGTAGCCCTAGCGGGGTATCGGCATATTTATCGAGTAACTCCCATGCAATATCGCGGCGTTTTCGCCATAAGTCATTATTTCGTACTGCGGCTAAATTTGCCAGATGTTGCATACACAGCGCGTCTATGCGTTGCGTTATCTCCGCTTGCTGTTCGCTATCAATTACACCCCGCTTGACTAAAGCTTGTAATTCCAGTCGTAACAAAACCAAGTCAGCCAAATCCCCCGCGCTTAAAGCAGACGAGTTATGGGTTCGAGTCTGGTTACTTGGTTTGTTTTCGTGATTGACTGGCTCAGAGGAATTGCGAATAAACCAATAAATTGCATAAGCTATCGCACCTACGATACTAAACGCAGGTGCTTTGAATAGCAAAAATACCACTATAGCGATAAAAAACCAATTCATGAGCCGTCTCAAACTTAAAGTAAAATAGTATTGGAACTGACAGGGGCTTGTTCTAGCTCTGTTTTTAGTGGTGATGCGATTGCCCTTGGAGCATCGATTACTTGTAACTCTACTTGTTGTTTAAGCAGTTGTAACTCAGCATCAATTTCGGCATGAAGTTCCATATCCAAAAATTCCTGCATCGTTTGAGAAGAGTCATTTCTTAACTCTTCTAAGGCTTCGACATGGGCTTCCATTGAAGCAACTTTTTCCTCCATGCGGTCAAAGTTATTCTGTGCCTTAATGCCTGCTTGAAAATGCTCCAAGGTTTTATCCATTTGCTGACGCGCTTGGGCAGCGTGTTGACGGGCGGCTAAACTGGTACGCTTACGTCGTGCTTCTTCTAGCTTAGCTTCTAAGGCTTTTAATTGGGATTTTAGACGATCACTGGTATTTTTAGCGGATAACCAAGAGGGTTCTAAAGCTTTACAAATTGCCTCATGTTCTTTTTTACGCGCTAAGGCGGCGCGGGCTAATTCTTCATTGTTGTTCTGTAACGCGATTTGGGCTTTTCCTAGCCAGTCAGCAACTTGTTTTTGATTGCTTTCAAGTTCTTTTTGTAATTGTTTTTCCCCTGCAATTGCTTCTACCACACCTTCTTTGGCTTTGCTGATATTGTCTTCCATTTCACGAATGATTTGTTTAACCATTCGTTCGGGGTCTTCAACGCGATCAATCAAATCGTTGATGTTTGCACTAAGCATATCGTTAATGCGTTTGAATAGGTTGGTCATGGAAATACTCCTTAGGTCATAAATAAAATCACTTTGTTGTTTTGTTTTGCTCTCTCAATAATGCGGTAAATTCTGCGGCGGGGAGGGGGCGGCTTTTGATATAGCCTTGATAAAAATCACAACCCTTGTCGCGTAAAAAGGCTAATTGCTCTTGTGTTTCCACGCCTTCAGCTAGCACTTCAAAACCTAAACTATGCCCCATTGCAATAATGGTACTAGCAATACCTAAGTTATCTTGATGCTGTGAAATAGTGCTGATAAAACTTTTGTCGATTTTTAATCGGTCTAGTGGAAAACGCTTAAGATAGGCTAAAGAAGAGAAGCCTGTACCAAAATTGTCGATGGCGAGACGAATACCAAGTGCGTGTAAATTGTTGAGAATGTCGAGAACAATCTCCGCATCGTGATTTTCCATTAAACTCTGTTCAGTGATTTCCAATTCCAATTGTTCAGCAGGAAGCCCAGTTTCATCTAATACACTGGCAACCAGAGCAATCATATTACTACGTTTAATTTGTGGTGAAGAGATATTTACCGATAAAGTAATGGGGGCAAGCCCTTCCTCTAACCATAGCCTCCCCTGTTGACAGGTTTCGTTTAATACCCACGCACCAATATCAATAATCAACGAGGTTTCTTCGGCAACAGGTATAAAGTAACTGGGTAGCATCAACTCATCAAAAATTTGCCAGCGCACTAATGCCTCTGCGCCAACAATTTTGCCTGTTACCATATTAATTTGCGGTTGATAAAAAACCCTTAACTCTTGCTCAGCAAGCCCTTTGCGTAGTTTTGTTTCTAATTGCAAGCGTTGATGAGTAGCAAGTGTTAAGCTTTCTGAAAAATAAGCAAAGCAGCCGCGACCATTATTTTTAGCTTGGTATAAGGCGACATCAGCGTTATCCATCAGTGTTTCAGGGGTATCGCCGTGTTCAGGATACAAGCTAATGCCGATACTGGTGCCAATTTGCACGTCATCGTGCAAGCCGAGTTGAAACGGCACGCTTAAGTCTTTGACTATCATGTCCGCTACGCGAGCAGCATCTTCTTTATGGCTAATATCAGCTAATAACACGACAAACTCGTCACCGCCTAAACGTGCGACCATGTCTGTACTGCGCAAGCGTTTACTGATACGTTCGGCGACTTGTTGTAATAACTCATCGCCTGTCAAATGTCCAAAGCTATCATTGACTGCTTTAAAACGATCTAAGTCCAGCATCAGCACAGCAAATTGGGAATTTTCTCTCATGCCTACGGCAGTACAATGATCTAAACGTTCTAATAATTTTCGGCGGTTAGGTAATCGGGTTAAAGAATCGTAGAACGCAAATTGTTTAATTTGTTCTTCTGCTTCTTTACGCACAGTAATATCAGTGATGGCCGTGACGTAATGGGTAATTTCGCCATCTTTGTCTTTGACGGGGGTGACCATCAGCCACGCAAGGTAAGTTTCGCCATTTTTGCGTTGCGTCCAAATTTCTCCCTGCCAAGTGCCTGCATCAAAGATACAATCCCATAATTCCGCATAAAAGGAGTCATCTTGATGATAAGAATTGAATAACAGGGGGGTTTGACCAACGACTTCTGCCGCTGTATAACCAGTAATGGCAGTAAACGCTCCATTAACGCGCAAAATAGTGCGATCAACATCGGTGATAAACATTCCGTCTTGTGATTCAAAGGCGGTCGCAGCGATGCGCAGGTCGGTTTCATTATTTTTGCGTTCGGTAATGTCGCGCTCAAAGCCTACTGTACCGAGTACTTCACCGTTTACATCAATTACAGGTGCTTTGTAAGTTTCAAACCAGCGGGTGTCGCCTGTCGCATCAGTATGCTTTTCTTCAACCATTTTTTTCTGCCGTGATGATAGGACGGCAAAATCATCTTGCCGATGGTGTTCGGCTAGTTCGAGTGGATAAAAATCGACATCAGATTTCCCTACCAGTTGTTCAGGATCAGTTATGCCCAGTGTCTTAGAAAATGCCCGATTGACAGCAAGAAAATGACTGCTGATATCCTTGAACCAGACGGTAAAAGGAAAGTTATCGAGTAACGCACGTTGATAACCATCTTTTTTACGCAGTAGTGCTTCACTACGCATGATAATTTCAGTGTTATATTTATGCGCGGTAATATCATAGAACACGGTCAAATAAAGGCTGTGAAAGGTTTTCTCTACCGCTGCCCCGCTAATCAACATCGTTTTTACCTCACCCGATTTACAAGTGACGCACAATTCTATTGGTAAAATGGCTTTTTTATTGCGTGCGGCTTGTTCAATGGCATTTTTCCAACTGGTTTGCGCAAATTCTCGATAGTCCGAATCAGGATAAGCTTTAAGCCACCAATCGCCTACCGTTTGAATATCATCTATGCTATACCCTAGAGCTTGCTCAAATGCAGGGTTCACAAAAGTGATGCGTTGCTGTTTATCACTTAATACCATTGGTACTGGGGATATATCAATAATTGAACGCAGACGACTTTCACTGGCACGCAACTTTTCCTCCATCTGCTTAATGGAGGTCATATCAATAGAGATACAAAATACTTCTGGCTGATGTCCTTGCGCATGAATGTATGCGTGGTAGGCAAAAATATCGACTTTTGCACCATTTTTGTTTAACACCGATAATTCAGCAGTAGGTATTGCTTGTGTGGTGGCAAACATTTGCTGTATCGCCTGCCGATAGCTATTTCGCTTGTCAGTTGGCAAAAGAAGTTTGATGATGTCTTGACCGATAGCTTCCGCTTGGCTATAGCCATAAAGATGCTCAGAGGCTTTGTTCCAGTAGTGGAGAACACCATTAATGTCATAACTTTGCACCGCAACCGAGGGAATATCTTGAAGTAAATTGTGAAAGCGTGTTTCGCTTTCTTGTAAGGCGATTTCAGTCTGTTTACACTCAGTAATATAGGTTGCCAATGCGAGACCAACCACCGATAAGGTTAGAATGTAAAACCAGAAATTAATCAGATGGGTATTGGTAAAATCATTGGCAAAGTAACCAATGCCTTGGTGGATACCTAGTAGAGCCTGTGTTATCGTTATGACAAGAGCGATTGTTACTCCTCTCACACCTAAGCGAACTGCTATCCAACTGATAAAAAGAAACATCAAATAGGCTTTATCAATCCAAGTAAAACTATCAACAAACCAGTCCAGAAAAATAATTTGCCCAGCCAAAAATATTAATGCCATCGGCAACACGGCGTTGATAACTATCTGTCGTATTCCATCCAAGCTAGGAAATGGTGGTCGCCAAGCGATAATTAATGGCGTTACCAAAACAATACCAAGTGTATCGCCCATCCACCAATTGACTGCACTAGACTGCCACTGATTCGCAGCTATCAAATTGCCAGACATCAGTGCGACCGTACCACACACTGCACTAACACTCGCACTCAAAGGTGCGGCAACGAAAAGTATCAGGAGAAAATCTCTCAATCGATTGAGCGTAATATTAAGTTTCAAACATCGAATCAGTAACCACCAGCCCAACAAGGGTTCAATCGTATTACCTAACGCAATACCCAGCGAAACGCCGATAGAATCCCCAATAGCAATACCCGCTACAAATGCGCCTACAAAGATACTCGGTAGATAGCGTGTGCCGCCCAGTAAAAGAATGGATAGAGCCAAGCCACTCGGCAGCCAGATAAGCGTAATATTGCCTAGGCGAGACGCAAACAATAAGCTAAGCGAACTCAATAGAAAATAAATCCCTACTAATGCTAGATTAACTAGCAAGACTCGATAACCAAAGGGTTTAGTAATCATTTTTTAATAGGCGACTATTTTGGGTTAAATTTTGCGTTAATAACGATGCTTTCAAGTGTAAAACAAAACGACCCCTACATTATCAGCATTAGCTTAAGCAAAAAAGTGAGATTCTAGCCCTAAAGGCTCAACAAGTTCTAGTAAAACCAGTTTATCTTGGGATTACCCATCGCAGAGTAACCTAAGTTTATTTGATGAACCCACTTTTCAATTATAGTCCTAATGACCTTAAATAAAACGCTACTCGCAAGATTTTATGGAGGGCGATTTTCATTTTTAGTATTAAAAAATTAGGGAAGTTGAAAGGGAATTAGTCTATTTTTCAAAAAATACAGGGTAAAATCATCGAACCCCACCTATCAAATCCTAGGCAACACCATGACAACTCAATTACCCTCCAGTAATGATCATTTTACAAAAAAAGCCGTTGAAACCACCATCAAAATCAGCATGATACTGTTATTGTTTGCAGGGTGTTTTTATATTATTCAACCATTCATTGTGCCGTTGGTTTGGTCGCTTATTATCACTGTTAGCATTTATCCCGTCTATAGCCGACTGGTGCTACTGCTTGGTGGACGGCAAAAACTAAGCTCCTTCTTGATAATTGCTACCTTACTATTAATCATCGCCGTTCCTTGCGGTTTTCTGGTTAAAATTATTGTCAGTAATGTTGAAGAGTTAGCGCATCAATTACTGGATGGTACATTCGTAATACCCTTGCCGACTGAAAAAGTCGCGACGTGGCCGTTAATTGGTAGCTCTCTATTCAAATATTGGACACAAGCATCAACTAATTTAGGCGAGGCTCTACGGCAGATCGCTCCGCAACTTAAAATACTCGGAACATGGTTAATTACCAGTAGTTTTTCGCTAACCGTGTCGATTTTACAATTACTACTAGCCATTATTATCAGCGGCATACTGTTGGTTAATGCGGAAGGTGGACACCGTTTAGCTTTAGCGATAGGTAAACGTTTTGTTGGTGAAAGAGGCGAGGAGTTTCAACACCTCAGCGAAGAAACTATCAGGAGCGTGGCGACAGGTGTATTAGGTGTCGCTTTAATACAATCGCTGTTAGCAGGCTTAGGTCTTGTGGTTGCTGGTATACCTAGCGCGGGATTATTAACACTGGTGTGTTTTTTTCTGGCGGTTATTCAGCTAGGTCCCTCGCTCATTATGTTACCTGTTACGATCTATGTTTTTTCTTGTCATGACACCCTATTTTCATTGATATTCATGGTATGGGCAATTTTTGTTGGTTTGATCGATAACGTTCTTAAACCACTATTCATTGGTAGAGGAAGTAGTATTCCAATCGTCATTATTATTATCGGTGTCATAGGAGGCGTGGTATTTTCGGGTATCATTGGTTTGTTTGTAGGACCCGTAGTGCTGGCTTTGGCTTATGAATTATTTCGAGTTTGGTTGTTTGAAGAAGAGTCAGTGTGATTTGTCTGACTACTAAATTACTTTGTTGTGTAGCGTTAAGGTTATAATCGCCACCTTGTTACAACAAAACTTAATCTCAATAATGTTCCGCCTGTTTATCCCAAAAATATGACTCAAAAACTGTATATTCAAACCAATGGCTGTCAGATGAATGAATACGATTCTGACAAAATGCGTGATGTACTCCAAGCCTCACATGGTTTTGAGTTGACTGATGATCCAAAACTTGCTGACGTGTTATTGCTTAACACTTGTTCTATTCGCGAAAAAGCCCAAGAAAAAGTATTCTCTGCCTTAGGCAAATGGCGCAAAATCAAAGACAAACGCCCCGACGTGATTATTGGTGTCGGCGGTTGTGTTGCCAGTCAAGAAGGTGCGGCAATTCAAAAACGTGCTTCGTATGTTGATATTGTCTTTGGTCCACAAACCTTGCACCGCTTACCCCAATTATTGGATCAAGCGCGTAGTCAACACAAACCAGTGGTGGATATTTCTTTTCCTGAAATTGAAAAATTTGATGCCTTGCCAGAACCGAAAGCAGATGGCGTGAAAGCCTTTGTTTCGGTGATGGAAGGTTGCAGTAAATATTGCACATTTTGCGTTGTACCTTATACACGCGGCGAAGAAATCAGCCGTCCGTTGTCCGATGTATTGGCGGAGATTAGTTCCTTAGCCAAACAAGGGGTGCGTGAAGTTAATTTATTAGGGCAAAATGTCAACGCCTATCGCGGCATGATGGATGATGGTGATATTGCCGATTTTGCTTTATTGCTCCATTACGTTGCGGCAATAGACGGCATAGACCGCATTCGTTTTACCACCTCCCATCCTGTGGAATTTACCGATAGCTTGATTGAAGCCTTTGCTGAAATTCCCCAATTGGTTGACCACCTGCATTTACCCGTACAAAGTGGCAGTGATGCCATCTTAAAAGCCATGAAGCGCGGTCATACCGCTGCCTATTACAAAGAAACTATTCGCAAATTACGGTTGGTACGTCCCAATATTTGCCTGTCATCGGATTTCATCATTGGTTTCCCCGATGAAACCGATGCAGAATTTGAAGAAACCATGCAGTTCATTGAAGACATTGGTTTTGATTTATCGTTTAGCTTTATTTACAGCCAACGTCCTGGAACACCCGCAGCGGAGTTAGCCGACAATGTTCCTGCTGAAGTTAAAAAACAGCGACTCGAACGCTTTCAACAGCGCATTAATGAAATGACGATGGCTATTTCACAACGCATGATCGGCACAGTACAAACGGTATTGGTTGAAGGGCAATCTAAAAAAAATCCGTTGCAAATGCAAGGTAGAACCGAAAATAACCGTGTCGTCAATTTCATTGGTCATCCACGCCTAGCGGGGCAGTTTGTCGATGTGTTGATTGCTGAAGCTTTACCTAATTCGCTACGCGGTCGATTGATTGAGTCCTCACTCGGCAAAATAACCCACAGCAACTGAGTCTATATGCCAATAACATCCGAAATTCATCTAATGCCTGCTGATAATAGCAGGTTAGCCAATTTTTGTGGTCAACTCAACATCCATTTAAGGCATATTGAAGCGCGTCTTCAAGTCGATATTTACAATCGCGGTAACCAGTTTAAAATCACAGGCGAAGAACTGTCTGTCAAAGCGGCTTGTGCGGTCATGCGCAAATTATTTGAAAGCACAGAAACAGAGCAACTCACGTCGGAACAAGTGCATTTAGCCATGCAAGATGCTTCTATTGATGAACTGCTAACGATAGCTGAAATAATCACGCCAGAAGTCATTCACATTAAAACAAAAGCTGGCACAATTAAGGGACGCGGCATTAATCAACAAGATTATCTACGAAAAATCACCACCCATGACATCAATTTTGGCGTAGGCCCTGCGGGTACGGGTAAAACCTATTTAGCGGTTGCCTGCGCTGTTGAAGCCTTGTTACATGAAACAGTTAGAAAAATAATTTTAGTCCGTCCTGCGGTAGAAGCTGGCGAAAAATTAGGTTTTTTGCCAGGTGATATGGCACAAAAAGTTGATCCATATTTACGTCCTTTGTACGATGCTCTCCATGAAATGCTTGGTTTTGAGCGCGTGGAAAAAATGATGGAAAAAGGCATGATAGAAGTTGCACCGCTCGCCTTTATGCGTGGTAGAACGCTGAACGATTCATTCATTATTTTGGATGAAGCGCAAAACACCACCTTAGAACAAATTAAAATGTTTTTAACACGAGTGGGATTTGGCTCTACAGCGGTCATTACAGGTGATATCACGCAAATCGATTTACCCTCAGACAAACCCTCTGGGTTACGCCATGTCCTAGAAGTATTAAAAGAAGTCGAAGGTATCAGTTTTACCTTCTTTGGTACACGCGATGTAATCAGACATCCGTTAGTACAGCGCATTGTTTCCGCCTATGAAAACTACGAAAAAAGCCGTGAACTCAAATGAATAATGTAGAAATTCAAACTATTTTTACATCCCCAGAACAACCCAGCGAAGCACAGATTCAATTGTGGATTGATAGCGCATTAACAGACATTCAGCGAGATACTGAAATTGTAGTGCGTATAGTCGATGAGCAAGAAAGCGCGGAACTGAATGAAACTTACCGACACAAACAAGGTGCGACTAATATTCTTAGTTTTCCCGTTGAAATACCCGAAGGTATCGACTTAAACTTACTGGGTGATTTGGTAATATGCGCACCCGTACTTGAAAAAGAAGCCCAGCAACAAGGAAAAATCCTAGATCACCATTGGGCGCATATCATTATTCACGGTGTGTTACATTTACTAGGTTACGATCATCTCGATGATGAACAAGCCGAAGAAATGGAAAGTAAAGAAATAACCCTGCTACAAAAATTGAATATTCCTAATCCTTATGAACAGGTCACAGAGCAATGAACGAGGAACAACTTCCAAGTAAACTGCCACGAAGAGGCTGGATACATAGAATCAGTCATTTACTGAGTGGCGAGCCGCAAGATTTAAATGAGCTAGTTGATATATTAAGAGACGCTCAAGAAAACCGCTTATTAGAACCCGATGCTTTATCCATGATTGAAGGCGTTTTACAAGTCTCACAAATGCGTGTTCGGGATATTATGATTCCGCGCATACAAATGGTGGTCGTTCCTAAAGAAGCCGAATTAGAAAGCATTCTGCCGTTAGTCACCGAATTTGGGCATTCCCGCTATCCTGTCATTGATGGAGAACGTAGCAAAGTAGTCGGTGTTTTATTAGCAAAAGATTTACTGGCACGAATTTCACAAAATAAAGCACTCAACAAAGTTCATGAAATTATGCGCTGTGTCAGTGTTGTTCCCGAAAGTAAACGTCTCAATATTCTACTTAAAGAACTACGCACTCGCGGCAATCACATGGCAATTGTGGTTGATGAATACGGTCAAGCAGCAGGGTTAGTCACTATTGAAGACATATTAGAGCAAATCGTTGGTGAAATTGAAGACGAACACGACGATCATGAAGATGAAGGCTATGTGTTTGAGCGTAATCCTAACGAATTTATGATTAAGGCACTGATGCCGATAAACGAATTCGATGATTATTTTGCTACCCAGCTTGCCACTGACGAATACGATACCATCGCTGGTTTTATCGTCCATCAGCTTCAACATATGCCTAAAAGAGGCGAAAGTCTCACCGTTGACAACCTACGCTTTGAAGTCATTAAAGCAGACAATCGGCGTATCCATTTAATCAAATTGAAGAAGGTACTATGAGTAAGCAAACAATATTAGTCACAGGTGGTGCAGGATATATCGGTAGCCATGCGTGCGTTGAATTATTGCAAGCAGGTTTTAAAGTGGTTATTGTTGATAATTTTTCCAACAGTAAAGTCGAATCCCTAGTCAGAGTAGAAAAAATCACAGGTCAGACACCGACACTTTATCAAGCCGATATTCGTGACAAACAAGCACTCAGTGACATTTTTGCCCAAGAAAGCATTCATGCTGTCATTCACTTTGCAGGGCTAAAAGCGGTTGGTGAATCTCGTCAACAGCCGTTTAACTATTATCACAACAACGTTTACGGTACATTAGTTCTGCTGGAAGTCATGAATGAAGCCAATGTTAAACGGCTTATCTTTAGCTCCTCAGCAACGGTTTATAGCGAATCAACCTGCAACCAATATGCAGAAGATTTTCCCTTAGGCGCGATTAATCCTTACGGACGCTCAAAAGAAATGATTGAGCATATTTTAAGAGATATATCCAAAGCCGATACCGTCAACAAATCTGTTTCGCCTTGGAAAATCGTATTACTGCGTTATTTTAATCCCATCGGTGCGCATGAAAGCGGCATGATAGGTGAAGACCCCAACGGCATACCCAACAACCTACTGCCTTATGTCTCACAAGTTGCCATCGGCAAACTAGAGCAATTATCGGTCTGGGGTAATGATTACCCAACCATAGACGGTACAGGCGTTAGAGATTACATTCATGTCGTTGACTTAGTTAAAGGGCATATCAAAGCCATCAGTGCATTAGAAAACCAACAATTTGCGGCAGGTAACTGTAAAGCCTACAACCTAGGTACAGGTACGGGTTACAGCGTGTTAGAAATCATCAACACCTTTGAAAAAGTCACAGGTCGTCCTGTGAATTACAAAATTGCCCCCAGAAGAGCAGGGGACTTGGCAGAATGCTTTGCTAATCCAGCCCTAGCACTTGCCGAATTAGATTGGTCGGCAGAAAAAAATCTCGATGATATGCTGATTGATGCGTGGCGTTGGCAGACTAATAATCCGCAGGGTTATCAATAAAACGTTGCTCGCTATTGCATCGTTCTCAAGTATTGAGTAGCCCATATCGAGCTTGCGGAATGCGGTATGATACACAAGAGCGGTTTGTCATGGCGACAAACCCCAGATTCCGCTACGCTCCATCTGGGCTACCTTGCTGCTTTTGTAGAGGGGGAATAAAAATGTTCAATAAATACGATAAATACTTAAGCTTGGAGCTTTCAGATAACTATTGGTCTGACGAGGGAATTAGTGAAGCAAGGTTTTTGTTGGAAAAATTTACAACGTCCGATTGGGATTTACTCATACAAACTTGCATTATAAAACCAATTCCTTGGGCTATTCGTTGTGCAGAAACGCTAGGTGATGATGTGCAAGGGCGGGATTTTGACGTACTGTTAATGTTGCTAGATTCTGGCAATAACGAAGTGACTATTGCAGTCCTTGATTCCATTAACTCACTTGCATCCCTTGGCTTTGATATTTCACTCTATTCTAAAAAATTAATTTGCTCACTAAATAGCGTAAAAGAAAATGCAGGATGGTTTGAAAGAGTGCTTCTTGATTCATTAGATAAAAAATTATTGTAGGGTGGGAAAACAGTTTTATTGTTTGCCAACCATTTACCGATAAAAACTACAAAACCATTTTTCCACATCAAATTACCCCCAAATCTATGCAAAATAACCCTATGAACATTGCCAAAAGAGTATCGGAATTAGAAGTTTATTTAGATAAACAACCTTATATGACGGAGCTGGACGGTATTAGCTTGGAAATAGCAAAAAATGTATTTCCATCCGATTTTGGCTTGACCAGTTCATTTTTTGGCAATTTGATTTTGCAACAAGAGCCAGCCGCTAATGCGTTGGATATGGGCTGTGGTAGTGGCTATTTTGCTTTGTTATTGAAAAAAATAGGTTGTACTCAGGTATTGGGCGTGGATTTTAATGAAGATGCTGTCAGGTGTGCGACAAAAAATAGCGGTCTTAATCCTCTGTTACAACCTATCGAATTTATTCATAGCGACTTGTTCGATAATGTTCCTGAGTCACTCTTTGAATTCATTGTCTTTAATTTTAATTACTATCCGTCCAATGGTGATTTTGGTTTGAATGAAGATGGTGGTCAAGTGATATTGAAACGGTTTTTTACTCAAGTTGACCGTTATATTAACGATAACACGCGAATTTATATTCCCTATTCGCAATTTGTTGGTGAACAACATGATCCCAAACTGATTTGCCCAGCATTTGGTTTTTCAGTTGAAATCGTGGCAAAGACGAAAAATGAGACAGGCGAGCATTATGTTTATAAAATAATGAAAGCCAAGTAAGGAATAAGCAAGGTAGCATGAGCTACCCGTGTTTACGTCCATTTTATAAACAAAAATCTTAACTTAAAATAAAACTATGAATACAATCCACTGGAAAATCCAACCTAAAGATGTTTTAAATGCCAGCCCCGTCATGCCTGTGATGGTGATTCAACACTTAGAGGATGCTGTGCCATTGGCTAAAGCCTTGGTTGCTGGCGGTATTAGAGTGTTAGAAATTACGCTACGCACGCCTATCGCGCTGGAAGCGATTAAGCTCATTAGCCAACAAGTGCCAGAGGCAATAGTAGGCGCGGGAACAATTTTAACCCCTGAACAATTGCAAGCCGCTGAAGATGCAGGAGCTGTATTTGCTATCAGCCCTGGTTTAACACCCACTTTGTTAGCAGCAGCTCAAAAAGGCAATATCGCGTTAATTCCAGGCATTGCCACCTTGTCAGAATTGATGTTAGGAATGGAATATGGTTTAGATCATTTCAAATTTTTCCCTGCTGAAGCCGCTGGTGGTATTCCGATGTTAAAAGCTATAGCAGGGCCAATCCCACAAGTGACTTTTTGCCCAACAGGCGGTATTTCACCTGAAAATTACAATGCTTATTTACAATTAAATAACGTCGCTTGTGTGGGCGGTTCATGGCTAGCCCCTGCCGATGCTGTGAACGCAAAAAATTGGGCGAAAGTCACTGAATTAGCAAAACTAGCGATAAATAATGTAAAGTGTTAAATCATTTTTAAAACCTAAAGAGAAAATTCATGAGCAACCAACGTAATCTTAGTTTAAATGAGAACACACAGTCTTTGTGTGAATTGCCTGTTTTATCTGGCACGATAGGACCTGATGTCTTAGATGTACAAACGTTGTATAAAAACACAGGGATGTTTACTTATGATCCTGGTTTTACTTCAACAGCTAGTTGCAGATCGACGATTACTTATATAGATGGTGATGCAGGTGTGTTGTTGTACCGTGGTTATCCGATTGAACAACTGGCGGAAAAATGTACTTTTTTGGAAGTTTGCTATTTACTGTTGAATGGTGAATTACCCACTAAGCCACAAATGGATAAATTTGAACATACGATTACCATGCACACGATGGTGCATGATCAGCTTACTAATTTCTTTAAAGGCTTTCGCCGTGATGCGCATCCGATGGCAATTATGGTTGGGGTGGTAGGTGCATTGTCAGCGTTTTATCATGACGCGATGGACATTAAATCAAAAGCCGACCGTGATTTAAGTGCAATACGCTTAATCGCTAAAGTGCCAACTATTGTGGCGATGTGTCATAAATACAGCACGGGCTTGCCGTTCATGTATCCAAAAAACCAACTCAGTTATGTAGAGAATTTTTTGCGTATGATGCACGGAACACCGTGTGATGATTATGTCGCTAACCCCGTGTTAGTCCGTGCTTTGGATAGAATTTTAATTTTACACGCTGACCACGAACAAAATGCCTCCACATCAACTGTGCGTTTAGCAGGTTCTAGTGGTGCAAATCCTTATGCGTGTATTACCTCAGGGATTGCGTGTTTATGGGGCGCGGCACATGGTGGTGCTAATGAAGCAGTGCTACACATGCTGGAAGACATTGGCGATGTATCGCGAGTTCCACTCTATATCGCTAAAGCAAAAGATAAAAATGATCCGTTTAGATTAATGGGTTTTGGACATCGGGTTTATAAAAATCACGATCCCCGCGCTAAACTCATGCGGGCAACTTGTCATGAAGTATTGACTGAACTCGGTTTGCATGACGACAGATTATTTGCCTTAGCCCTAGAATTAGAGCGTATTGCCTTGGAAGACGATTATTTCATTGAGAAAAAACTGTACCCGAATGTCGATTTTTATTCAGGCATTGTGTTTCACGCCTTAGGTATTCCGACCAATATGTTCACTGCTATGTTTGCAATGGGTAGAACCGTTGGTTGGATTGCTCATTGGGATGAAATGATCGCTGATCCAGAGCAAAAAATTGGTCGTCCTAGACAGCTTTATACAGGTGTAGCTCAACGCAATGTGCCTGAGCAAAATAAGCATGGTAATGCGCATTGGTAATGAAGAAAATAGCTGGAGTGCTTTACTCCAGCGTAATTTTTGTGCTGGTTTCTATGTTCAAGAAACATTGAAATAAGTCAGTATCTATTGCCTTGATAGACGAGGCTTCATATTAACCAAGGGGATTCCTTGCTATGAAAAATTACCACTTCGCGGTCTTCATTGGTCGCTTTCAACCCTATCACAACGGTCATCACCACATCATCAGCCAAGGACTACAACGGGCTGAAAAAATCATTATTCTGTGCGGTTCGGCGCATTTGCCCGTTTCACATCGTAATCCTTGGTCGTTTCAACAACGTAAAACAATGATTTTAAATTCGTTCACCAAAGACGAAGCTGAAAGAATCACGGTATTGCCGCTCATGGATTCGCCCTATAACGATGCAATATGGAGTCAATCGGTGCAGACTATTGTCAATGGCGTAGTGCAGGCATTGAATACCATGCCACATAACACGCCGCGCATTGCATTAATTGGGCATTCAAAAGATCACAGTTCATTCTATTTAAAAATGTTTCCCCAATGGGAATCCATTGAAGTCGATAATTTGGACGGTCTCAATGCCACGAATTTACGCGATGATTATTTTAGTCACGCAGAACATTTTGCCCACAGCGATAGCATTTTTAATGCCTTAACGCCCACAGGTACACAACAATTTTTTGCCGAACAGTTTAGCCAAACCGCGTTTGACACCATACGCGCAGAACATGAATTTATCGAAGACTATAAACGACAATGGCAAGCCGCACCGTATCCGCCAGTATTTGTCACTGTTGATGCAGTAGTGATTCAGTCAGGGCATATTTTATTAGTCAAACGCCGCGCCAGACCAGGCAAAGGCTTAGCTGCATTGGCAGGTGGTTTTATCAGACAGCATGAACGCCTGCAAGATGCCTGTATTCGAGAATTGCGCGAAGAAACCAAACTGAAAATTCCAGAGGCTGTACTACGCGGCTGCATTAAACGCCAGCACACCTTTGATGATCCGCACCGCTCTTCGCGTGGTCGCACCATCACTCATGCGTTTTTGATTGAATTACCCGTATCTGAAAACTTGCCTAAAGTGAAAGGCGGGGATGATGCCGAAAAAGCCTTTTGGTTGCCGTTAGCCGATATGAATCCTGAAAAAATGTTTGAAGATCATTATTTTATTATTCGGCATTTGTTGGGCGAGTAAGCACTGATTAAAGTAATACCGTCGAATGTTGGATAGTCCCTACAAACCAATGCAGTTAGACATTTAGAGGTATTTTCAGGCAAAGTTTCGCATAAAAACCTGCGGAACTGTCATGAAACTGAAAACACCTGAAATCAACGCTGAGTTAACGCTATTCTGTCCAAGACAGAATTGTCCATGCTATCAAAGAAGCGGCAACAAGCTAACCAAAGATGGAGTTTATATCACCAAGAACGACCCGATTCTGCGACAGATATTTTATTGTGGGGGCGGGGAGACCATCGGTTTCGGGTTATAGCGCGTTATTTGGCAAACAAGGCAGTTTTAAACAGCATGAACAAGTCTCAAAGTTAAGTGCTTGTTTTAAAAAGTCTTAATACAGTAAAAATGGGTTCAATTTAAGTGGACGACATGAACGTGATAAGTAAAAATCGGATGAAATCACCTGATTTTAATTTAATTTTGATCCAAAAAATAAGGTCGCTAGATTTTTAAAAAACGCACTAAGCTGTTGTGGTCTTTCAAGCATCACTATTTCTGATGTGCTGGAACTTGACCTGCGTACTGTTGAAATGTGGCAACGGTGCATCAGTAAAGTTTTTGCATAAGGACGAATTATGGTCTTATCTGGGCAAAAAAC
>CAIUVX010000085.1 GCA_903902705.1 uncultured Methylococcales bacterium
TAACGGGTTTCACCGTCGTATTCTGAAAAAAATCCTCTAGGATATATTCCAAGCCATAAAAGCTACCGTTGTCAAATCCTTGGCAAAAAACATCAAAATTATTATCAAGATTAACATCGAGTGTGTTGTTTTGATTTATTACTTTCATTTTTGTTACCACCTATTTTTATCAATTATTGCTAAATATTAGCTGGATATTAACGGATGGATACTGAATGGAATATGAACAGCTGAAATAATTTGGTAGTGGTAAAAATCAAAGACCTTTTAGATTTTTAAAACCTGAAAGGTCATGCTTAAAACCACTGTAAATTGAGCATCTTGAGTCAGAATAGAATTTAACCAGCAGCTCTTGCAAATAAATTAGCGTGTATTTGGAGTACAAGCTTTGCTTGCAAAGTCAGGCAAGCCCGACCTCCAACGCACAAGCAATATTGCCTAACTTTTAGCTAAGTTGATAACCCGCATCAACGGGCGACACGACGGAAATAAAAATTAATGGTTCATTCCCCTTATTAACCACGCCGTGTACTTCGCCAGCATGAGCAACGACCACATCACCTGCATTAATTGCTTGTGTCGCACCTGCGGCATCTAAATAATACAAACCGTTGCCTGCTAAAATCGTCCAAGTGTCTTGCCCATTAGGGTGAATGTGAGCAGGAATTTCTTGTTCTGGTTTAATATGCCACGCAATGATAACCTGATCTTTGGATTGGGTAATAATCGAGCGTATCGGTGCTTCATCGGTAGGTTGTAAAAAATCAGCACTGTTAAATAATCGAGTAGTCATAATGTTTAATTTCTCACGTTAGTTAAGGTGTACCGTCAATATTCAAACAGGTTTGCGCATGACTGCCAGACCTTTAAAGGACTGGCAGTCATTAATATCCTATAACAAGTTTAACCTAATTCAATCATTTCCACTGAACCATCTTCCAGTACTTCTGCCATGTGACCTTTGGGTTCATCAATAAACTGTACAGCCATCAACACCGCCAACGCAACCGCTGCGATGATGACAAAAAATAACGAAGACGACACAAACGAGAGAATAGTTAAAAACAATACCCCGCCAACATTCCCATAAGCCCCGACCATGCCGGCGATTTGTCCAGTCATGCGCCGTTTAATCAGCGGCACAATGGCATATACCGCGCCACAGCCTGCGGATACAAAACAAGAACAGGTCATCGTTAACAACACTGCAACGAGAATCGACCACTCGGAGGTAATTTGCGACATCCCAAAATAACCTGCTGATAAACCTAATACAAACACGCTTAACGATAACTTACGTCCGAATTTATCGCTTAACCAGCCGCCCATCGGTCTTGCGACTAAGTTAATAAACGCAAAACTACCCCCTAATAAACCCGCTTGTAACATAGTGATGTCTTGTGATTCATGAAAAGTTTCAAAGAAAAATAACGGTAACATCGACACCACCGCTAGCTCTGAGCCAAAAGTAATAAAATACGCCAAATCTAACACAGCCACTTGTTTGAATTTATAACGATGAATTGCCTCAACAGGGTGTTTTAGATGCTCACTATTAATATGAACAATTTTATAGATGTTGTAAAAATACATCAGCCAAATGCCAATATGAATGGCAATCGCGACAGGCATAGCTAATAAATTTGCACCAGCGGATGCAGACAATTTCCACGTCAATAAACTCAGCGTCGCATAGAGTGGCAAAGTCATGACAATATAAAAAATCATATCGCCGACGCTGCTGACTTCCATCGCCCCTGATTTTTTGGGTTTGAAATAAGTTGAGCCTTTAGGAGTATCGGAGACACTAAAAAAATACACCACTGAATACAGTAAAGAAATCATTCCCGTGCAAGCAATCGCATAACGCCAGCCGTCTGCACCGCCAAATATCAATGCTAACGCAGGTAATGTCCCTGCGGCTGCCGCTGAACCAAAATTACCCCAACCGCCATAAATACCTTCAGCAATACCGACTTGTTTAGCAGGAAACCATTCACCCACCATACGAATACCAATCACAAATCCTGCACCAATAAAGCCCGATAAAAACCGTGCCAGTGCCAATTGTTCAAAACTTTCGGCAAAGGCAAACATAAAACACGGAATACTACCCGCAGCTAATAAGGCGGAATAAGTGCGTTTAGGGCCAAACTTATCCACCAATATGCCAATGACAATCCGCGCAGGAATAGTCAGGGCTACGTTTAAAATCAAAATAGTCTTAATTTGAGATTTATCCATGCCCAAGGTTTGGGCGATCACCATCATTAAGGGTGCGTGGTTAAACCACACCACAAAGGTGATAAAAAAAGCCAACCAAGTGGCATGAAGGATTTTCATTTTTCCCGTAAAGGAAAAGAGATTGAAGGTTTGCGCAGACATTAGGATGATCTCGTGAATGAAGTGAATACTAAAAACAAATACAGCACGTTGTGTGCCAGATGCTTAAATTACGCTTTTACAAGAAAAAACTTCCGTAGATTGGAATGACACAAGGAATCTAAGCGTGGCATCAACAACAAACCAACGCACTTTATTAACGCAGAGCTATCGGGTTACAGGATATTTTGGTGCAGAAATTTACGTTTGATTGTACTTAGGAATCAGGATTTAATAACATGCTTAGGTTGCCCGCTTTTCCCTGTTGTTTTTCTTTATCCAGTTGATTAACGAGATCCACGGCATTATAGAAACGAACGCACTTGCCGAGGTGAATGGCGGCGATTGACAAGGCAGTGGCTAGATGGCTTTTGCCCGTCCCCGTGCCACCGACAAGGATTAGCACTAGGCTTGCTCCATAATGCCAGCGGTAGCGTGTTGTTCGAATCTCGCCTGTTGCTGTGGTGTTTCCTGCCAATCAAAACTAAGTA
>CAIUVX010000086.1 GCA_903902705.1 uncultured Methylococcales bacterium
AATCTTTCATGAACTCGATTAGACTATAGCCTTTTTGAAATTGTACTTGGTTTTTCATGACCTTATCCCCATGCCAATACTTATGATCGCAGTATAGTCCTTATTTGCTAGAGTAGCTGTTCTTTATGAGTAATCAAGTAAAGAATTGGCGTTATCAAATCCTGAAATACTTATCATGACAAATATAGCCAATTGTGGATTTGTAAAAAGTGTGAATCGTGGGTTGGCTGTATCAATCAAAGATGGACGTAATGTGATACTGGTAAATTCAGATACCGAAACGTTTAAGGGAACGTTAGCTAATCTTTTAAATGTTGCTTATTCAGACCCGCAAATAGGATTTGTAAGTCCTCGTTCAAATAATGCCTCTCTTTGTTCTTTACCCCATGCACCAATTTCTAATTTGCTTTGTTCTCCAGAAATAGCCTATGAACGTTGGAAAGAAATAGGATCTACTCTTCCAAAATTTCACTTCACACCGACAGCAATAGGATTTTATATGTTTATAAAACACGAAATTCTTGCCAACTTTGGCGGACTTCGTGAGGAATTCGGAGTAGGCTACGAAGAAGAGAATGATTTAGTTATAAGGGCAAATAAAGTGGGTTATCGTGCTGCACTTGCAAATCATTCTTTTGCATACCATGCAGGATCAGCTTCATTTAACTTGCTAGATATGGATTTAAAAACCCATCAAAATGATAATTTAGAAAAAATGTGTGCCGATCACCCAGAATTTTTACCACTGGTGAGAAGGTATGAATCATCGGCTCATTTTAGGGCAGAAGCATTATTATCAGGACTTTTAGGTTCAAAATCAGGATTGATAAGCGTTGTCATGGATCTTTCAGGATTAGGTTGTCATCATAATGGCACAAATGAACTGTCTCTCAACATAATCGAGTCCTTATCTAAAAACTACAAAAATGTTTTTGATCTATATGTAATCTGTCCTCAGGAGGCATTTGATTTTCATGAAATTAAAAAATTTCATGTTCAACGGGCTGATTTAAGTGATTCAAGAAAATATGCAATTGCTATCATGTTTGGACAGCCTTTTGATCAACACAGAATAAATGTTTTAGAAATGTTAGCTCCTATCAATGTATTTGGAATGCTTGACACTATAGCAGAGGATTGTGGACATCTTTCTATCACTCACAATTTAGCGGATCATTGGCAGCATGTTGCACGTTATGCCAACGGAGTATTTTTTATCAGTCAATTTGCTGAAAAAACTTTTTGTAATCGTTATCCAGACGCTAAAAATTTGCCTAAATACACTCGTTTATTGCCCACTCGGTTATCGAGTTATGCCAGTGAAAAATGCAAACCCTCCTCTGCGACAGAACATATTTTAATTTTAGGAAATCATTTTCCACATAAGGATTCTGACGTGACGGCGATAGAATTAAAAAACGCTTTTCCAGATTTGAAATTTGTTGTGTTAGGTGCTGATACTTTTCAAGATGTTAATTTGTATGGTTATCGTTCTGGTACTTTGGAGGCAGAAACTGTGTCAAAATTGTTCTCACTAGCTAGCGTTGTTGTGTTGCCTTCTTACGTTGAGGGCTTTGGTTTAGGTATCATGCACGCTTTGGCGGCAGGTAAGCCTATAGTTGCTAGAAACATCGAAGCTACGAAAGAGATTTTAAATACTTACAAAAAAATCGATGGTGTATTTCTTTACAATAATAATATGGAAATAAAAGATTCACTAGCTAAAGCAATTAAACATAATGAAAGTAAAGTTGATGATGACAATTCAATTGGATGGGATGAATGGGTATATGGGTTGGCTCAATTTTTTGTATTATTAACAAAACGCAACAATTTATTTTCAAAACTTTGCGATAGAATTTACGCTGCCGACTTGCTTAGAAAATTTTATTAAAACTAAACCATCAGCTGAAGCTGGTGGGGGAGACTTGTTCATTATTAACAAGTTAGAAAAGACACATTTTATATGATCAGGAGTGTAATGGTGAAAATAGTTAAAAATTATAGTCAATTTAATGAGGACATCCTTATTGCCGCTATTCTTTTTGGTAGTGGAAAAGACTATTCCTCATTTTTTGTAGACGTAGGTGCTAATGACGGTAGAAGTTGGAGTAACAGTTATTTTTTCGGACTTCTAGGGTGGGGACTCTTGCTTGTTGAACCAATTCCAAAATACGCTGAATACTGTCGGGAACTCTATGCCGAGAATTCAGTTGTTATTGTAGAGGAGAAAGCAATTTCGGCTAAGTCTGGTTTTGTCGATTTTTTCATTACAGACGAACCGAACCGAGACTTGCTTCAAATGGGGTCTTCTCTATCAGTTGATGGGGTTCCATTTGGACTTAAATCTATCGTGACTAAAGTTGAAACACTTCCTCTTAAAGATATTCTTACACTCCATAATATCCATAAAAATTATGCTGTTTTATCGGTGGATGCGGAAGGTCACGATCTTGAGGTATTGGAAACTGCTGGTTTTGGCGAATGGTCACCAATTGTTCCACTTACCGAAGCTCTCGAATTGTTTTCATCACCTTCTTTAATTCATTTTTTACAGATAATTTTTGAATGCAGTCCTTTACTATTTCAAAGTTTAAGTTTTGATCAAGGTTCTCAACAAGGATTGCACCAAGATACCGCATACGTTGTCGTCGATAGTCCTTTGCATCTAGCTGCTTGTTGGATTGCACTAGAAGATGTAACTGAAGGTGCTGGAGAGTTGGAATATGCCCCAGGTTCTCATCGATTACCTGACTGGAATTTTGGTAGAGATAGAAAGCATTGGAATCCTAGTGAGGATGGTTCTGATATACATAACGAGTGGGCTATATTTTTAGTACAGGAAGCACAAAAAGCAGGTGGAACTAAGAAGTTCTTAGCTAAAAAAGGGGATATTTTAATTTGGCATGCTGATTTGGCTCATGGAGGTACTCCAGTCACAAAACCTGAGTTGACACGTCAAAGTTTGGTAGGGCATCTATGTCCGATCACTACAAGTCCTTATTATTTTCAATACAATCCTAAGAGAGCAACACTTAAGAAATATAAA
>CAIUVX010000087.1 GCA_903902705.1 uncultured Methylococcales bacterium
GGGAGGGTTGGGGTGGGGGAATCAGTAACTTGCAAATAAATTTTTTCTAACACTGCATCCGTTTGCTGTAAAACCTCATTATTCCAAAAACGCAACACAGTGATACCTTGCTGTATTAAAAATAGGCTTCTTTTTTCATCCGCTGCTCGTCCTGCGTCAGTATTATGCTGTCCGCCATCAATCTCAATCGCCAGTTTTAACTCATGGCAATAAAAATCTAAAATATACGGTGCAATAGGATGTTGACGGCGAAATTTTAAATCTAAAAATCGCCGCGCTCGTAATATTGACCACAGCAATTGTTCTGCGTCAGTCAAGGATTTACGCAACAGCCGCGCATTTTTCAATAACCAATCAGGCACTTTTGAATGTTCTTTATTCCCCTCTCTCTCAGGAAGAGGGGTTAGGGGTGAGGGTGGTTTATGTTTCACAAAAATCCCAATCGCCACGCCTTGCTGAATATCAAAGACATTTTTATCCACTGAACCATCTGGCGCGGTTTCTTTTTTCTTGCTGTTACCGTGCAGATCTAAAATATAAATTTCATCAAAATCCTGCAATAACGATTGCCTCATGCCGCGAAAGGTCGGATTATCTAAATAGCCGTGATTGGTGACGAACGCTAATACCCCGTAACCCGTTTGCATAATGCGCCATTGAGCAAAGCGAATGAATTTTACATAATCATCTTGCAAGCCTTTGGGATTGCGTTCATTCAACGGTAAACCATCAACGAAATAATAATCGCGGATTAAGTCGCTAATCCATTTTTCATTGTTCATGGAATCGTAGGAATACGGTGGATTGCCCAAAATCACCATCACAGGTGAATCACGTTTCACGCTACTGGCGGCATTGGCTTCATTCGATAACCATTCGGACAATAACGTGGTTTGTTTGCCATGAGCTTCGTCTAAAGTATTGGTTAAAAACACCCGCAAGCGTTCATTACTTTTAAAATCATAGCCGTAGTCTTTGAGTTGTAAGCTCAATTTAATATGCGCGACAGTGTATGCCGCCATCAATAATTCAAAACCATGCACACGCGGTAATAAATGTGTGGAGACATAATCCGACCAGCCGCCTTTATTTCTTTTCGTTACCTGCTGATAAATTTGCGCAATCACCGCGTATAAAAATGTGCCTGTGCCTGTGGCGGGGTCAAGTATTTGGACTTTATGTATTTCTCCCTCTCCCCCAACCCCTCTCCCTGAGGGAGAGGGGAGTATGTGTTCCCCTCTCTCAGCGGAAGAGGGGAGATTATTGTTACCTTTTTCAGAAAAAACGGTATTGGCTTTTTGTTCCCCTCTCCCTTTGGGAGAGGGGCTAGGGGTGAGGGTGGAACTATCTGCTAAACCTTCCCGCAAACCAAATTGCTTTTTTAAAATCAAATCCACTGAGCGCACGATATACGACACCACGGGTTCAGGCGTGTAATAAACCCCGCGCACTTCGCGTAATTTAGCATCGTAATTAGCGAGAAAGGTTTCATAAAAATGCACCACGGGGTCTTCACGGCGAGTGCGTTTGCCAAAATCGGCTAAAATCGCGCCGATGTCGGCACGGTTTAACACCGCCACTAAATGCTCAACCATCCACACTAGCCGCTCGTCTAATTCAATCCCTGCCAGTTGATTAAAAAATTGCCGTAAAAATGGATTGGTTTTCGGCACGAAATGCACGGCGGTTAAGCGTGAAAATAGAGTTCGTTCACCCTGAGCCATTCGAAGGGTGAGTCCTTCGACAGGCTCAGGACGAACGGTAAAATCCGCGCTGCATTTAGCAGTAAATAAGCCGTAACAGATGGTTTGCGCGACCATATCGGCAAATTCTTCTACCGATAATGTGTCGATTAATACTTCACGAAAACTTTTGAGTTGCTGGTGAATTTTGCCATTCTCGTCTTCATTCAGATACGCTAAGGCAATCGAATGTTTCATTTGCTGGGCAATATGCGCCATTTTCTTAGCTAAGTCTTCGGGACTATTCAGGGTGATAATCTGGGTTTCGACAAAGGTTTTAATCAAATTTTCAAAGCGATTAACGGCTTCGGTATTGATGATTAACTGCCCATTTTTAGCAACACTAGCCAATTTGACTGTAAAATCGGGCTGGTATTCACCATTGACAAACCAGCGAAATTCTAAATAATCGGTCAATAGCAAATTATGCAAGGCGGGTAAATATCGCTGTAATTGTTCTGATTTTTGGACTTTGTTTAAATCCACACCAATATCTTTGGCTTCAATATGCCCTATCGGTTCACTGTGTTTGGCTATTTCAAAATCAGGCGCACCGCAGGCAATACGGCGCGGTTCATTGGTGATGTGATAATCGGGCAGCAAGCTTTGCAACAGCGTTTGCAAAGCGGGACGATGAGTGTGTTCGGTGGAGTTACCCGCTTGTAGATGGCGAGCGATGTCTTGTAGATAGGTGTGAATGACTGAGGACATGGGGGATTTTTTGTCAGTTTGAAAGAAGTCCAATCGCTTTAGCTATTGGCTAGAAAATCGCTGACACCATTTTACGCCTATAACGAGCGCGGGTATGAAGAGAACGGCGATAAGATGCGCGACATAGGATGTACTGAGGAACGAACGCGCTCGTTCGAGAAATATAATGCGAATGATGCGCCTCCTATCGTTGGCACATCCTATTTCACTGAGAGTTGCTCTATAACCGATATAGCAAAAGCAGTTTTTGTGATTAGAAAAACGGGTAGTGGATTAAATCTGTTATTTTTACTCTAGCAGTCATTAATATTACTATAACAAGTTTAAACCACTACCGAAAAACGTTCGCACTGAGCTTATCGAAGTGTGAACGTGGGTTTGACAGGCTCACTACGAACGTTATCATTTTTTCATTCAGCATTAAAAAGCATTCGATAATAACGGCTCCTTAGCACGTCTGCGCAAACCACCTTTACCTGATTGCGACAAGGAGCTACTATCACCAATGGCGCATAAATCACGACTTAGCACATTTTGATCGAACGATTGAAGAATTAAATTCGCCAAAGTTCCACTTAAATTCAATTGTGGTGAGGTGGAGTTTATCTGTCCTTTCACGCCATTGGGTGCGGCGGCTTGAATCACGTTGATACCAGAGTAAGGTTGGAATCGAAAAGGTGAATTACCTCCCACAAATAAAAGACTGCCGCTCGGTATTAGTGTGTTTACATTGATATTAACGGTTCCGCCACTTGCTCCTTGTGCCGCTGTATTGGCTTGAATAAAACCACTGTCCATTATTAAGTAATCCGATTTTATATCAATATTACCGCCGTTCCCTTGCAAACCAAGAACCGATGTTGTGATCGCTGAATCCTGCAACCAAAACATATTGCCGCCATTTATAACGATATTTCCACCATTACCATTATTCGCCAGTGTGCTGATAGCAGAGGGATCCATGTATAAAGTATCAGTAAAGGTTATATTGATATTGCCCGCATCTACATTGCCACTTGAATCTGCAACGATTTGACTATTTGTCATGGTTAGATTGGGGGTCAATATATTGATATAGGTTGGTACTAAAGAACTGGTGTTGGCAACATTTGCTTTATTGGAAATACTTATTTGCGCACCATTGGTAAGCATCATATTGTTACGAGCCAGAATATCAATAAAGCCAGTTTGTCCACCCGAACCTGCGTTAGCTGTGCTACGGATACCCGTAAAATTTGGTTCAACGTAATGTCCTAACTGGCTGATAGGAATAGCACCCAGTCCCTGAATATTCAGGAGTCCAGTATTTATTGTGACTGTGCCAGCATTGCCCAAACTATTGGTTGAAGAACTTATCAGAGAGCCAGTGTTCATCGTTAAATCTTTCGAGGCAATTGAAATTACCCCGCTATTGCCGATTTTAGAACTGTCACCAAGACTGTCGGTGGTAATTTTCGAGCCATTACTCATTTGTAACAGACCGCTTGCAACAAGGTTAATATCCCCTGCATTAGCATCACCGCTGGTGGTGGATGAGACGGTTGAACCATCTAGGGTGATTGCTCCTGCTTGGGCATTTAGGGCAATCTTGCCTGTTTGTGAGCTTTGAGTGCCGTTCTGCACATCGGTACTAATTGAACTATTGCTTAAGGCAATCCCATCGGGGGTATTGACGCTAATCTGCCCCGCACTGCCTAAGCTTTTGCTGGAGGAGCTTATCACCCCCGTGTTCATGCTGAGGGCTTTTGCGGTCACGGCGATTGCACCGCTATTACCGAGTTTAGCACCCGAAGAGTCGGTCGTGATTTTGGCGTTATTGCTCAGTTGTAATAGATCACTGGCAGTTAGGACAATATCGCCTGCATTGGCATCACCGCTGGTGGTGGATGACACTGTTGAACCATCTAGGGTGATTGCTCCTGCTTGGGCATTTAGGGCAATCTTGCCTGTTTGTGAGCTTTGAGTGCCGTTCTGCACATCGGTACTGATTGAACTATTGGTTAAGGCAATCCC
>CAIUVX010000088.1 GCA_903902705.1 uncultured Methylococcales bacterium
AGGATAAACAACGACTTGGGAATTTTGCCAAACTCTTTCAGGGCTTTGTAGAGCGAATGCTGATGAGAGTAAGCGTTCAAGCGTTTGAACAGTTGCGACGCAGTGGTAATTTTCAGTTGAATGGTGGTAATAAAACGTAGGATTTCATCCCATTGTTTTTCAAGCATCGCTGGTCTGACACGGGTGTTAGGCAACAACACATAGCCTTGTTTTTCGTATTCACCTCTAGGATTGAAGGCGACAAGCCGTTGTTTACTTAGCCCTTTGATACGCGGGGCGAACTCAAAGCCCAGTAAATGCGTTGCGCCAAAAATGACCTCAGAATAGCCATGCGTATCGGTGGAATGAATGTCGCTCTTCACCACGTCATTGTGCATCAAGCCGTCAATGACAGTCACCGCCTCGCGTTCAGCCGAACTAATCACGGTGGAATACCACATCAAATCGCGTGAATCAATGAACGTCACGACGCTCGCGCCTTTGGTTTTGCCAAAATATTTGAACGAATGATTGGCGTTGAATGAGTCCACATTGACTTCAACTTTCTGTCCATCGCTCGACGTATGCAAGGGTTCATCGGTTGTCTGATACAGATTGGGCAATTCTAACTGATCGATAAAATGTAGAATTTTGTCGTTAGCGTTTTGAATATTTTGCAGAGAAAAATACCAGTTCACTACGCAACGAGTTCATTCTCATTGATCTGGCTGGATATTTGCGCCAGTTTACGATGTCCAATATCGCACCCGTAGCCGATGATGCCTGCGAAAAGGACTTTTGGTGTGGGTTTAGCGCGTTGATGTTTGCTCTGCCAATGCTCAAACTCACTGAGAAAATCAGTCGCTTGGTTGACGGTTGCCAGCATTTCAAACATCGAAATATATTTGCGCTCAGGGAAAAAAGCCCCCAAGGACGGGCTTTCGACAGTTTCTTGCTTCGGTGTTTTAACATGAGCCGTGCCGTCTGTGCGTAGGCTTAGATACTGATTTTCCCCCGCCTTAAACCGTTGATTAACGCGCTGATAACTTTCTTCCAACTTAGACTCAAGGGCGTTTAGCGTGGCTTTGCAGTCAGCAAATTCGGTTAAATTCGCCCGTTCCAAGTATTGTTCACGGTGCGCTTCCCAATCTGCTTTAGGAATTAAATAATCATCCAACGACCGATATTTTGCCGAGTGTAGCAAGTTTATCGCGCCTGATTTGATGGCGTGTGCCGTCTTGATAAACAACAACACCTTGTAAAGCGAAACACGGAATTTTCCATCGGTAGTGTTCAAAGCCTCTCGTTCTTTTGCCTCCAAAAAAGCGACGGGCGCATTCTTATCAAGGGTACTGTCGTGGGCTTGGTAATACTCCAAAGCCTTTAATAACGAAGGTTTGCTGGTATTTTTGTCGAAATGCAAGTGGCGAATTAGCTCTGCAACACGACGTTGTAATTTCAGCGACTGCGTTTCCAGTTCGTCAAAATCCTCTTGTCCATTTTGCAGTGCTTTTTCAGCTTCAGAAGGATTTTCTGTTGCCGATGCCGTGTCAATTAGCCCGATTTTTTGCTGATTATCGGGGTTCTAAGCCCAAAACCGCGTAATTTTTCCATTTCTTATTAAATCAATAAGTTAGTCAAATGTTATTCTAGCTAAAATCTCATCAAAATCGATTGGGTTACGGTTGTTTTTAAAGTCATAGTGGCTCAAGAAGTGGATATGTTGCCAAGCTACTGGGGAAATCTTTTGGAGTATCGCAATCACTTTCTCGTTCTCGGTGGCTTTATACTTGTCGAGTAGCAGCGACAACATGATCGAATTATAGGCAATTACCACATTAGCGATTAGCCTGCCGCACTGATTGGTGATGGCTGCTTCCAAATCAGTTCTGCCGATTAGCTGTTTTTTACCACTGACTTGGGATGTATATGAGCGCAATTGGTGATAGGATTCAATGCGGTTTTGCGAACGGTGTACATCACGCTCTATCTGAGGATCACGCAAATACTTTAAATAGTTTCCACTGCTGACCAAGTTCAGCATACAGTGCGTCAATTGACTCATCCAAGGGCTGACGTAACCAGGGGATGTCTAAATACAATTATTAAAGGTGAATACAATGGCGATCACGAAACCAAAACCTAAAGCGACTGTTGATGATTTTATCGCCGCAGCACCTGATTCTGAGGTGAAAGCTAGAGGCGTAAAAAAGGGAAATAAACAGCAAATCAGCCTAACCATTGCCCCAGCGTTATTAGTCAAGATTGATAACCTAGCCGCTGAATTAGGACAAAGCCGCGCTGCTGTAATTAACATGGCGATTTATAGAGCTGTTGAACACGGTTTGATTAAAGAGTAATACGCCCATCGTTTATATTTGTGGTTGGTCTGGTGGTGGTTTTCTTAGGTTGTTGTAAATTTGATGCAATAGATTATCGGCAACCAGTTTTTTAAAATCATCATCGCTCATTAGTTTAGTAAAAATACTGGTGTTACCGTCCATCCTGTCAATCACTATTGCTTCAAACGCCTTGTCAAACACATATTTAAAATCATCAACTGTATTTGCAGCGGCGGCTTGCTGTAAATGTTCATCCTGCATGGCTTGCTGGCTGATTTGGTCAAAAAACAATTGATCGGCTCTAGTAAATTCAGTGCCAAACCGTTCATTCAGTAAATCAATCAATTCCGATAGCGGTAACTCGTCATCTGGCTTTCCTGTACCAACATCATCAGGGGCTGATAACGGTTTGGCTTCTTTGGGGGTTAAATCTATTTGTCCTTCACTAATTTTTTGCAGACGGTAATAGTCCAATTTAACGTCATCTTCTACAGAGAGATAATCCTCGGCGGTTCGTTTAGGTAATTTAGTCAGTAAAAAACGTAAATAAGTGTAAAGTTTTTCTAAATCAGAATCTTGATAAGGAATGACTTGTGATAAAAAACCATACAGATTGCGAAAGCTCACCAATTTACTTTTAAAATCTTCCTGTTCTGCTGGGGTTAAAAGTTTAAAGCGTTCCACCGCTAAATCTAAAACGCCATTCATTTTGGCATGATCGTGAACGGTTTCCTTTTGTCTAGCTTTGAAATAAACGGCGGCAAAATCATTAATTTCAGACTCGAAAAATACCGATGTCTCTAACAAAATATGCTGCAACTCATACAAATGGTGCGGATCGGTTAAGGGTTCAACTGGGGTATTTTCATAATAAGGCTTAAACGCCTCAAAAATGGTTTCGGGTGTATTGACAAAATCCAGTACAAAAGTATCTTCTTTACCCGCACAAACTCGATTAAGACGGGACAGCGTTTGTACTGCTTGAATGCCTGACAAGGGTTTATCGACATACATCGTATGCAACAGCGGCTGGTCAAAGCCAGTTTGATATTTTTCTGCTACCAATAAAACCTGATAGCCATCACTATCAAATTTATCAGGCAACTCCGATTCTTTAATTCCGCCATTCATGCCCACTTCGGTGTAAGTTTTACCCACTATTTTAGGGTCTGGAACTGAACCCGAAAAAGCCACTAAAGTTTTTACATCGGTATAGCCTTTGTCTTTGATGTATTTATCAAATGCTTGTTTATAGCGTATTGCGTGAAGTCTTGAAGCCGTAACAACCATTGCTTTCGCTTTAGTTCCGATTTTATGGCGAACAAAATTGCGAAAATGCTCAATCATCACCTCGGTTTTTTGTTCAATATTAGTTGGGTGTAACGTGACAAACCGTGCTAATTCTTTAGCGGTGCGTTTGCGTTTGACATTCGGATCATCTTCGCAAGTTTGCACCAATTTTGAATAAGCCGCGTAATGGGTGTAATTTTTCAATACATCAAAAATAAAACCCTCTTCAATCGCTTGCCGCATGGCGTATAAATGAAAAGGCGGCTTGCCAGTTTTACCCACTTCATTAAATAACTTTTCAGTTTTATATTTAGGTGTCGCAGTAAAAGCAAAAAAACTTAAATTAGGTTGCTTGCCGTGTTTTAGGCTTGCTTCAATGACATCAACAGAATCTTGCTGGTCAACCTGATAACGTTGTGCCGCTTCTTCTTCAATGCCATGCTTATTTAGCACATACTTTAAATCCGCAACGGTTTCGCCTGATTGCGAACTGTGCGCCTCATCGACAATCACCGCAAAGCGTTTGCCCTGAGTCGTAATCGCAAGTTGTGAAAGTGTTTCACGATCCTTATTGATTTTTTCTAAACTCTCCAGCACAAACGGGAATTTCTGCTGCGTGGTGATAATAATCGGCGTGTTACTGGCTAAGGCGTTCACTAACTGGCGAGTGTCTTCTTCAATTTTTTCTACCACACCTTGCTTATGCTCAAATTGATAAATCGTTTTTTGCAGTTGTGAATCTAACACCCGTCTATCTGTCACCACAATCACTGAATCATAAATTTTCTGGTCTTGCTCATCGTGTAATACTGATAAACGATGCGCCAACCAAGCGATTGAATTTGATTTACCTGAACCCGCTGAATGTTGAATTAAATAATTATGCCCCGCGCCTTTGTGTTGGGTATCGCTGACTAATTGCCGCACCACATCCAATTGATGATAACGGGGAAAAATCATACTTTGTTTACGCTCGGTTTTTATCCCTGAAACAGTGACAATTTTTTTCTCAGATTCCTGCAAATGCACAAACCGCCCCAAAATATCCAGCAAGCTGTCACGCTGTAACACTTCACGCCACAAATAAGCTGTTTTATAGCCGCCATCGTTGGCAGGTGGATTACCTGAACCGTTGTTATGCCCTAAATTAAACGGCAAAAAATAGGTTTTATGTCCTGCTAACTGCGTGGTCATAAAAACAGCATCCGAATCAACGGCAAAATGCACCAAAGCACGTTTTTTAAAGGCAAAAATCAACTCATGCGGATCGCGGTCGTTTTTATATTGATGAATCGCATTAACCACCGTTTGCCCAGAAAGCGGATTTTTTAATTCAATAGTGACAACAGGCAAACCATTCAAAAATAACACCGTGTCCAGCGATTTAAGCGGTGTTTTTTCACTGTAATGCAGTTGACGGGTAACAGTGAGTTTATTGCTTTGATAATCACGCAAGGTATCAGGATTCATCTGATTATTGGGTGCGAAGTAAGCCACCCGTAACTTGCGCCCAAAACATTTAAACCCATGCCGCAACACAGTCAACACACCTTTAGAATTGATTTCTTTTTCCAATTCATCCAAAACCACTTTTTCTAGCCGCTCTTGGTGAATCGCTTGCAAGGCTTGCCAATGTTTAGCTTGAGTGGTTTTGATAAAGTCGATTAACGCCACCGTATCCATTGCCCGCGCTGTATCAAACTGGGCTGCACTGCCTTTCTGATAACCGCCGTTAGTGATTAGCTCGTATTCCAGCGCGTCTTCAAATCGGTCTTCGGTGTGTTTTTTGGTCATCTCTAAAGCTCAGCTATTACAACGCCAGTTTTTAACGTGATTGCTTTTTTAAGCAGTTTTTTATCAAAACTGGCAAATTTTTCCGCTTCAAGAAGGCTAGCCGCCAAATGTAAAGCGTCCGCAAAATCCATTCCTTGTTGATACCATTGCAATGCCCTTTCAACCGTTGAATACTGCTCAATAGTGAAGTTATCAGTGGTTAGTATTTTTTGTAGGGTAGTGAAGATAATGTCACGATTTAATTGATAGCTAAAACGCAATACCCACTCTAATTCCAAAATAACCGTTTTAGAAATAAAAACAGGATTCTGATTCAATAGTTTAGCGGCTTGCTGGACTTGTTCTGGGCTGTCATTCGTAACAATCCGCACCAGAATATTGGTATCAATCGCTATCATGTTCGCCCCATTCGGCAATAATACCTAGGCGAATACCCTCATCCATTTCTTCTATGGTTTTCGCTTTACCTTGATACCCCGTACAGCCGATTAAATCATTCAAGCTGGTTTTAGCGGTCGCTTTAGGCGTTTTTAATAAAATGCCTTGTGCGGTGATTTCAATTTCCAACTCTTGCCCAGCGTTTAAGTGGCAGGCTTCAAGTATCGCGGCTGGAATAATCAAATGTCCTGCGTTAGTTAAATGTGCGGTTTGCATGGTTTAGCCCTCGTGTGGTGTTAAGGTTCGCACGTCTATTTTGCCTGTGACGGCGGCGGTGATTAAAATAGCTCTTCGGTGTGTTTTTTAGTCATCTGAATTATATCGCTCATTTGTAAGGCAATCTCTCTTCCATCAATCCCGCTAAACTTTCAAATTCAGGGTCTTTATGGACTAACACGGCATTTTGTTCCAGTGCAGAGGCGGCAATCCACGCATCTGCCAGTGAAAGTGGATGCGTGGCTTTTATGGTGGCGGCGCGTTTTAACAGTTCTGGTGATTCGTGTATCCACTGAATGGGGAGAGTAAAACAATCGCTGTAGGCTTCGCGCCCTGCTGCTTCGCCTTCATCTTTCCAGACTCGATAAAACACTTCCATTAAAGTCATAAAACAACCATAACAAGGCAAACCGCCATTTTGGGCATTTTGTAACAGCTCGCTGACTCTTGCCGCGCCTGCTTCGTTGTCACGCAAAGTTAAAATGGCTGAGGTATCGAGTAAAAATCCGTTCATGCTTCCTGCTCACGGTCGGCTTGTCGGTCGGCTAATAAGCGGGAAACTGTGCCGCCCTTGCCTTTGCCGCGAAAAGCATCAATGGCTGATAGGTCTGGCTGTTTTATGTGGGCTAGGGCTTTTAATAAAATGCCTTGTGCGGTGATTTCAATTTCCAACTCTTGCCCAGCGTTTAAGTGGCAGGCTTCCAGTATCGCGGCTGGAATAATCAAATGTCCTGCGTTGGTTAAATGTGCGGTTTGCATGGTTTACCCCTCGTGTGGTGTTAAGGTGCGCACGTCTATTTTGCCTGTGACGGCGGCGGTGATTAAGGCAGTGCGGTATTCTTGCAGTTTGGCTATCGCGCTTTGAATGGTGTTTATCATGCGGTCTAGTTTGGTGGTTTCATTTTCGATATACAAAGCAATATTGTTTTGCTCTTGAACAGTTGGAAAAGGAATTTTAAGACAAACTATATTTGCTATAGCTAAGCCTGGCTGAGCGGATGAAACATTGTATTGATTTAAATTCATTACTCTTAAAGTTTCGCCTAGCCATTTAAAGTTTAATGGTAATGTAGGATGAACAACTACTGCGTGTTCGGAAGCCCAAAATTTTCCATAACCATAATTGATATTGCCACAAAGTGCGCCTTGCCTACCTATCAGAATATAATCACCATCATGGTTAAAGTTTTCAAAATAGCCACGCAAACCATTACCGCCATAAACAGGATAAGTCCCTGTATCTCCAATTTGTTCAGATACGATAGCATCGCCACTTTTTAAAATAGAAACATGGCTTATACGCATAACTCCCCAATGCTTTGGCACATTTCCCAACCATTCAACGCCTGAATCTTTCATGGGTACGGTTAAATCCAGTCCTTTTGTTACCGCTTGGGTTATTAAGGCAATCCGTTTTTCATTTAACAGCCCAATCATTTGCTGTTTCTTTTCTATCAACGTATCAAGGTGCGCGGTTTTATTATCCAGAAAAGCGGCGATTTGTTGTTGTTCAATAATTGATTTTGGAATTGGAGCAACAATATTATTTAAAACGCCTGTAGTTAATTGATTTATAGTTGAAGTAGAAAATAACCCTGACTGATTTTTAAAATTCTGTGAATTAAAAAAATACCGTAAAAAACTATAATTTTGGCTTCTAAAAATAGTCATGAAAGCCCCAAAGGTTACGCCAGCAGATAATTCATCAATTAAGGCATTTTTTCCAACTAGGTTTATGCTTCCATTTCTTGAGCAGATTAAAATATCGCCAATTTTTGTAATTAGTTTTTCTTGTACTTCCTTATCGACATAAACGCAATCATCATAATCAATTTTGCTATTTTGAACATTGGACGAACGAAAAACTAATATTCCACTGCTTTCATTCACTATTTCTGAAGGACTGTAAGTAAGACCGATTAAGGCTTCACCCAGAAACTTTAACTTCATATTCTCCCAATGTTCAGGAATATCACCAATTGATTCAACCCCAGAATCTTTATAAACCGAATACTCAGGATACTTACTCACTCAACCTCCTAATCATCATTTAACCCAGTTCCAACGGTGAATAAATTTCAAGCATCAAACCATCAACGGGTAAAAAATGCTTGGCATTGCTGGTACATAACAACTCATTATGAAAAAGTGCAGTCGCGGCAATCAACGCATCCGCCATTTCCATACGATGACTTAACGCAAACTGCCCCACCAACTGCCGCGCCCGCAAACTTATTGCCGTATCAATTTCATAAATTTTAAAATCAAAATCGCTTAGCAGTTTTTCAAAAGCCGATAACTCTTTTTTATTGCGACAAAACGGCACATATTCCATGTAAGTGACAGTTGAAATGGCTCTATCCTCGGTATTAATAAGTAATTCGTTCGCCGTTGAAAGTCCTTTATTCGCGTAAATAAAAATATTGGTATCAAATATCATCCCATAATCTCCGCCGTCCTTTCCTAATCAAGCGTAATTCATCTTCAACCGCATGAATATCTAAATCCTCGTGCATTCCACAAAAAGCATCCAGTGTTTTTTGTAACTCTTCCTTACTCAGTTTTTTAACTGTTTTTGCACTGGCAGATGACTCTTTAAATCCCTGAATCATTTTATAAATCTGCTCCAAAGCCTGCGTATTTTCCAAGCTGTCAATTTCAGTCTTTACCTGTTCTTTCGTTATCATGATTAATCTCCAAACTTAAAACAACCCATGCCAAAATCAAGCGGCTATTTCTTCTGGTTTTTCGGGTAATATGTTCGCCTTGGCGCAATCTTCTAAATAGTCTTCAATCACTGTTTTAAATGCCCGTCTCAATTCTTCAACTGAATAACCATCAAAAGCAATTATATCTCGCTCAATGTTCACAACCCGACCGACAAAAATTTCATCTTCTTCACTGTAATTGATTTCAGCATGGTAATTTTTATAAATCATAGGGTAACTCCTGCTTTTTCTAAAAACTCTTTTAATAAACGAACCACATATTGTTTAACTTCTTTTTGCGGATGTGGTGAATGAATATTTAATGACACTTGATTTAAATCTATTCTGACTTTAGAACCGTTATTATGAATTATTTTCCCGCCTAATCCTTTGATTAAAACTTCTATTTCTGTCCATGCAATAGATTTTGGCGTAGGTGTACTAAAAATCGCGGTTAATGTTTTATGCTGTTTGCTATTCATTAAACTTATACCACTTCCCGTAACATTTCCATAATCTGCACCTCCAAGCCTTTAATATCCGTTTCAATCGCTGATAATTCACGCGGTGGCTGGTATTGATAAAAATGCCGATTTAATGGAATTTCAAAACCGACTTTAATTTTGCTGTGATCTATCCACGCATCGGAACGGTAGGGCAACACTTCCCGCGCTAAATAATCTTCACAATGTGTTTGCACCAATGCCAATAAGTCGGATTTATCCAGCTTGCCTTTATTGTCTTTGCCTTCATAATCCAAGGGCAGCGGTAAAGCTATCGAATCGGGTAACGGTACATTTTCAGTATCGCGCAACTCTGCATCGGGTTCTGGATTGCCTTTGCTGTCTTTGCAAATCTGCGCACTGGGGTCTTTTTTACCAAACGCACCCACTAAGGCAGTCTTTAACGGCGCATCCCACTTAAACGCTGGCTCTAAGGTTGTTTTCATGAGCTGAAAAAAATCTTCGCGGTCATCAAAATAACGATTATTCAAAAGCGGCTCTAATAACGCCAATAATTGCTCTTGATTCGTTAAGCCTTGCGCCTGTTCTGTCGCTATGGCTTCTTTGTCTTTGCGCTTTTTGGACACTGCCAAACTTTCAAAATAAGCACTGACTTTAAAATTTTTCAATCTATCAGGCGTTAAATAAAAACTTAAGCGCAACGGACGTTCTACGGTGATTTTTAAATAACCAAAATCCTGATTATTAAATATTTTGCTGTGCTGATTGTTTTTGAAATCGCTGTAAAGTTGGGTGATTTGAGCAATATGATTGGGTTTGCCGTCTTCACCATCGCCGATTTCATTGCGCTTGTCGCCTAGGCTTTTTTTCATTTTTACGAAAAAATCCACCGCGTTAATCAGTTGTACTTTGCCTTGTCGCTCTTTGGGCTTGCGGTTGCTGACTATCCAGATATAGGTAAATATGCCCGTGTTGTAAAACATTTGATTAGGCAAGGCAATCACGGCTTCCAGTCGGTCATTTTCAATAATCCACCGCCTGATATTGCTTTCACCACTGCCCGCATCACCCGTAAATAATGGCGAACCGTTAAACACAATGGCAATCCGCGAACCTTCGCCGCCTTGTTCGGGTGATGGCTGCATTTTTGACATCATGTGCAGTAAAAATAATAACGCGCCGTCATTAATACGCGGTAAACCTGCCCCAAACCGCCCTTTAAAGCCTAATTCATTATATTCTTCGGTAACGGTTTTTTGTTCAGGTTTCCATTCCACACCAAACGGCGGATTGGCAAGCATATAATGAAATTTTTTGTTTGCGTGTCCGTCTTTGCTTTTGCCATCGCCTAGCGTGTCACCAAAGACGATGTTATCAACGTCTTCGCCTTTAATCAGTAAATCAGAGCCGCAGATTGCGTAAGATTCTGGATTATATTCCTGTCCAAACAGTTGTAAATTGGCTTGTGGGTTTTGTTCTTTGATAAACTCTTCCGACACCGATAACATACCGCCCGTGCCACAAGTAGGATCGTAAATCGTCCGCACGATGCCTTGCTTGTAAATATCTTTTTCACCTGCATACAGCACATTAACCATTAATTTAATGACTTCACGCGGCGTGAAATGGTCGCCCGCCTCTTCATTGGCTTGCTCGTTAAATCGCCTTACTAGGTCTTCAAAGATGTAACCCATTGCAATGTTGGCAATTCGGTCAGGATGTAAATCCACATTGGCAAATTCTTTGATGATTTCATACAGGCGATTGGCTTCGTCCAGTTTTTCAATTTCTTCTTCAAATTTGAAATGGCTGATAATTTTTCGTGCTTTGCCAGAAAATCCCGCCATGTAATTAACCAGATTAGCCGCTAACTTATCTGGATCATCCAATAGGTTGGCAAAACTGTATTGACTGGTGTTGTGAAACGTCAGTTTGAATTTTTGATTGATGATTTTTTCAATCACTTCGGCGGTTTTGTCTGTATCAACTTGCGCTTGATGTTCTGCTATTACCTGTTTTTTTGTCGCTTCTAACACGCAGTCTAAACGCCGTAACACAATTAACGGCAACATAACTCTTCTATATTGTGGTGGTTTGTAAGGGCCACGCAATAAATTGGCAATTTTCCAAATAAATTCAATATGGCTTTTGTAGCGTTGTTGGTCTTTCATGTCGTCCTATTAAAAGTATCTGAATGGGTTGGAAGTTAAAGCAAGCTATTGATTGCCGAAAACGGCAACATTAAGCGGTTTTTGCTGATTGATAGTGGTTTGAAGCCAAACTTTTCATAAAAACAGGCGGCTAGGTCGTCTTTAGCATCGACTATTATGCCTAATGTACCAATTTTTTCCGCTGCGTCTTTAGTGATACTGAAGGCATGAAAAATTAACGCATCACCGTAGCCTTGCCCTTGATAACGTCTGTCTACGGCTAACCGTCCTAACAGCAAAAATGGGGCTTCTTGATAAGTGCCTAGTTTTCTGTGTGCGGGTAGTTGATCTGTGGGGACGGAATGAGCGCATATCGAGTAATAACCGATAATCTGTTGCTGTTCTGCCAGTACATAAACCCGTGTTAAGCCGCGCTTTTGGTCTTGATTAGCAATGTGTTGTAGATAGTCATTAAGCGCGGTTACGCCACAATCAAAGGCTTTGCGGTTATGGTGCTTTGGGTCTAGCTGCTCAAACTGCATTGCTAATTATTTTTTGATACGTTAAAGCCGCTTTTTTCATGCGCTCAGTCGGTTCGGGTGGATTGTCCAACATAGCAAAAAAGGCTTGCCAGTCATCGGCACTGAAGCGGGTTTTTTCATGCTCGGCAATAATGGCTTCGGCTTTTTCTCGAATGCTTTGCCGTATGAATTTACTTTTATCCAATTCAACATAGCTCCTAGCGCGTTCTAATAGCTGTAAGGTCACGGCATCCATACGGAATTTTAGAATATCTTGTTGTTTGTTAGTTTCGATAGCCATCACGCCCTCCTATTTTTATTAGGCTATTGTACCCACGAATAAAAATAATATCGCTTATTTGTAGACACATTCACTATTTATTGTCTAACCATTTGATAATTACAGTTAATAGGGTAAAACCTAGCTAACCATTTGCGTACAGCAACGCACCTTGTCAATTTATATGTCGTAAGTAGTTAAGCATAACTATCAGGCATAACTAGAAGCTTAACCGTTCGCCCTGAGCTGTGAGCTTGTCGAACAGTCGAAGGGTGGACGGTTAAGCCGTTCATGGTTCGACAGGCTCACCACGAACGGCTTAACCTTGTTCCAAATACCAGAAAACTTTTGTTCATCTACTTATTAATGTTGTAAAGTGTTTCATTTATGTTGTGAAGTGTTCTAATCGTGTTGTAAAGTGTAGTATTGACGAAAAAAAGAGCGAAAATAACTAGGGCAGGATAGGCTTTGATGATGCGATTGCGCTACAATTGCCAAAAAGCCCACCCAATAGTTCCGTGCATGGCAAAATTAGAAACAATTAAGAGCGCGTGTTGAACCCGACATAAAACTACGTTTTAGCGAACTTGCCAAGCAACAAGGACTGTCTGAATCAGAGCTATTAAGGTCGATTGTTTTAGACCTGACCAACCAAGGAACGCCCGCAGTTCAATCGATAAAAATCGATACAGAACACCTAGAGCTTGAAAGGCTAAGCATTCGCTTGCCAAGGTTTTTAATGCAAGCTGCCAAACAAAATGCCAAAACCAAAAGTATGGCTATTAGCCGTTGGGTATCTGCGTTAGTACAAGCCAGTAATCGAGAATTAACCGCCATTGGACGCAACATCAATCAAATTGCTAAGGTACTCAATGAGTCTTTTTATCGCGTTGAACAAGTAAAAATGGAGACGCTGAATGAGTTAATACAGGTCATTAATACGAACCAAGCCGCCATCCGTGCGTTAATTCGTGTCAGTCAAAACCACTGGAAAGCCGACTTACAACACTGCCGTGAAAGTTTTGCAGAAAAGTTGCGCGAACAAAGTATCGATGCCGAAGCAACGCCCCGCAGTAGCCGTGGTGTCATAAAAAAAGTCGAATCCAGTGTGATTCGTCATATTGAACAGGGCGATAAAACCCATCAACCGCGTGTGTCTAAAGTGAATGCGATGAAAATAAAACAAGCCGCCGAAGAGCTTGTTGCCGAAACACAAGGGCTATCCACTGAGCCAAAACCGTGGGATGCTGCCATTCAAGCCAAACAAAACAAAACAGTGTTAGAAAAGCATGGCTGAATAGCGCGACCACGCTTGAAAAACACACGCATTCAGACCATGAAAATAACGGTTATGAGGACAAAAAACTCGCTAATAATATTCGTCATTTTGTGTCCGTTATGCCAGCGATTGAAACCGAGCGCGATCAAATTAAACAAAAGCTATTGCTGAAATTTACTAAACAACCAGAGATTACCCGCAGTAACAATGAAAATACCGTAAACAACAGCAAACTTAAAAATGAACTTGAGCGGTAAATTACAGTTACAAAAACCGTGTTGATGTAACAGCAACCCTGGTTAGCTATGTTTCAATTCCTGCACAGCTCGCCAAGCGGTATCTATAGCGAAGTTCAAATAGGTTTCGCCAGCTGCATCCACATTGGCAATGGTAATCCGTCCATGCGCTTTGCTTGCTGCTTGATAAGCAGGTTTACCCTCACTGTCATTATGACCATAAACATAACCGTGTGACCAACGATTAACGGTGATGGCGGCAATATCACGCTCTGCATCAAAGCCCAGTGAACCATACATTTCTGTCAGTTGTTTACGAATATTTGTCTCAAAGGTGTCAAAAGATGTGCCTAGTAAATCAGCACGACCCGCACGGAATAAATCAGCAGGTTTTCCTTCACCTAACAGTGGATTAGGCATTCTAATCATTTGAATAATCATCGGTGCGTCAGGTTCTCTACGCGGTTGATAGTCACCCATATTGACGGGGAAATCGGTCAGCACATATTGAAAATAACTGCTCGGACAAAACACACTGCCAATACCACTACGTTTTAACGGCTGCCATTGCCGTAACGCAACTTGTGCATAAACCAATGGCATTTTGATATTCGCTCGCATGGCGGCTTTTTGTTTGTCAGGCAAGGTTGGAATAATATATGCTGCCATCATGTGCCAACCCGCCATGACCGTATGATGAGCATGGGCTTCAAATAATTTGTTATCTTTAACATAGCGCACTACTGTACCTTTTTCGACATTGTCAGCGTAAACAGCAAGGCTACTCAGCCTGATTTTTACCGCGTTAGTGTCACGATCAAGCTGAGTATAATCATAATGACTGGTGACTGCTTCAACAGCGGTATCAAAATTGGCGACATTAGGAATTAACTGTTTGACCAACAACCGCGCAATGGTCGCGTTACCATCGGGAAAGTGATAAATGTATTCGTCAGGGTAATGGTCTTGTTCAAATTCGTTTTTGAAATAAGACGCGGGTGGTAAGCCATACAGTCCGCCATCTATCGCATCCCATAACAACACACTGGTGCCGCCACAGGCGTAATCATCAGCTAAGGGCATGGACAATAAAGCAATGAGCGCAGGGTCGGTGAGCTTATAAACGTCACGCAAAAATTCGACATAGTTATTTTCATACAGTTTGCGTTTGCCTGATTTACCCGCAAAATAGGCTTTTGCTTTCGGTGAACCCTGCATGACTTCACGCACTTTAGCCCGTTGTACGTCAGATAATGGCGTTTTATCGAGCATACTGGCAAAACTGGGTGCAACCTTAAGACCTGGTAAATAAGAATGGGCATAATATTCGCCCGTCCAGTGACTCGGCAAACAACTACGCATTAAGACACTGTGCGGATAAGTCTCTGAATCGAAAAAAATACCTTGTGTTAACTCATGGCGGGTAAAAAACTGTTTATCGTAAGCGGTTTTAAAAACGTTTAAATCAATACCCACGTCAGTGAGTAATTTTTTCGCTACTTTACTGTATTTGGACGGTGCTGCCATCGATTGCGAACCACCATAAGACAGATAAGTCTTGCCATCAATGGTAAATTCATTGCGCTTGGCATGACCACCAAAATCATCGTGATTATCAAGAATCAGAATACGCGCGTCTTTTTTTATAGTTTGCTGATAAAAATTGGCAGCCGATAAACCACTGATACCCGCTCCAATAACAATCAGATCATAGGGTGTGCTATCGAGTGTTGCTGTTCCCCAGTCTGTTTTACCTGTCCATGCTACTGCATGAGCCGCTTCAAATGATCCTGCGTGGCTACCACGCAAACCTGTTAAAGCGGGTGGATAATAATCTACGGGGATATTATCGATATTTTGGGTTATTAGGGTTTCTGAGATAGCCTCTAACGACCAACCTGCGGTAGCGACTGTCGCCCCTGTCCAGAGAATGCCATTAAGAAAGTCTCTACGCGTAATATCTTTTTTAAACATGGTTGCTCTCAATAATGGGTAAAAATAGGGTGATTTACACTGGGACAGTTATCGAAAAAGCAGTATAACGTGATGGTAAACGGCTTTATCGTCTACCCACGCGGAACTGCTGGAATCGGTAGGCAAGCAAAAAGACGCTTGCCCACCCTTGTATAGCTAGCCGTCGATAAAATCATTACAAAACCGTTCGCACTAAGCTTGTCGAAGTGAATGTGGTTCGACTGTTCGACAAGCTCACAGATCACCATGAATGGTATTTTTTATTGTGTGTTCGCTCTATCTAAACACTGTGATTAATGGGCATTTTCAATGCAGCGATGTTCTTTTTGGGTTAGAATTGCTTGTCGCTTTTCTCTTTCAACATTTAAAATTAACCGATAATGATAGAACAACAATTTTCAACATATATCGCTGATATTTTAATTGTCGATGATACCTTAGCCAATTTACAACTGTTAGCTAATATGTTGAAAGGTGAGGGTTATAAAGTCCGTCCTGCCAGTAGTGGTGTTATGGCGTTGCAAGCGGTTGCCAAAAAACAGCCTGATCTAATCTTATTAGACATTAAAATGCCTGACATGGATGGTTATGAAGTCTGCACTATGCTAAAAGCCAATCCGCAAACTTGTGATATTCCTGTGTTATTTATTAGTGCGTTGAATGATGTAGCCAATAAAATTAAGGCTTTTAATGTTGGTGGTTTGGATTACATTAATAAACCGTTTCAGTTTGATGAAGTTAAAGCCAGAGTATCTACGCATTTGAAGTTGAAAGCTTATCAAAATTGTATGGAAGAAAAAATCGCCCAAGGAATTCGGGAAATTAATGGGCTTAATGAAGAAATTATCAATACGCAACGTGAACTTATTTTTACTATGGGCGAAATTTGTGAAACTCGCTCACACGAAACAGGATTGCATGTTAAGCGTGTCGCTGAATATTCTTATGTATTGGCAAATTTATGTGGATGCCAAAATGCCGAATTGATCAGGCAAGCATCACCTATGCACGACGTTGGTAAAGTAGCGATTCCTGATCATATTCTTCATAAACCAGGAAAACTGATTCCAGAGGAATGGGAAGTGATGAAAACGCATAGCCGTTTGGGTTTTGAAATGCTTTCTGTTTCGCAAAGACCCTTGTTACAAATGGCGGCTACCATTGCCCATGAACATCATGAAAAATGGAACGGTACTGGCTATCCTCGTGGACTTAAAGGAGATGAGATTAGCATTGCAGGACGAATCACTGCCATCGCTGATGTATTTGATGCACTAGGCTCTGAACGTTGTTATAAACAAGGCTGGTCGTTGGATAAAATTCTGGCGTATTTTGAAGAAGAAAAAGCTAAGCACTTTGATCCTACTTTGGTCGATTTGTTTTTTAATCATCTCGATGAATTTATAAACATTCGAGAAAAATACGCGCAACAAATGAAATCATAAGTCGCACATAGCATGGCAGAAAGATTATCTCGACATGGTAAAGCTTTTTTGTAACAGACCTTCTCGATAGTATTTACTGACATCAACATTCCAGTCTTTTGCTTTGATGATGTTTTTAATAGTGTAAACGTTGCCACGCTTATCTTTAGCCATACTTGATAAATCAATGATTCGTTCAGAGACTGGGTTTTTTTCCTCATCTAAAATAATCACCACTTTAGGTCGTAATTTAGCATGGTCATGCACTTCAACCACCAGTGCTACACAGCCGTTGGTCATTTCAACCAGAGATCCAGGTGGATAAACGCCGATACTCTCGATAAATTTGACTACCAACATGGGATCAAAATGTGTTCCTGCCAAGTTAGTTAGAATATGGGTTGCCTCAAGGTGAGTTTTACCTTTTTGGTGACCCTTGTCGCTGGTCATGGAGTCATAGGCATTAGCAATCGAGACGATTTTGGTAAAATGCGAAATACCGTTTTCCTGTAATCGACGCGGGTAGCCTCTACCATCTAATTGCTCATGGTGGGTTAACGCAACAATTGCCACGCTTGAGTTCATATTACCACTGGATTTGATTAAGTTGTAGCCAAGTCTAGTATGAGTCTTCATGGTACGAATTTCTTCCTCGTCCAATGGTACTGACTTATGAAGAATTTCTGGGGGTATTAGTAATTTACCCACATCGTGCATCATTCCACAAAGTCCAACTCTATTAAGGTCTGCCACTGAAATATTAATGTGTCGTCCCAAGACGATAGATAGAATGCTAACATTCAAGCTATGTTGAGCCGTATATTCGTCTTTATTTCTTAGTTGGGATAGCCACAACATGGCATCGGGGGAATGCAGGACACTTTCCACGCATTCTGATACCGCATTTTTGGCGAGTACACTATCAATACCACCGCCATTTTCAACTACTCTCATAAAGTCTGAAACGACAGCTTCAGCATTATCATAGGCTTTTTCAGCGCGGGAAAATTCTTTTTCAAATTGACCTAATTTTTTGGGCGGTGGTGCGCCATAACTAGGGATTTCAAGGGGCTTTTCTGAAGCAAATACTTTTTTCTTCGCTTTAACAGGTGTTTGTACGATTTTTCTTCGTTTTGTGGAATCAATATAGACGTAATCACAAATATCTTTGACTGCCCGAAGTTCTGCTTCAGTTTTTATTTCAAAGCCCTGAAACAAAAAAGAAGTTTCTACCCACGGTCTATCTAACTCAGTGACGTACATTCCTATTGCCAACTGATCAACAGGAACACGAATCTTCGCTAGTGATGAATAACTGACATCATCATGTTCTAAGCGTTTTGTTGGTGCTTTCTTTTTTCGACCAAATGGCCACAAGGATTCAATAGGCATCATTCACCCACAACAGCATCAGCCATAAATTATTATTTTGTATCTGTATCATAAATATTTTGTAATTATTGGATCTGTTGTAGCGATTTTAACTGGGATAATTATAACGCTTTCCTTTTATTAAAACCTAATGGCAATCGAGATAGAATAAGCCATGCAGTGTTATATTCATTTTTTACTACATAAAACTAGTCGATATACCGCTTAGTTAAGTCGCCATATTCATCAATTCTACGGTCACGCAGATACGGCCATATTTGTCTAACGCGCTCAATTTTCGCACTATCGAGTGTGCAGCTTAACAGTTTAACTTCGGACTCGTCTGCCTGTGTGATAATTTCGCCTTGAGATCCTGCAATAAAACTATTGCCCCAAAACTGAATGCCTTTATCGGAGTCTGGAGCTTGTTCGTAGCCAATACGATTACAGGAGATTACTGGAATGCCATTGGCAACCGCGTGAGCGCGTTGAATGGTGATCCACGCATTCAATTGGCGTGATTGTTCCTCGCTACTGTCTTGCTTATCCCAGCCAATTGCGGTTGGATAAATCAATAATTCCGCACCTGCTAATGCCATTAAGCGTGCTGCTTCTGGAAACCATTGATCCCAGCAAATCAATACGCCTAATTTACCAATGGAGGTTTCAATGGGTTTAAAGCCTAAATCACCAGGTGTGAAGTAATATTTTTCATAAAAACCAGGATCATCAGGAATGTGCATTTTTCTATATTTACCTGCAATACTGCCATCTTTGTCAAACACAACAGCAGTATTGTGATAAAGTCCTGCGGCTCTTTTTTCAAAAATTGTGGAAACAATGATGATTTTTAACTTTTTAGCCACGGCTGACAAAATATCAGTCGCGGGACCTGGAATCGGTTGCGCAAGATCAAAGTGGTTATAATCTTCATTTTGACAAAAATACGCGCCTAAGTGTAATTCAGGCAATACCACTAAATCAGCACCAGCAGCGGCGGCTTCATGAATTTTGGCGATAGAAAAGTCAAGATTGGTTTGTCTGTCTGCATCACAAGGCTGTTGAACAGCACTTACAAGTAAAGTTGATTTCATGATCGAATGATTGATAGTTTTTTGATGTTATGTAGTTTATAACGATAACTGACAAAAAATACAGCGTTATACTTAAGCCGTCATTAAAATGTCATGGTTAACACCATGCCAATAATCTTGCCGCCGCTGTTTTTATCATCTCACAGAGTTATCAAAATGAATGCTACTGATTTAATTGACCAATTTTTAGATGCTGTCTGGGTAGAGCAGGGTTTAAGCGAAAACACTTTATCCGCTTATCGCAGTGATTTACGAATTTTCGCACTCTGGTTAAAAGATAAAGATTTGTTAGCCGTCACTACGAGTGATTTATCACAATTTCTTGCCAGCCGCTATAAAGACGGTATCGGCAACCGCTCCTCAGCGCGTATTTTATCGAGTTTACGTCGTTTTTATGGCTATGCTATTCGTGAAAACCGCATCAGCATTGACCCAACGGCATTAATAGATTCACCTCATATTGGTAAACCTTTACCCATATCATTATCTGAACACGATGTTGAGCTATTACTCAACGCGCCAGAAGTCAGCAATCCCTTGGGATTTCGAGATAAAGCTATGCTGGAAATGCTCTACGCCACAGGATTGAGAGTCTCGGAATTAGTGTCGTTAAAATTTGAGCAAATGAGTTTTCGCCAAGGCGTGGTGAGAATTATCGGTAAAGGCAACAAAGAACGGCTAGTGCCTGTCGGTGAAGAAGCCATGATGTGGCTAGAAAATTATATGAGTAGTGCGCGAGTGAGTCTGCTGGGTGAGCGGCAATGTGATTATTTATTTGTTACCAACCGAGCAGGCGGCATGACACGGCAAGCGTTTTGGCACATCATCAAACGGCACGCTAAAACAGCGGGTATTAACAAAGAATTATCGCCACATACGTTACGACACGCGTTTGCCACCCATTTATTAAATCATGGCGCGGATTTGCGCGTAGTACAATTGTTATTAGGGCATTCGGATTTATCGACCACACAAATTTATATTCACGTTGCCCGCGAACGACTAAAAGAACACCACAAAAAATACCATCCAAGAGGCTAAACCACCATGACGCAACACATACACCCAACTGCTTATATCGCCCCCGATGCTGTGCTAGGCGACAATATCACTGTCGCGCCTTTCGCTGTGATTGAATCATGCGTTGAGATAGGGGACAACTGTCAAATTGGCGCACACGCAGTGATTCAACCTTATGTCAAAATGGGCAGCGGTAATATTTTGCATTCACACGCCGTGTTAGGCGACTTACCGCAAGATACCAGTTTTAAAGCAGAAACGCTGTCTTGGTTAATCATCGGTGACAATAATGTGTTCAGAGAAGGCTTTACCGCACACCGTGCGTCTAAAGAACACGGTGAAACGCGCATAGGCTCAAATTGTTATTTTATGAATAACAGCCATGTTGCTCATGATAGCAATGTGGGTGATAACACCATTTTTGCCAATAATGTCGCTATCGGCGGTCATGTTGAAGTGGGTAATAATGTATTTATGGGCGGTGCGGTAGTTGTACATCAATTTTGCCGCGTCGGTTCATTCGCTATTATACGAGGCACTACAGCGGTAAGTATGGATGTGATTCCGTTCACGCTAATCGGTGGGCAACCTACACGGCATTATCGCTTAAATACCATTGGCTTACGACGTGCAGGTATTACGGGCGATCGCTATAAAGTGTTGGAATCTGCATTTCGCTTATTGAAAAACAAACAAAGCATTGATGATTTAGAGGAAACCCCCGAATTATTGCAGTTAAAAAATTGGTTAGCGGTAAAATCCAAACGTGGCACGCATGGTTTTATTGAGCTATCTCGTATTAATCGAGACTAATTTGTTACGCATTGACGGTGGATTTAAATGCGCCATAGTAGGCATGGGTAGTGCTAGATATATGATGCTGGACGAAGACGGAGGGCAAGATTTTCTTGCACTCCAGTAGCATTACCCAAAATCGTGTCAGTCAACTCAAGATAATTACTCAGCGGTTAGCTGCTTAAGAATAAGCCTGAAATGTTCGTAACTTTGAATTTTTAACACTCCCACCTCATCCAATACCGCTTCATAATAAGACGCTGATCTACCGCCGACAATCAGTGCAACATCACTACCAATTAGTTTTCTTAAGCGTCTAATTTCTTTAGGTACAACATGATCGTCAGCACTAAAGCTAATGCTGATAGTGACTGCTTTTGCATGAGTGTATTTAACGGCGGCGGCAATTTCTTCGGCGGGTAAATTTGCACCCAGATACGTCACCTGCCAACCGTTAAGTTCAGCCATAATAGCGGCGAGTAATGCACCTAATTCATGAAGTTGACCTATCGGCGTACTGACTATCATGCGTGGCGCGTTATCTGGACAAGGATTGTTATTGCGTAGAATATAAGTGAGCGAGCGAATAACCGATGAAGTCATGTGTTCATGTATCGGTCTTAGCTCACCCGTTTTCCAACGCTCACCAATTCGAGTTAATAAAGGTGTCAGTAAGTTTTCAATAAACGCTTGCGTTCCTAATTCAACAATCGCATTTTCAAAATGTGACTCCAATCCTTTAGCATCAAAGGCTAAAACAGTGACGTAGCATTTTTCAATATAATCTTCAGTCAGAAATTTTTTGTCGCCCGTGATCAAAGCGATATGACTGATGTTCGAGTACGCATCTTCTTGCTGAAGCAATTTTTTTAGCTCATCCAGTGAAAATTGCGCAATTTGACTGATACTATGCCCATGACCAGTCGCTTGATTGAGTAATTTAAGGCGAGCAATATCCTGATCGGTATAAACTCGATGTCCGCCAGCAGTGCGCGTAGGAGTAACAGCCTGATAACGGCGTTCCCACGCTCTCACTAAATCCGATTTCACCCCAGATCGTTTAGAGACCGTACCAATTAAATACTGTGCTGAGCTTTTGTGATAGTCTTCCATTCGCATAATTTCTTCATCAAAAACAATGTAGGGATTCTAGCACAATACTTATACAATAATTTGACAAAAATAATAGTTATCGACTCTAGGTTTAAATTTATTCGAGCTAGCCAAGCACTCTTAACTCGCTCTACAAATCCACGATGAATTTGAAAAACGGGCAGTTTAACAAAAAAACCATTCTATTTATGACACAGCACTAGCCGCTAGCCACGTTTTAATCTGCTTTCGTAGCCATTGCCTTTGTTCAACAGATAGCCCCTTCGGATCAAACCGTAACTGGTAATGCAGTTGGCAAAGTTGTACTAATTCGGGTGAGGCTAAACGCTCAACCCAGTGTTGTAGGCTTTCGTTATCGAAGCGTGCTTGTTGGGTGTTGTGTAGGTGTTGTTCTAGTTGATAAAACTCAGAATCTAATCCTGCATAAATTGGCTTTATTACGGTGGTTTTTGCGAAACGTCGAGTTAGACGTTTTCGGCTGAATAGCCGCGTGGTTAAATACAAAACCAGTATTAACATCCCACTATATTTTAGCGTTAGACGTTGGCTTTCACTAACCGACCATTGCTGAAACATAAATACGCTGTTTGACCACGCATCGCTGAGAGTTTGCCATAGTCCATTAGCGTTATCGGCTTCTAGTGTTTGCCATTGTGCGGGGGTGGAGTCGATAGGTTGCCAGATACCGTCAAGGTAAGCGATTGCCCACGCATGAGCATCACGGCGGCGCACGAGGTACAAATCTTGTTCGGGCAAGTATTCGCTAACTGAATACCCTGTGGCTAGGCGGGCTGGAATACCGTTTTGTCTGAGCAACAACACCGTCGCGGCGGCAAAATATTCACAATGCCCCGCTTTGCGTTTAAGCATAAAGTCTCTTAACGCTAGGTCGGGGTCGGTTTGCGTTCCTAAGTACAGGCTATAAAAAAAGTGTTGCTGAAAATAGTCTTTAATATGATCGGCAGCGATTTTAGGCGGCAGCCCTGCCAATTTTAGTTCACGGCTAACAGCTTGTAACCAGTCGCTATGTTGCGGAGGAATTTGCAAATCATAGCGGCTGGGTTTGCTGATTCGTTTGCCAGTGTAAGACACTTGATAGTTGGTGGTTTTGGATGGAGTATCGATTTCTATCGTGCCAAGTTCGGTGCTTTGCAAAATGCTATCACCTAATCCTGTGAGTTTGACCACCCCATCAGGCAGAGCTAACACAGTGTGGCTAATGTTGTGTTGTAGAATCTCTAAGTGTTTTAACGCTGATTTTTCGCTGGGGGTTTGGAAATTTTCGACGCTAAATAGGCGTTTAGAGGCTATCCACGCTTGCCCTAAATAACGGTCATAACTGGCTTGATGTAGCAATATCTGCCCATCTGCTTTTAACCTAAATTCGATTTGACTGGATAATTTTAATTCGCCTATATCACCTATGGCGGTTTGATTTTTAAACGGATCGGCATTCCAATCGCTTAGCCATTGGATGGATTTTTGTTCGACCACATTGTGTAATTGGCGCAAGACTTTTTGTCCAGCATAACTGATTGCCACGGCTAATACCATGACAGGCAACCACCAATAAACACGGCTTTGTTGTGGGCGAATTGTCCAGAGTACCGCAATAAAAAACAGCGTAGCGAGGATAAAATAATAAGTATCCTGCACATTTGCCGCCCCTGCGCTGAGAATAACAATAGCGGAATAGGGCAGTTGAACATCGACATTTTTGTTAGTAGAGCGGTGCTTTCTACGCAGCGTATAAAATAGAGTGCTTAGTGGAATGTGCTGTTGTTGACTAAGTAACTGAGCCAATAACACGGGGGCGAGTAGTATGGGCAGACATTTAAGCAATACAAACATCGGCTGGTCGGTGGGCTGTATCAAGTACACGAACACCAACAATAGGACGATTAGTAAGGTTGATACATCGCCCCAGCGGTGTATTTGCTTGGGGTTGATATGCCAACGCCATGAGCTAGATTGAATAGCTGTAAAGGTAAACCATAAACCAGCAGCCAGCCATTCGCTGTGTAATAACCAGCCCCATGAAGCTAGGCTGAAAGTTAGGAAGACGAGATTTTTGTTCATAACCCCGCCAACTGTTCTGCTAACTGCCGATAATCCAATAAATAAAAATGCGGTGGTTTTTTGGGACAGTTAGCCAAAGTCAACGAACCATCGTGTAGTAAAAACACCGCCACAGGCAAACCATGCGCCATCAGTTGCTGAATAAAATTTTGCCGCGCTTCGTCCCAGTGCATCAACACGCACAGCAAACTGCTACATAACGCCAAACGTGCCAACACCGTTTGTTGTAATAACTCGAATGACGTTTCAGAACTGGCTTGCACACTGGCGAGAATTTCTTGTAAATGGGTCACTTGGTCAACGCCACGCCCTGCGGTAAAACAATAACTTTGCAACCCGACAAATAATAAATCCAATAAGGCTTCATCATCTTGTTCGCTAGTCGCTAAGGAAGCAGCAACCGATACCGCTGCTTCAAATTGTTCACGATTAGCGATGCCAACAAAGGTATCTAGCACTAATGCCCGTCTAACAAAATATTCATCCTGATAATCTTTGACTATCAGCTTGCCGTGTTTAGCGTAGCTTTTCCAATGAATGCTGTGTAACGGGTCGCCCTGTTGATAATCACGCAACGCCATAAATTCACTGGAATTGCCGACTGAATTGGCTAAAGACACGCCGCCTGATTGGTATTGTCGCCGTCCTGTTAAGTTCAGCGGTTTAATCGCATAGCGTTTCGGTAATATGATGCAACTTTGCGGTTCGTCCACGGTAATTAACCGCCGAAATAAACCCAATAAATCGGGTTTCGCAACAGAGCTAGGCGCGAAATGAATCACGCCGCGCCGCGTGGGAATAAAGCTATTAGTTACTTGCACTGGAGAAAGCCCCAAGCGCGGCACAGCAATTTCTTCAATCACCCCACCGCGTTGAATACTCAAATAACGCATCCACTGGCGAAAACTAATGCCACGTTTAAACCACGGTTCATTATGCAGGGAATAAAATTGCTGTAATTGTGCAGGACTAGGTAGCGTCTCTGCTAACGGCTCAATTAACGCTAAACGGTCATAAATTCTCGGAGTTAAATTAGTGAGGGTGACGCTGTAACGCAAGGGTTCACCGACAGTGCCATAACGTGGTAATTGGCGCGTCATTGACACCCGCAAACGATTAAACACGCCACCCAACAACGAAAAAATCAACACCACCAGCAAAAACACAAACAACTGATAAGTGGTACTCTGGCGAGTATCAACACCAAACACCGCACTCGCAATCATAAAAGTGATGAAAATATGCCCAGTTAAGGTGAAATGCCGCTTAATCCAATTATCAAAGCGGTAAACATTAAGGTATTGCCGAAGTACAAAACGTTGCCACACTATATAATCCCCCTCACACAATTTAGTATTCTGGCGCAACAAGTCTTCCGTTAAGCTGTACAAATGGGCAATGATATAGCTAACGCACAATAAAATGATAACGTTCGTGGTGAGCTTGTCGAACCACATTCACACTTCGACAGGCTCAGTGCGAACGGTTTTGTAATCATTTTATTAGCAGTTAGCTCTAGCATCCAATTCAGCGCGAATTTGCTCCCTATTGGAGTCCAAACTCATGAGTTTGGACTCCAAAAGTTCGGTTTTCAACTCATCAAATTCAGGCGTGGTGCAAATCAACGCCGATTTAATCTAACTCCTTGCCCATACGATATTTAATATCATAGTTAATAATAAAATCCAGTTCTTCTTCGGTAAAACCATAATGCTGGGCAAGCACTTTGTCTATTTCATCTATGATGGGTTTGGATTGCGAAGAAGTAAAAGACTGTATTTTAACCTCTCCTGTCTGTTTTTGGTTTCTAATTTGAAACCATGAGTTTTCTACCAAGCTATTTTGAAGTCTACTTGATAAATCAATCAATTTTTCTTCATTTAGTATGGAAGCAGGAAATTTAAATTGTGTTAAATCAGTTGGGTTTAAATCTCGGCAATTACTTTTTGAATGGTAATTTAAAAAGAATAAGCTACTAGAAAATAATGAATGAAAAATATATTTATATATCTCCTTTTCAAAACCAATTGTTGTTTCTCTTGAACTTGATTGCTTAATGTCATTAATATAACATTCTGGTGGTATTAATGTAGTTGTAACATAATATCCTATTCCAGTGTTTTTATAATAAATAACGTTACCTTTTCGTACATATTGTTCTACCTGCTCGCTTGTTGCATTTACCTTATTAAATATAGACAAAAACAGTTCATTGTTTATTTTTTCCCATATTTTACTACCGCTAATCTTGGTTTCATATAAACTTATATTGCTGAATAAAAAACTTCTTTCTTCAGTATTCCACTTGTAATATTTTGATGAAAACAATTTTCCAGATTTAATTTTATCTTTTTTGAAAATATAAATAGATAATCTTTGTTCTGCACCAGAAAATAACTTCGCTGGACGTATTGCGTAATTACTAACCCAAATAATTCCATTTTCGACAAACCTTTTTCTGATTTCTTTCATTCTTTCTGTGTTGGAAATAGAAACTGGAACAATAAACCCCAAGTAACCATTATTATGTATAATAAGTAATGATATTGCGGCTACCATTGAGTGTAAATTTCCACCAGTATTTACTTCAATGTTTCTAATTTTATATTCTTTTTATGCAACTTTTTTTTCCACATAAGGCGGATTCCCAATAATCACATCAAAACCGCCCTTATCAATAATACGATAAAACTCAGTAAACCAATGAAACGGTTGATGTGATGCTTTCCACTGTGCTAATTTATCGTCATCAATCCCATAATCACGCGCTAAAAACCAATCTAACTGCTCTTTTATTTCAGCCAATCTATCAATAATTTCTTGTTTATCTTCGTGCAAACCAACAATATTATTTGCCAACTGATTCGCATTATAACGGCGTAAAACGCCTTGTAAATCTTGAATCATATCATCAATTAAAACCATTTCATCACCGAAAAATATCTTCGCTTGTCCACTGACATCATATTCAACTGCGGTTCTAATCTGCTCATGTGTTGTGTAACCAATTAAAGTATTACCACAACGAATATTAAAATCAATATCAGGCAACGGCTCTAAACCCAAATTAGGTTTTTTATAATCAGCCTCAGACATTGCTGCTAATTTTAAAAACAAGCGCAATTTAGCAACTTCCACCGCTTCCTGCATAATATCCACGCCATACAGATTATTTAAAATAATCTTCTTATAAATCCAGTACGTTGGATTCGCGTGTTTATCAATATCCGCTAAAATATCACGAAACTTTTTAAATTTATTATCGGGTGCATTCTCAATAAACTCGCGCATTCGTTTAATACACGCTTCATACAACGGCTCTAAAATATTCAACGCCGCAAACAAAAACGCCCCAGAGCCACAAGTCGGGTCAAGTACCGTTATATTTTCAATCGCATTATAAAACGCTTCAATAAAATCCGAACCTTCATAATAATCCAGTGCGTCTTGAGAGAATTGGCGAATATTCAAATTAAACGTAATTAAGTCGTTAATATCCGTTATCTCACCATTAATTAGTTTAGCGTTTAATTCTTCATAACGTTGTCGCCGCGCAATGGTTTCACGCCATATTTCAGTAGGTAAAGCGAATTTTTCAGGTGTGGGCGTATTCCAATCGTTACGCCGCATTAATAAATCAGGTGTAGAATTATCGATACCAATGGCAATATTTTCAGGAATATCTGTATATTCACAACCTTTTTTAACTGCATCATAAATATAACGGTCTGGAGAATCTTTCAATAACTGCCACAAACTACTATTCGTTTTAAACGCATTAGCACATTCAATTTTAACTTTATCGAATAAAAACGGAATAATAGTATTTTTGCCAATATATTCAGTAATATCTTCTTTGGTATAATACGCACCCATCGCTGCATGGTCATTAATATATTTCTCAAAAATATAACCAATCACATCGGGATTAATTTCTTTACCCGTAGCATTGGCATTAGTATCTAAATGCCATTGATATTGGTCAAAAAAATCAAATAATTGCACAAAAGCATCATCCGCAATATCAATTGCATCATTATTGTTTTCCAATTCATGAACATCAAACAAGCCACCGTTTAAATACGGCACATTACCAATTAACGCAATCAGCTCTTTATTATCTCTGTGTTCAGCACCCAAGCCTTCATGAAAGAACGCTAACAAAAAATGGCGATAAAACGAATAAAATTTATTTTCGCCTTGTATTTGGTAAACTTGATTTAATTTTGTGCGCAAATAATGCACATCGTTATTCAGAAATCCTTTTTTCTGAATAAAATAAATAAACATCAAGCGGTTAAGCATTAACGAGGCATACCATTCTTTATTAGCCTGACTATCCAAGCCATTAATATATTTTATAAAAACAGCGTGTTGTTTTTTGAAGTGGTCGTAAAACTTTTTAGTGGTTTTCTCGGTGTTAGCATTAAAATTATTATTAACACGGTTAGTTACATCAACTAAATGAATATTATCTTCTTCGTCTAAGGTAAAAAATATACCCTGCAATCGAGACAATAATAACTTAGGCTCTTGATGGCTGTAGTATTCAGTTTCTTTGTATTGAATGGGTTTGTTTAATTCTTTAACTGAAATTTGCCAAATTTGTTTTTCAGTATTGAAATAAATAATTAAGTATTCGTGGTAAGTAATACCAATTTTATACGCTATCTTCTTACGTTCTGCTTGATTTGGAAATGTAGCCGATTGACAAGTGAAAATAATAAATCCCCGTTTTTCAGCAATTGCAGTTAATGAGTAACACTGTTCATTAACTACAATAGATTTTTTTAAGCTTGTATTATCCCATCCCAATGAATTAAACAAAGTTTGAAACTCAAACGCTTGAATATGTTTACGCAGTTTTTCCAGATTAAGTTTTGCCACAGTGTTAATATCCTTGTTAATTAAAAACTGGCGTTGGTGCATGAATAAAGTTACAGTGGTTTCAATATAGGTTAGTTACCTAAGTAGTTAAGCATAAGTAACAGTGAATAAGTTTTTGGGTAATGAATGACTGCCAGTCCTTGAAGGACTGGCAGTCATATACCTGAAAACTTATACTCACTTACTTAACTATCAGGCATAACTAGAAGCTTAACCGTTCGCCCTGAGTTTGTCGAAGGGTGGACGGTTAAGCCGTTCATGGTTCGACAGGCTCACCACGAACGGCTTAACCTTGTTCCAAATACCAGAAAACTTTTGTTCATCTACTTATCAGGAATACAAACCTAGGTTTGTATTCTCCAACCCGTTCAATGCGCTATTAGCGCGGAATCGGCAGTTTATTGACTATATCCTGCACTAGCTGACTAGCGGTAATGCCCGAAAATTTACTTTGCGCATTGAGATTTAAACGATGAGCAATGACAGGAATAGCGAGTTCTTTAATCACATCGGGGGTGACAAATTCCAAACCATCTATTAATGCCAAGGCTTGCGCGGCTTTCATTAACGTGAGTGAGGCTCTGGGACTCGCGCCCAATTGTACATCGGCAAGTTTGCGGGTTTCGGCAACAATGGCGACGATATAATGTTTCAGTTCTTCACTAATGCGCACTTGCTTCACTTGATGCTGTAATTTGTGCAGTTCATCTAGTGAGATACACGCTTTTAAATCTGTTAATGGATGGTGATTTCCTTGTGCGTTGAGTATCGCCACTTCTTGCGCTTGACTGACATAGCCTAAGCTAAACTTCATTGCAAAACGGTCTAGCTGGGCTTCGGGTAATGGATAAGTGCCGTGAAATTCGACAGGATTTTGAGTGGCAATGACAAAAAATGGCGATGGTAACAGTCTGACTTGCCGCTCAATACTGACTTGATTTTCTGCCATTGCTTCCAACAATGCCGATTGAGTACGCGGTGAAGCACGGTTAATTTCATCGGCAAGCAAAATATGACAAAAAATCGCCCCTTGCTCAAAGCGAAAGCTTTGTTTCTGTGGGTCAAAAATTGAAATCCCCAAAATATCCGATGGCAATAAATCAGGAGTAAATTGAATGCGCTGAAATTCTGCTTCACACGACAATGCCAAGGCTTTCGCCAAGGTAGTTTTACCCGTGCCAGGAACATCTTCCAACAACACATGACCACCGCTACTAAACGCCGCTAACAACCATTGCAAGGTGCGGCGCTGTCCAAACAATACCAGCTCTAATTGCGTAGTGAGTTTAGCAAAAGTGGCGTGGGCTTGTGCGTAGTCTGTTAATAGTGTGGTCATGGCAGTGGTTTGAAATGATTGCTGAGTAATTCATAGTCTCATAAAAATGCAGGGGATTGTAGCGTTATGGACGGTGAAATAATTCGATAAGGCTCTTCTTTCGTCGAAAATAGAGCCAAAAATGGATCGTTTTGGTTTAAATAGGGACGGCGAAAAATGGGCTTTGGGTTAAAAAATGTGCAACCTTATCGTTATAATCAGCGCATTTTTCTAAATTTAGATATACCATTCCTTAGGAATCTCATCTATCTTGAAGGGTGTGACTTGGATGGTACGTTCTGATCCATCTTGCTGCCTAATAGTAATATCAACTTGTTCGGCATCACGTCCTTGACCATAACGGGCGGCAATTCGCGCCGCTAGATATAAATCTTCTGCGCTGAGTTCGCCATCAATTAATACTAAAGGGCCTGGGTGACTTGCACAATGTAAGCTGATAAATTGTTTTTTATAGCCTTGTAAAAATCGCCCTTCGCCTTCTTCACGCGCCACGATGAGTTTGAAATGTGGGGCAGGGCGGATATGTCTGCCGACTTTTAACAGCATCACGTCATCGAGTTCGTAGTCTTTGTGTCCGTGGGCTTGCCACAAATCGACTAATTTGGCAGAATAACTTTTGTCGGTCAGAAAACAACAACCGCCCGCAGGTTGGGCATAGTCATCAAACTCCCATTTTTCAGCCAGTGCCATTTGTGGCTTGCGTGAACGTCCTGTGATGTCATGCAGTTTTTCTCTGTCTACCCAGCCTTCACGTTCAGGCAAGGTTTCAGGGAGATTTTTTGCACATAAAGGACGCAGCAATAAATCATCCGCACCTGATTGTTTAGAAATAATGGGCATGGTAGCTTTGCGTTGTGACATAGGACGCTGACCAATCACTTCTCCCGTGATGATAAAGTCAAAATCGTTTTCGACTATCCATTGTTTGGCTTTGTTGACCATGAAAATTTTGCAATCTAAACACGGATTCAAATGCTGACCATAGCCGTGTTTTGGATTAATCAGCACATTTTTATATTCTTCGATAACATCGACAATATGCAGTTTGATGCCCAGTTGTTCAGCGACCCACAGGGAGTTATTGCGTTTAACTTTGGCTTTGTCTTTGGCGCGTATCGCGTGAGTATGACCTTCAACACAAAACCCTGTGAAAAAATTAATGCCTTCAACGTGGATGCCTTGTTCGAGGATGGTTTTCGCCGCTAACATGGAATCTAATCCACCTGAAATAAGGGCGACTGCTTTTCGTTGCTTGCTCATGATAATTTTTAGGTCAAAAAAATAGAGCTATTATAACGGAACACTTAGATACACAAGTCGGATGATTTAATATTAGCCTCCCAGTTACTAATCCAGTTTGGAATTTTAGCGGCTGGCATGGGTTTGGCGATGAAATAGCCTTGAGCCGCATCACAGCCAGTGCTACGCAAAAAATTCCAGTCTTCCCTGTCTTCTACACCTTCCGCCACAGTTTTCATGTCCAGTTGTTGTGCCAGAGTCAGGCTGGCATTATAAATAGCGCGTAGTGTGTTGTTACTCGCCACGCCATGTACGAATCTTTGATCTATCTTAAGTTCGTTAAAGGGGATGTTACGCAATAGAGCGAATGAAGAGTAGCCCGTACCAAAATCGTCTATCGATAGCCCAAAACGTTTTAGCCGCAAACGACTAAGAATTTCCAGTGATGCGGATAAATCCTTCATCAACCGACTTTCAGTGATTTCCAGCACAATGTCACTCGGCATAATGCCAGCATTGGCGGCTGCGGTTGTCATATAATCAACAAATTTCAGTGAATTGAGATTGTTCATAGAAATATTAACGGATACTTCCTGATACAGGTTGTTATCCCGCCAAATCCTAGTCTGAGCAAAAGCTGCCTCGACCACAGCGTGTGTCAAATCATCGATTAGCCCATAGTCTTCAGCTAAATGGATGAACTGATCGGGAAAAACCATGCCGTTCTGCGGGTGTTGCCAGCGTACCAGTGCTTCAACTCCGACCACTTTACCGCTGGTCACATCGACTTGGGGCTGGTAGTAATTGACCAACTCGTTATTGATAATGGCGGCTCGTATCTGGTCAACATCGTAGTCTACTTTTTGCGCTAACGAATAGTCGTTTAGCCAAGGTGGCACCCATTTCGCCAGTAGCTTGGACAGCTCCTCTGGATTGACGGGTTTTTGCAAATGTCCGAGCATCGTTATTTTATATGTTTGCCCCAGTTTCTCGACAGTCTGCCGCATTCGCTCATTTTCACCACTCACTAGAATAAGGCTACCCGAATAGTGCCGCTTGGCTAGTTCGCGTACGAATTCTACGCCATCCATTTCTGGCATATTGATGTCCAACAAGATCAAATCCGCTGAGTAATCTGGTTGTTCCAGCCAATCCAGTGCGTCACTCCCACTTTCGCAGCTTGTTATTTGAGTGTATCCTAAATTGGACATAATACGACTTAAGAGCTTGAGCATAAAAGGCTCATCATCGACTAGCAAAAATTTTAATGTAGATTTTTCGAGCATATTTTTTTTATCTCTTTGTTATTCTGTCCCAGCTATTTTCGGGAGTTACAATGCGTCCAGATAGTTATTCACATCGGTCATTTCCGCCTCAAAGCGGGGCATAAGTGCTACTAATATCTCAAGCTGACCTGCCCGACCTGCTTGTTCAATAGCGGCACATAATTCACCTAATTCCAATGCCCCGACTGCACGCGCTGAAGACTTTAGTTTGTGTGCCAACGCACTCACTTGCGTTGCTTGCCCTGCGGTAAATGCCATTTTCAGCTCTGTCGCAATTTGGGTTGCACTACGTCGAAAATCCTGTAGAAAATCACTGATTATCTCAGGATCGTCGCCTACCAGTGCCGCCAACACACTCACATCTATTACTGAGTTTAACATAGTATTTGAGGGTATAGGTACATTAGATAAGGTGGTAGTAGCAGATGGTTGTAAGTCTGAATGGGCATTTGGCAGCCATTTCTTCAACATCGCCTTCAGCTCTGCCAGTGGTGTTGGTTTGCTGAGATAGTCATCCATTCCCAGCTTGTGACAATGCAGAGACTCCCCCTTAAGAGCATTTGCGGTCAGGGCAATGATGATGCTGTGTCGGACGTTATTTTCTTCAGCACGGATGGCAGTGGTCAGTTGGTAGCCGTCCATGTTTGGCATGTGTAGATCAGTTAATAGTAGGGCATAATCACCGCTACGCCAGCGTTCCAGTGCTTCAATACCGTCATTAACAATATCGGCGGCAAATCCAAGCAAAGCAAGTTGTTGTAGAATGACTTTCTGATTAGTCTCGTTGTCTTCCGCGACCAAAATTAGCCTATTCTGCTGTAGTGCATCGGCTCTCAGGGGGGCGATAAAAGCCGATTCGCTTTTGTCAGACGGTGGCGTATTTATTCCTACCTCCGCTCGTCCAGCAGCGATAGCTACCGACTGGAGGACAATGTTCCGTGTTAAAACATTGCCATCTACTTCTACGCTCCGAGTCGTATTTAGCCACCGTGGTTTCCGACGCATCCCGCGCCCGATGATGACGAAGCGAATAGCTTGCATTGGCTGGGCAAAGGAAAGTTCCTCTGCTAATAGTGGTGTATTGCCTGCGTCTATTAACCATATCCACGGTTTGGGCGATACGGTGTCGTTTTTCTCGCGTGCCGCCGCCAAATCAGATACTTGCTCAACCACCGCACCAGCGGCTAACAGATAAGTGGTCAGATAATCAGCCAGCCCTTCTTTACCGCCTATTACCAGACAAGAAAGCCCCGTCACCAGTGATGGCATAGTTTTATTGCTGGCTTCATCCAATACCAGCACAAAAGGCAGTCGTGCAGTAAAAGTAGAACCCTGTCCTAGTGTACTCTGTACGGTAATTTCTCCACCCATCAGTTGTACCAGTTTATGAGCAATGGACAAGCCTAGCCCCGTGCCGCCAAAACGCCGCGTTGTTGAAATATCAGCTTGAGAGAAGGGAGTAAATAAATGTTCTTGAGTTGCTTCATTCATACCAATACCGTTGTCAAGCACGCGAATGTCTACCACGACTTGCTTCGTGTTACGTTCGACTAGCATGACCTGCACTGATACCCGCCCTATGCGGTCTTGTCCACTAGAGAACTTAATGGCATTGTTGGTAAGATTGATGATGATCTGGCGCAGACGCTGGGCATCGCTTAGCACGGTGACAGGAATCGCTGGATCGGTAAAGAGTGTCAATTCCACCTCTTTCTTACTGGCAAAGAGATCTAGCATAACGCAGACTTTCTCTACCACCTCGTTCACCGCAGTCGGTTCAGACTCAATCTCCAGCTTGTCAGCCTCAATCTTGGAAAAATCGAGAATGTCTTCAATAATGCCCAGCAGTGAAAACGCCGAGTCGCGGATGGTATCGACCATTTCCATCTGATAGCCTTCAAGGCTGGTCTGTTGTAGCACGTCCACCATACCGATTACGCCATTCATCGGGGTGCGAATCTCGTGACTCATGGCAGCAAGAAACTCCGACTTGGTATGATTAGCCTGTTCTGCCTCAGTCTTGGCGGCAAGCAGTGCTTGCTCAAACTGTTTGCGCTCTGTGATGTCACGCACAATTCCAGTGAAAAAGCGACCCTCACCCAACTGCATCTCGCTCACCGCCATCTCCAGCGGAAAGGTACTCCCGTCCTTGCGCCGCCCATCAATGATACGCCCGCTACCGATGATGCGTGCTTCACCAGTAGCATGGTAATGTTCGATATAACTCTCATGTTCACTGTGATAAGGTTCTGGCATCAACATATTAATGTTCTGCCCGATTACCTCGGCGGCAACATAGCCAAAAATGCGCTCGACGGCTGGGTTGATAGTTTCGATCGTACCGTACTCATTGATGGTGATAATGCCGTCCACTATAGTATTAAGGATTGTGTGGATGTGAATGGCGTGGTCGCGCAGTCGGTTCTCCGTCGCTTTGAGTTCGGAAATATCGTGAAACGCAACCACCATACCCTCTATTTCTCCTGCCTCATTGCACATCGGCGTGCTGACATAAGTGACAGGAAAACTCGTGCCATCTTTGTGACAGAACATTTCATTGGCAACATAGCGGCTGATGCCATCATCCAGCGTTGCATAAATAGGAGATTCATTCTGCGGATAGTGTGCGCTATCGGCACTGCTGTGGTGGATTATCGAATGGGCAGGTTGACCGATCTGCTCCTTTTCACGCCAGCCAAGCATGGTTGCGGCAGCAGGGTTCTCGAAAATAATATTTCCCTGTAAGTCGATGCCGTACAAGCCATCGCCAACAGAAGTAAGAATCTGCTCATATAGGCGTTGCAAATGTGCCAGCATCCCTTCGGTCTGTTTGCGCTCGGTGATGTTAATCCAGTAACCCACTATTTCTTGCGGCTGACCGTCGGCATCACGCACCAATTTGCAGTCGTTCTGTATCCAGTGCCAAGTACCGTTTTGGTGTAGAAACCGATATTCAAAAATACAAGTATCGTGCTTGAACAGTCGCTCTAATTCAATTAATGCCCGATTGCGGTCGTCTGGATGGAGATGACTAACCCAGAAGTCTGGATTATCGATGAATTCTCTTGCTTGCCAGCCGAGTTGATCGCTCACATTCTCGCTGCTGAAGGTCACGGCGTAGTCACCGTGAGTCTCAGCACTGTAAAGGATTACGGGGGTAGACTTGAGCAGAAAATCAAGTCGTTGCTGAGTGGCAACCAGTGTGGCAGTGCGTTGTTCTAATTCATCTGTTGTCCGCTTACGCTCAGTAAAATCGCGGGTGATTTTTGAAAATCCCTGTAGCTCATCTTGATCGTTGTAGAGGCTTGTGATAAGCACATGAGCCCAGAATTGAGAGCCATCTTTGCGTACACGCCAGCCCTCATCTTCCGCTTGTCCTTGTGCTAACGCTTCTGCCAACTTTGCTTCTAGTTTGCCCGCCGCAACAACATCGGGTGGATAGAAGATAGAAAAATACTGACCGATGATTTCATCGGAGGTGTAACCATTAAGTCGTTCGGCATTCTGATTCCAAGTTATGACACAGCCGTTTTCATCGAGCATCAGATTGGCGCAGTCTTTGACTCCATCGACCAGCAAGCGGTAGCGTTCTTCGCTCAGATACAGCCATAAGTTATGGCGTGCGATTTCCTCATTTTTCTCAAACGAGACCTTGGCATAGTGATAGTTTTTCTTGTGTAAGCGGTAGAGGTCAACAAAGGTTTTCACCTTGACACGCAGTATCTGCGGCAACACAGGGCTAAGTAGATAATCCACCGCGCCCAATTCGTAGCCCTTGAGCAACGACGCATCAGTCAGCGTCTCAGTAGTAATGAAGATAATCGGTACAGGCACGAAGCGTGACTGACTGCGGATTATTTCAGCGGTTTCAAAACCGTCCATAATCGGCATATTCACGTTGAGCAATACCAGCGCAAAGTCATGATCCAGTAACTTGCACACCGCCTCTTTACCCGAAGTGGCGGTGATAATCTCAATATCCATGTCTTTTAAAACCGCTACCATCGCAGTCAATTTGGTAGAGTTGTCATCCACAATTAGAATACTGGCTGGTATATCGTCTTCATTCATTCATATCGACTCCTGTATTTATCAGCGGTGTATTGACCCTCGATCGGTGGTATGCCATAGCAAGCCCTTATTGCGTAGCTATTATCAACAGATTTTATACAAGCCATCTAATACCAAGGAATTAGGACTCACCATGCCGATAACCTTGCCATTTTCTACCACAGGCGCACGCACCAAATTATAAGTGGCAAATAACCGTGAGCAATAGCGTATATCCATTTCAGGGCGTACTTGAATGACAGGACAAGTCATAATTTCATAGACATTGACTCTATCGGGGGCGCGGTCTTTCGCCAATACTTGCCGTGCTATATCGCCTGAGGTAATCATGCCGTATTCGTCATCATCATGACGCTTATTAACAATTAATACCGATGTCCCTGAGGCTTTCATTTCTTTTAAGGCATCGCTAATAGTCGCTGCACCATCTATACAGGAAAACGTTGATTTCATTACGTCTTTGACGCGAATAATTTTGGGTTCACTCATAGTTCATCCGCTAATTCTTGGGTTAATTGTTCTACTTGGTGCATGACACCAATGGCATCTTCCACGTCAATTTTAAAAGCAATGCCTGTGCCTGCTTTGCTGTCGAATTCGCCTGCTTTGGCGATTTTTTCTAAAATATGGCGACTTAAATGTTCTTCGACTAAAAACAGCAATACATCTCTGGGGGTGTCCAATGTTAAGCCAAAAAAAGTTTTCGATTGTTTCATGCCTTCGCCACGCGCATGATTAATCACCGTTGCACCTTTCGCGCCGCTTTCACGCGCCGTATCCAGTACTAAATCGGTTTTGTCGTCTTCGACAAAGGCAATAATTAATTTAAAGTGCATAATGTCACTCAGTGTTTAGAGGAGAGATAGCGTTTGCTACGCCACGCAGCAAGTTGCGCGTAACCCAACACAGTGATAATAGGAAATAAACTGGCAAAGGCGATTAAACCAAAACCGTCTATTAATGGATTGCGGTCTGGAACTGCTTGCGCTAAGCCCAAACCTAAGGCGGTGACTAACGGCACGGTAACGGTTGAAGTAGTCACGCCACCTGAGTCGAATGCCAAACCAATAATGAACTTAGGCGCGAATAAGGTTTGTATCAGCACCAGCACATAACCAATAACGATAAAAACGTAGAGTTCAAACCCTGTGACAATACGAAACGTCCCCAGTGCAATACCAAACGCCACGCCTATCGACACTGCAATGCGTAAACCCCACGCTTGAATCGTACCGCCTGAAATCTGCTCGGCTTTTATAGCCACCGCCAATAAAGACGGTTCGGCTAAGGTCGTCGCAAAGCCAATACTAGCGGCAAATACATACACCCAAAAATACGCCGACCAATTCAAAATATATTCATGGGGATTAATGCCAAGGAATTCCGTGCTGGTTAGTTGCTTTGCCATTAACTTACCCAGCGGAAACAATGCCATATCCAGACCTTCGAGGAAAAAAGCAATGCCCAATAATACATAGATAAAACCAATCAGGGTCTTTTTTGGATTGGCTAAGGGTTTACGAATCACCAATAATTGAAAACCGATGATAATCACCGCAATGGGTAAAATATCCTGACAAGTGGCTAGCAATGCCAAGGCAAAATGGATAAACCACGCAATCATCGTATGACTCCATAAGCCATGACGAAAATCATCGGTGTTAATGAGGCAAATGCGATTAAACCAAAACCGTCTATCATTGGATTGCGTCCTTTAATTGCCGTTGCTAAGCCCACGCCTAAAGCGGTGACTAACGGCACGGTAATGGTGGAAGTGGTTACGCCGCCAGAATCATAAGCGATGCCGATGATGTCAGCAGGTGCAAACGGTGTGATGAGAATCACGCCGCAATAACCACCGATAATTAGATAATACAACGGCCAACCACGGATAATTCTTAGCACACCGACTAAAATCGCAAAGCCAACGGATAACGCCACCGTGATGCGTAAGCCTAAGGCATAACTGGTTTTTGCCTCAGTGCTATGAGCAATGATATTACCTTTACTGGCAATATCTGCCGCTTCCGCTGCAATGGCAATCAATGCAGGTTCTGCTACAGTTGTGCCAAAACCCAAACAAAATGCGAAAATCAACAGCCAGAATAAACTGCCCTTACGCGCAAATGCGTAAGCCATTGATTCACCCAGTGGAAAAAGACTTTGTTCCAGCCCTTGAATAAATAATGCTAGCCCCAGTACAACAAACAGCGTACCGATGATTAAACTGGCAACATCGGCAATAGGTTGTTTAATAATCAGAACCTGAAACACTAGCACAACGGCAAGAATCGGCACGAGGTCGATAAAACTATTGCACAGTTGCTTAATAAAATGGTTCTTTAACATAAACAGCCAAAATCTTTGAAGAGAATTTGATTGTATAGCAAAGAATGAATTGTATCTATGGTGACAATAAAAAAGCCCCGATAAATCGGGGCTTGATAGTTGAGACTAAGGCGATTCACTTTAGCAAATCGCCCTTATGCACAATTGCTTACCAACTAAAGCCCGCGCCCACGTTAGCCGTCATAGCACTACTCGTACCAAAACCATTAGCAACTGCCGCTTTCACTTTAATGTGTTCCCCTACATCCGCACCACCACCAAAAGCGATGGCTTGTTGACCTGAGTAGAAACCACTACCGATACCTATTCCGTAATGGTGTCCTGCCATACTTGTGGGTATGGAGTTCATCGCTGCCGACTGGGCAATACCGCTATAAGCCCTAGCGGCAATCCCATCTACATTATTGGATAGAGCCTGTAATTGACCATAGTTGACTGCATCAAACTTGCTTGTACCATCAGCAACGCCTGTCACTTTAGCAGGACCGCCTGTGGAATTACCAAAGGTCACGCCATTATCGTTTAGCGTCAATGAGCTAGGTTGTTGTGTACCACCCGTTAAATTAGTTCTGTCCTCAAAAACTTGCAGACCATTGGTTTTACCTAGCCCGTTGGTCAGAGTGGTAGAGGCTACAGATTCATTTGCTGTTTTACCTGTCGCTATATCAACAACAGGAACAGGGTTAGCTACTGAAGAGGTAGTAATTCCAGTTTGACCTGTTACCCCCGCAGGACCTAGTTTACTGGTTCCCGAATCACCGACTACCGTTGAGGTTGCTGCTGTTTTGCCGACAAAAGCAGTATCACCGTTGACATAAAGATTACCATCAACTAAGGAATTACCACTGAGTGCCGTTTGAAATTTTACGCCGTTTAGTCGATCACCAATGGTCGTACCTGGGGCAATCGTTTGTACTCGATCAGAACCAAATAGCGTTACTGCTCCAGAACCTATACTCGCTCCCGGATCAGTGGCTGTAATACCTGTCACACCGTTACTAGCCGTTGTTCCAGGTAAACCGCCCTGTATGCTAATACCACCATCGCTTATCGTGATTGCTGAAGGCTGTTGTGCGCCACCTGACAAGGTGGTTCTATCTTCGTACACCTTTAGCCCATTGGTTAAACCATAACCATTTGTCAATGTGGTAGAGGCTACCGACTCTGGCGCAGGTGCAGCAACACCTGTCGTAGGGTCAATCACGCTAGTACCTGTGGTGACAGTACCCGTTTGACCAATGACACCTGTGGTCGCGCCTGCAAGTTTACTGCTAGCGAGGTTTTTGCTGGCATCAACCGTTGAAGTCGCCGAATGAGTACCCACAAGAGCGGTATCACCATTAACATAGAGATTGCCATCTATCAGTTCATTACCATTGACCAAATTTTGATATTTAGCCCCTACCAGTCGATCACCAATAGTGGTATTAGCGGCAACGGTTTGTACGCCAGTCGAGCTGAACGTCGTCATCGCCCCCGCTCCAGGGTTAGTATCAAGCAAAGAAGCTGTACCGTTCACACCGTTACTAGCAAATGGTTCTGCCGCGCCTCTGATTTGAGTCAGTACAACGGTACTAGGCGGAATATTAAGATTCCTTACATCGGTGTTTGCGAAATCGACAATGCTACCAGCATGGAAACTAGTATTCCCTAACGTTGTGTTCCCATAAAAATTAATGTCAGGACCCACTATGTTAGTGCGATTTTCAAACACTTGTATACCGTTAGTAACATTATTACCATTAGTCAACAGCAATGAGCTAACTGATTCTGAGACAGTCGTACCAGGGACAGTCGTACCATTCACAAGTTTATTGTCGGTTGTTTGTGGAATAGTAACACCATCTCTGGTAAAACTAGAAATATTGCCAGACGTACCTTGGGTAGGTGCTGTTAAAACACTGGTCAATGGAGTCGTACCAGCGGAATTCAAAGTGAAAGAGGTGTTACCATTAGTATTGCTAGCATTAACTACCATCACGGGTGGTGTTGTGGCTGTACCGACACTCATGGTTGCACTGCCATCTGTTGCGGCAATAACTGAAGAGTTAGTGCCACCTGTCAAGGTTGTAGTCGTTGAACTAATGTTTAAACCGTGTCCCGTATCATTCTTCAAGGAGATCGTATTACCAGCTATAGCGACACCAGCAGCATTAGTAGTCAAACTACCACCACCCGTCGTACTGATGGTGTTTGTAGCACCTGTCAGAGTGGTATTACCTACGTTAGTGAGGGTTCCTGTATTACTCAAAGCCCCTGAATTATTAATGCCTGACATGATACTCTGACCACTCACATTGAGCCTAGTAGCTCCGAGATTGGTAATAGTGCCATTCGTTGATCCAAGGTTGCTTAAGCCTGTTGCACTACCGCCTGTTGCCCCTAAGTTCGAGGTGTTCAGGTTGGCAATAGTGCCATTCGTTGATCCAAGGTTGCTTAAGCCTGTTGCACTACCGCCTGTTGCCCCTAAGTTCGAGGTGTTCAGGTTGGCAATAGTGCCAT
>CAIUVX010000089.1 GCA_903902705.1 uncultured Methylococcales bacterium
GACACTGCATTTTTCACTGCTCGTTTCGGCTAAATTTATAATAATATCAAATCACTCACTGTTTATGACTACCGATTCATAAACACTCCATTCAAGTGCAATCATTACGAAAGGGGATAACTGGAAATAGGGTAATGACTCCTACTTATCGCCCGCTAAAGCTATCCAGTTAATTCAATTATAACAAAAACCGAACTGTTCGGTTTATTGCCGTTCACGCTTAAATCTAACACTGTGTTAGATTTACCCTAAAAACCTACATTGTGCCTATAGGCACAAATTCAGCCTTGCCTTTTAAACGCTATCACTTGCGCTCCATTGCGTAAGCCGTCTAAATAATCCCCCCATGCTTGCATCATGCGCCGCCTTTCATCTAAGTATTGCGCTCGATTGTAAGCCGCTCGAACCTGATCGCGGGGCATGTGGCATAGTTGCCGCTCGATAGCATCAGGACTCCAGCCCTGTTCATTGAGTAGCGTTGAGGCTGTCCCTCTAAAGCCGTGTGCTGTCATGGTGTCACTGTCATAGCCTAGACTTTTTAACGCGGTTCTTATGGCATTGTCGGACATTGGTCTACCATCATTGCGTTGTGAGGGGAAAACATAACGACCATTACCCGTTAATGGCTTGATAGTTTCCAGTATGGCGATTGCTTGCGTGGATAAGGGGACTATGTGCTGTGTATCGGTTTTTGTAACAAGGTATCGCCATTCCTTAGTATTCGGGTCTATATCGCTCCATTGCATTTGTCTTATTTCGCCTGGTCTTTGAAAGATTAAAGGCGATAATCGAAAAGCACACTGTACAACAAAAGTTCCTTCATAGTTGTATATGTCTCTTAGCAGTTTTGCCACGTCTTGCGGATCGGTTAAAGCGGCTCTGTGTTGCACTTTTTTAGCGGGGATCTGTTTGGCTACCGCTTGCGCTGGATCGTAATCGGCTAAACCGTGCGCTATGGCATAACTGTATAACGCACTGATCTCTGCTCGTACACGGTGGGCTGTTTCCAGTTTTATGAATAAGGCTTTAACGATGCTGAATATAGCAGGTGATTTAATTTCATTAATTGGCTGATCTCCAATAGCAGGAAAAACGAACTTTTCAAAATGCCTTATTTTCTTTTGGTGGGTATGGCTGGTAATGGTGTGAGCGGTTGAGGCAAACCATTCACGCGCTACATATTCAACGGTATTTAATGTTTCTTCTTTAATGACTTGCTTAGCCGCTAAAGGATCAATGCCTTGTGCCAGCAATGCCTTTGCCTTATCACGTTCTATCCTTGCTTGTTTCAAGGTGATTTCTGGATATACACCTAGGGCTAATACTTTTTCCTTTCCAGCAAAACGATACTTAAGCCTGAAGTATTTTCCACCGTTAGGACTAATAAGTAAGTACATACCTTTTTCATCGGCTAACTTGTAAGGCTTGTCTAATGGCTTGGAAGCTTTTATTTTTGAGTCACTTAGCATAATGGGGGTATTTTTTGCAGTGGGTTAAAAAGTACCCCGACTTATACCCCCACAGTGTGGCGATTGTCAACGAATCTTAACGAACTTCAATGGCAATAAAAAACCCGCTAAGCCTTGCAGCTTGCGGGTTTGATGTATTTCTGTGTACCTTGCTGTACTTACTTGGTGTGCCGAAAAAAGGACTTGAACCTTCACGGGCTTGCGCCCACCAGCACCTGAAGCTGGCGTGTCTACCATTCCACCACCTCGGCATGAGTTGCTGTTGACAGCAAAGTGAGCGGCGAACTATACGCATATAGGTTATTTTTGTCAATCAAGCAAAAAATAAATAACACGCAGACGATAAAACAATGTTTTGCCTAATACCGTAAGCCTGTATCATAGCGGCATTAGCTTAATCCTGTCCTTACTTTTATAGTGAATATAAATGCCTCCAAAGTCTAAAAAAAACGTTGAATTCAGCTCAACAAAAGACCCATTCGCTCAGCGCGAAGCTGAAAAATATGAAAATCCCATTCCTAGCCGTGAGTTAATACTCCAGCTTATCGAACAAGCGGGCAAACCGCTGGCTCGCACGGATATTGCCAGTAGTTTTCATCTGGAATCCGAAGATGATTTAGAAGCCCTGCGCCGCCGATTGCGAGCAATGGAACGCGACGGACAAGTGTTATTTAATCGCGGGCAACAATACTGCCTAGTCGATAACAAGAATTTAATAGTCGGACGTATTATCGGTCATGCCGATGGGTTTGGCTTTGTCCGCCCCGATGACGGTTCAGATGATTTATTTTTATCGCCGCGTGAAATGAATCCGTTATTACACAATGACCGTGCGCTAGTGCGTATCGCAGGTGTGGATAAAAAAGGTCGTCGTGAAGGCGCGGTGGTGGAAATCTTAGAGCGTAACACCCACGAAATTGTCGGGCGGCTCTATAAAGAAGACGGTTTTACTTACGTTATTCCTGATAATAAAAATATCGCGCAAACAGTTTTAATTCAAAAAGGTGGCATTGGTAAAGCCAAACAAGGGCAAATCGTTGTTGCCCAAATTACCGAACAACCCACCAAACTACATCAACCCATCGGGCGTATTGTCGAAGTCTTAGGCGATCATCTCGCCCCGGGTATGGAAATCGATATGGCGATTCGTTCGTATGAATTGCCCAATACTTGGTCGAATGAACTGCTAGAAGAAATCAAACCACTCACACCCGAAGTACCCGAAGCCGCTAAAGAAAACCGCGTGGATATACGCGACTTACCCCTAGTCACCATCGACGGCGAAGATGCCCGCGATTTTGATGACGCGGTATATTGCAAAAAAACCCCAAAAGGTTGGAAACTCTTAGTCGCTATTGCCGATGTCTCGCATTATGTCAAAGTCGGCACAGAACTCGACAAAGAAGCCCATAAACGCAGTACCTCGGTATATTTCCCTGAGCAAGTCATCCCGATGTTGCCCGAAATATTATCCAACGGCTTATGCTCACTCAATCCCAACGTAGATCGTTTATGTATGGTCTGTGAATTGCTGATTGATGGTGAAGGCAATGTATTACGCTCCAAGTTTTTTGAAGCCGTCATGCGTTCTCATGCGCGGTTGACTTATACCGAAGTCGCGCAGATGTTGGTTGAAGGTGATAAAACGCTGGCGAAAAAATACGCCCCGTTAATGCCGCATTTAAAAGAAATGTATGCACTGTTTCAAGTCATGCGCTTAGCGCGTGAACAACGCGGCGCGATGGATTTTGACACACTGGAAACCCGTATTGTCTTCGGTGAAAATCGCAAAATTGAAAAAATCATTCCCGTGGTGCGTAACGATGCCCACAAACTGATTGAAGAATTCATGATTACTGCGAACGGAGCAGCGGCACGGTTTTTAAACAGCAAAAAAATGCCCAAACTGTTACGCATCCACGAAGGCCCTAGCACTGATAAACTACTCAACCTAAAAACCTTTTTAGGTGAAATGGGCTTAAAACTCGGTGGTGGCGCGATTCCCACACCATTAGATTATATGCACCTAGTCGAGTCCATCAAAGACCGCCCCGACGCACATTTGATTCAAACCGTATTATTGCGCTCCATGTCGCAAGCCGTATACAGCCCCGAACTCAAAGGGCATTTTGGTTTAGCCCTAGAAGCCTACGCACATTTCACCTCACCCATACGCCGCTATCCTGATTTGCTAGTACACCGCGCCATCCGCCACGTTCTGCAAGGCAAAAAAGCCGAAAGCTTTATCTACGGGGTGCCAGACATGGTAGTACTTGGTGAACACTGCTCCGCCAACGAACGCCGCGCCGATGATGCCACCCGCGATGTCACCAGTTGGCTAAAATGCGAATATATGCTGGATAAAATCGGCGAAGACTTCACAGGCATCATCTCCGCCGTCACAGGCTTCGGCTTTTTTGTCGAACTGGCAGAGATTTATGTCGAAGGCTTAGTCCACATCAGCAACCTAGGACAAGATTATTTCCACTTCGACCCCACCAGCCACCAATTAAAAGGCGAACGCAGCAACGTCAACTTCCGCCTAGGCGACAGCGTTAAAGTCAAAGTCGTGCGCGTGGATTTAGACGAAAAGAAAATTGATTTTGAGTTGGTGAAAAAAGAAGCGGCGAGTAAAAAAGTCGGTGGTGCGCCAGTTAAGAAAAAACGGCGCAAAAAGCCCGCGAAGTAATTTAGACATAGGATGTGCTGAGGTACGAAGCGCATCATTCGCGTAAGATATGAGACAAACCAATGACAGATTATCGACGTTTTTATATACCAAACGCCACTTGGTTTTTCACGGTTAATCTTGCCGAACGTCACAATAATCATTTGTTAATTGAAAAGGTTGACGCGCTTAGAGCGGCTTTTCGCTATGTCAAAGAACGCAGAGCTTTTCATATCAACGCCATTGTTATCATGCCCGATCATTTGCATTGTATTTGGACGTTGCCACCTGATGATGCTGATTTTTCAACACGTTGGAATCTACTTAAAGGTCATTTCTCGCGTGCCATTGAGAAAGGCGAGCGGGTTTCAAAAAGTCGAGATAAGCGACGGGAGCGCGGAATATGGCAACGGCGATTTTGGGCGCATTTGATTGTTGACCAAGCTGATTTTAACAATCATGTGGATTATATTCATTGGAATCCTGTTAAACACGGTTGGGTGAAGCAAGTTGCCGATTGGCGTTATTCAAGTTTTCATAAATATGTGGAATTAGGTATTTATTCCAATACTTGGGGATGTTCGGGGGGATTTAATATTGACGGTGGC
>CAIUVX010000090.1 GCA_903902705.1 uncultured Methylococcales bacterium
AACTCGTTCCTGATTTTCCGCAACCACTGTCACCAAACTTGGCAAACCTAAGCAGCATCTTTCCCATACTGTCATGCCACCTGCACCAATTGCCATGTCAGCTTGCGCCATTATTTCAGCCATGTTTTGAATTTGGATGTGCAAAGTTACATTTGGTAATAGGCTACAAAGATGTTTAATTTCTTCAAAGGACTGATTAGCTTGACCAATAATCACATCAATAACTAACTTTGAGTTATTAACATGAAGCAAGGCACATATCGCTTTTGCTGTTTCATTGGTCAAGTCGCTACCGCCGAAAAAAACAAGCACACGCCTCACTTCATCGGGGCGATTGGCACGCATTTTCCGAAACTTATAAAATTCAGAGCGGAGCAGTGCGAAACGAGGCCCCTGTAGTACGCGGCATCGTTCCGGTACAAGTGCTAAGTCGTTGTAATTGTTGTTTTCTAATAAAGCATCCTGATCCAGCAATACGTCACAATCATGTGGGCGGTTTGCGAGGTCTTCAATCACCATAATCCGTTTGACAAAAGGTCGGATTTTCTGCTCCCATTCAATGGCGAGGGCGTAGTGATCGACGATCAGCCAGTCCGCAGCGTTTTCTTTCGCTAATGCCTCCTGGGTTTGGCGAACGTCGGCAAGTAATGAATTTTTGAGCAGAGGAGAATGGAGGGGGCGCGAGCTGATAATTCGTCGTCTTTTTGCACAAGGAAGTCGATGCACGCGGTAGCCCTGTCGTTCGATTTGTTCACACATATTTCCCTGTAAATCGCGGCAAATAAAAAAGACATCCCCCCCCTTTTTGCGCAACGCTTCAGCCAACGTCAGGCATCGCATGACGTGACCCATGCCAATCAAAAGAGATGAGTCGGTGCGAAAAGCGATTAACATTTATGTGCTAGCTCGACTTCTCCAATAAAAACCATGTTTCGTCATCAAAAACAAAATTGTTGTCGCGATGATAAGTAAAACCATAATTGACTAAACGAAGGTCTGGATAACGATCAAGCATTTCTCCTGCAAAATCACGTTTAAAAAGTTTGTCGTCATGCCCTCGATAAAGCACGCTTACCGGCAACGGATTGTAGTACTCCGTCAGGCTGATGTAACGGCTGCTGGTCTGGTAAAGAAGGTCATATACTTGTGGCAGCATTTCCGGGTTGATATGAATCAGTACGCCTTTGATAAATACGAAATCCCTCTGACGGTTAGGCACAAAATCAAATATCGACTGGTTATATAGTGTTACGCCGCCAATACGCTCAACCTGTTCTGCTGCATTACGATTGATTTCAATCGCGGAAAGATCAACTTCAGGAAGTAACTGGCGGATAGCCAATAAATTCAGTCCAATATTGGAGCCAAATTCGATCACGGATCGGATTGAGCTGGCAGAGGAAAATATTTTTGTAAATAAGGCTAGGTTGCTGGCAATAAGGGCATCTCCTTTGTTTCGGATGGCATAGTTATCTCCGAATTCGCCCGCCCAGAAGGCTTCTTGTTCTGTCTTGTAGATGTTACTCATGATGACTCCAGTTATTGTCCGAGTACTTTTTGCCTGATATTGGCATTGATCAACGTCCATTCGGGATGTTCAGCTAACAATTCCAATATATCGGTCAGATTGAAGTTTTTCTTTAGTGGGTAAAGATTTTCGATGATATGGGTAATAAGTTCTAAGTC
>CAIUVX010000091.1 GCA_903902705.1 uncultured Methylococcales bacterium
AGGCAGTGGAAAAGTTTACACGGGTTCGCGGGGTGGTCGTTATACGATAACGTCAAGTGGACATAAACATTATATAAAACGTTAAAACGTTATGATGTGGTAATAATGGTATCGGGCATGAGTAGGTTGGGTTGCGGCTTTTTGCAACCCAACAAATACGATGACCAAATAACAGTTGTAATCATAATTGTGCGTGGTTGTGTTGGGTTGCCAAAAAGACGGCAACCCAACCTACGCGGCTTCTTTAGTCAATTTGGGTACAAGAGATTAATTTAACAGGGATATTTAATTTTACTCTGCCCCCCAATTATTATTGTGAACCAAAAAAGCCACTGGTTAAGTGGCTTAGCATGACGTTATCGCAGTGACTTATTGAGTAGGTCGGAATATGCCGCGTCGCGTTCTTTTATGACTTTGTCGCTAATGCAAAAATTAGGGTCATTGGTTTGGTATTTCATTTGAGTGAGTGACTCAATATCGCGGCTAATGGCTAAGCGAATATCATTTAGCGAGACTTTTTTTGTACAGCCTTTAAGCTTGAACATTCCCATTTGATAATTTAGTGTCGATTCTGCATTAACGCCACTAGGACAAACTGCATTGTACGCGTAAATAAAGCTAATATCATTTGTTGCGTTGCGGCAATTTTCCAGTGTTGTGTTTTCCATCAGGTCTTGCACTGATACGGGAGTTTCCGCTTGCGCTTGACTAGCCATTGTTAGGGCTAGGACTAAAATTAACTTTTTCATAAGTTTTTCCTAAAAAGAGGGCATAAACCTAAAGTCTAGCAGATACAAATTTACAAACCATTATAAAAAAATCATTTTAGTCAGCTAGGGTGGGCAAACGATAGAGCCGTTTGCCCACCCTACGAAATGATTCACCCCCTAGCATACTGCTTAGACTCCGCCCCCGCGACTTCTTTAACCAACTTCGGCACAAGATAGCCTGAAAGACACGCTTGTACCCGTTCCATTAATAATAAATCCTCCGTTTCTGACACCGCAAAATGCCCCGTCCCTGTGGCTTTGTCTAATAGATGCAGGTAGTGTGCCAACGATAGGAGGCGCATCAATCGCGTCGTCACTCGAACGATGCGCTTCGTACCTCAGCACATCCTATGATTAGCGCATCTTATCGCGTTATAATTAGCGCATCTTATCGCGTTATAATTAGCGCATCTTATCGCGTTTCGGCATCTTATCGCGTTGTTTAACCTAGGGCAAAACGGAAGCCGATGCCGTCGTGGTAGTCGCGAAAGCCAGACGTGCGATTGTAACGGCTAGCAGAACGCGTGAACCAAGAACCGTTGCGCCAAGAACCGCCGCGCAGCACCCGCAACGTGCAACTACTATCGAAGCAATCCTGCACCCATTCAAAAGCATTACCGCTCATATCAAACAACCCAAACGCATTGGGCTTTTTCTTACCCACAGGATGCGTACTGTCCCCCGAATTGTCACTATACCAAGCCACCTCATCAACCGTGTTAGAACCACAGTATTCGTATTGTTCACCTGCGCGGCAAGCCGCTTCCCATTCCTTCTCGCTAGGCAAACGGTATTGTTGACCTGTCCGTTGGTTTAGCTTCACAAGAAACGCTTGAATGTCATTCCAAGAGACGCTTTCTACTGGGCAGTTATCGCCACAAGCGGCAAAGTAGGACGGATTAGTTCCCATAATCGCTTTCCATTGCCCCTGCGTCACTTCGTATTTGCCGATACTGATTCCAAGGCTAGGAATGCTGACCATTTCAGGGCAATCGGCGCAAGGTTCTTGAACGGCAGGCTCTGATGGATTCATAATTTTATCCAAGCCATCAGCTACCTCTGCATAACTGTCAGTAATAACTAACAGCGCGATAACTGTCAGAAAAATTCTAATGCGTTTGTTCATAATTTGCCTTTATTAATATTTTTTACATAATTTTGAATATCTCGTTCCCAAACTCCAGAGCTTGGAAACTAGAAATCATCACCGAAAAGCCCCGCATTCAATCACAATGATTAAAAATGCTAATGAAGCAGCATTACTGCAATACAGAGAAAACAAATTATGAAAAAAGGCTTTGGACGAAGTTTAAAAGTCAATTCACTGCTTTGGCATCTCATCAAGACACGCCTTTAACCTAAAAGCGGTATCATCATCAGTTTCTTGGCGAGCTAAGTCAGCCATAATGTCATCGCTAGTCAGAATGCCTTTTGCAATCAGGCATCGAATAGCCGTATAACTAAGAACAATAAGTTCAATATCAGTGATCGGTGCTAGTTTCATTGTTGTTCCAAGTATTAAATATTGAGAAGCCTAATGCTAATTAGACATTCTAATTGCCGCAAAACATTGCATCTTTTAGCACTCTAACCGCGTTTAATATTAATTGTGATTTTAAAATCATTTCGTTAGTTGGTTTTATCACGTCCTTAAATTAACACAGCACACATCATACAATCCATGCGTTCAATTATTTGGTGACTCAATAAAATCCGTGTTGAGCGTACCATGTAATTATAAAAATTACCACGCTTCACCCCATCACATACCGCTTAGACTCCGCCCCTGCGACTTCCTTAACCAACTTAGGCACAAGATAGCCCGACAAACTAGCTTGTACCCGTTCCATTAATAATAAAGCCTCCGTTTCTGACACGGCAAAATGCCCTGTACCTGTGGCTTTGTCTAATAGGTGCAGGTAGTAGGGAATAACGCCGTGTTGGAATAAGCGTTCGCTGAGTTCACAGAGTACAGTCGCATTGTCATTGACTCCTTTTAACAGCACCGATTGATTCAATAAGGTGATGCCGTGGTTTTTGAGTTGTTGGCAGGCGGTGATGACGCGCTCGTTGAGTTCGTTGGCGTGGTTGCAATGTAGCACTAGGATGATTTGTTTGGGGCTTTGCGTTAGGGTGTGAATGAGTTCGGGGGTGATACGCGCAGGCAGTACGATGGGCAGGCGGCTATGTATGCGGATGCGTTTGATGTGGTGAATGGTGTTGAGTTGTTCGATGAGGCGGGTGAGTCTGGTATCGTTGAGTAATAGGGGGTCGCCGCCGCTAAGGATGACTTCGTGGATGCTGGGGTCGTTTTGTATGCTAAGGATGACGGCGTGTTCTTGTTGTTTGCTGAGTTGTAAGTCGGCGTAGGGGAAGTTACGGCGGAAACAATAGCGGCAGTTTATCGCACAACTGCCTGTGTTAATGAGTAACACGCGCCCTTGGTATTTGTGCAATATACCTGTTTGAGTGGCAGCGGGTAAGTCACCGACAGGGTCGTTGCTATAGCCTGTATAAAACACGAGTTCGTCTGTTATGGGTAACACTTGGCGCAATAAGGGGTCGAAAGGGTTGCCTTTTTCCATGCAGGCGGCAAAACTTAATGGCACGCGCAAGGGGAAGTTTTGCGCGGCTGTTGTTGAGATAGGTAGGTCGTTGGGGTTTAAGTTTAAATAGTGACACAGGTCTTCTATCGTGCTGAATGCGTCGGCAAGTTGTTGTTGCCAGTTCTTGGCAAAATGAGCGATTTCGGTCATGCGTGGGTATTTAAGGTTTCTATTCAATGATTGCCTCTATTATAATGGTCTGACTTTATATTGTTTGTCATCTTTGAGGATAAAATGGCTAGTTATAGTACCAGTGAGTTTAAAGCAGGGTTAAAAATCATGTTGGATAATGATCCTTGCGCAATTATTGAAAATGAATTCGTTAAACCAGGTAAAGGTCAGGCGTTTAACCGCGTTAAGATTAGAAACTTGAAAACAGGTCGGGTGATTGAAAGAACGTTTAAATCAGGCGAATCCTTGGAAGGCGTGGATGTGGTCGAGATGGAGATGCAATATCTGTATAACGATGGCGAGTTTAGACATTTTATGAACAATGAGAGCTTTGAACAGTATCAATGTGATGAAAAAATCGTCGGCGATGCGGGTAAATGGTTGAAAGATCAAGATGCTTGCACAGTTATGTTATGGAATGACGCACCTATTGGTGTGACACCTGCCAATTTTGTGGAATTGCAAATTGTGGAAACTGATCCTGGTGTACGCGGTGATACTTCTGGCGGCGGCGGTAAACCTGCTAAGTTGGAAACAGGCGCGGTGGTGCGTGTGCCATTGTTTGTACAAACTGAAGAAATGATTAAAGTCGATACTCGTACTGGCGAATATATTTCGCGCGTTAAAGAATAATGCAGTCTGCGTGGCAGCCGAGTTGCTCTATTGAAACACTGCACACACGAGCGCGGCTGCTGGCAAAAATTCGCGCTTTCTTTTTGGAAAAAGCGGTGTTGGAAGTGGAAACGCCGCTGTTAAGTCACACGATAGGCACTGATCCGTCTTTGGCATTTTTTGCCACGAATTATGATTTGCCGCATTGTCAACATCGCTTATTTCTTCAAACGTCTCCTGAATTTGCCATGAAACGCTTGCTTGCCGCAGGCTGTGGTTCTATTTATCAAATCGCTAAGGCGTTTAGAAATGGTGAATCTGGACGGTTTCATAATCCTGAATTTACGTTGTTGGAATGGTATCGGGTTGGCTTTACGTTGCCAGAATTGATGGATGAAGTGGCTGAATTAATCGTGTCGTTGTTTGCTGAACATCATGCGTTATCAGGTGTAGAGCGGCGTAGTTATCAGGCTATTTTTCAGCAATATACGGGCTTGGATGCGCTGGTTTTTTGTTATCAGGATTACTGTGCTTATGCGCTGGATAATCAGTTGCCTGAGGCGGTGGCGTTGTGTGAACACGATCACGCGTTGTGGCTGGATGTGTTGTTTAGCCATAAAGTTCAGCCTTATTTGGGTGAAAATTCTTTGTGTATGATTTATGGTTATCCTGCTTGTCAGTCGTCATTGGCGCGTATTAATGCCGATAATCCATTGGTAACTGATCGTGTGGAGTTGTTTATTAATGGTGTTGAATTGGGCAATGGTTTTTATGAATTGACCGATGCTGTTGAACAAAATCAACGCTTTGATGATGAAATCGCCAACCGACAACAAAAAAACCTACCCGAAGTGCTTAAGGATGACAGGCTGATTGCAGCGTTGAATGCGGGTTTACCTGAGTGTTCTGGCATAGCAATCGGCTTGGATAGATTGCTGATGTTATTGTCAAAAACTGCCTCCATAGACGAAGTTCTGAGTTTTTCAATACACAGTGCTTAAGCTGTTTAAATATTTACTGTGTTATAATCTGGCTCAAGTTATTATTATCCGCTCATAGATAGTTTATTTTTTAGATACTTACATGAAATTAAATACTTTTTCTCGCTTGTTATTACTATGCCTGATTGCGCCTCAAGCTGTTAACGCTGCTGGAGAATTCATTGTTAGAGATATTCAAGTCAAAGGTCTGCAACGGATTTCTGTGGGTACTGTTTACAACGACTTTCCTGTCAATGTCGGCGAACGGTTTTCCTTAGATAATTCTGCTGCTGCGATAAGAACCTTATTTAAAACAGGTTTTTTTAAGGACGTTTCCTTATCCAGAGAAGGCTCAACGCTTATTATTCAAGTCGTAGAGCGTCCAACTATCGCAAAAATTGTTTTTGAAGGCAATAAAGACCTTAGCAAAGATGATTTAACCAAAGCGTTAGATAAAATTGGTTTGGCCGAAGGCAAAGTATTCGACAAACAAGTGCTAGATAAAGTCGAGCAGGAGTTAAGTCGCCAATATCTCAGTCATGGTAAATACGGATTAAAAATTAAAACCGATGTGGGCAACCTAACGCGAAATCGGGTGGGTATTAATATCACTATCTCAGAGGGTCGCGTCAGTAAAATTAAGCTGATTAATATCGTTGGCAACAATGCCTTTGATGATAAAACCCTGCTGGGTAAGTTTGAGTTAAGCCCGTCTAATCTATTATCGTTTTATACCAAAAATGATCAATATTCCAAGCAAAAACTGTCTGCCGATTTAGAAAGCTTATTGTCCTATTATTTGGATCGCGGTTATATCAATTTTGCTATTGAATCCACGCAGGTTGCTATTACCCCTGACAAAAAAGATATTTACGTCACCATCAATGTTAAAGAAGGTGAGGTTTACAAGTTGAACAAAGTCAAACTAGCGGGTAATTTAGTTGTTCCACCTGAACAATTAACGAAATTGGTTAGCGTAGGACCTGGCGAAATTTTTTCTCGAAAAAATGCCACTGAAACCTCTAAGGCAATTCAAGACCGTTTAGGTGATGAAGGTTATGCGTTTGCTAACGTTAATATGGTGCCAGACATCAATGAAGCATCAAAAACGGTCGATATGACCTTTGCCGTTGATCCTGGTAAGCGCGTCTATGTGAATCACATTAACATACGCGGCAACGCAACTACGCGTGATGAGGTACTACGCCGTGAAATGCGCCAAATGGAATCAAGCTGGGCTTCCAGTTCAAAAATTGAACGCTCAAAAGTCCGCCTTGAACGTTTAGGCTATTTTGAATCTGTCAATGTGGAAACACCACCAGTTCCAGGTACAGCCGACCAAATCGATGCTAATTACACCGTAGTTGAAAAACCATCGGGGAATTTATCAGCAGGGGTTGGCTATTCTCAGGTTCAAGGCATTATATTAAATGCCAATGTTGCCCAAGATAACGTATTCGGCTCAGGTAAACGCGTCAACCTCGCGTTTAACAACAGTACCTATACTACCAATTATCAATTTGGTTTCTTTAACCCTTATTTTACAACAGATGGTGTTAGTCAAGGCTACAATTTAGGTTATGTCAAACGTAATGCTGGAGCGATAAATTTATCCAACTACAGCACTAATGTTGCCAGTGCAAGCACGAACTTTGGTATTCCCTTAAATGAATTTGATTCAATACGTTTTGATACTGATCTAAAGCACACGAACTTAAAAGTTAATACCATTACCTCTGATAGCTCTGGTCAGCCTGTTACTGTTGCCACTGATAGCCTTGGTAATCGCACCGCGATCGATAGTCTTGGTAATCCCATTACTGTCGATGCAGTTGGTAATGCTATTACTAGCCTCGGTTACACTGTCAATAATGTCTACGCGTCTAAACAAATCCGTGAATTTGTTCGCGAGAACGGCAACAAGTATTTAACCTTAGGTGAAACAGTCAGTTGGACTCACGACACCCTTAATCGCGCACTGTTTCCTAATCATGGTGGACAACAACGTGCGTCTGCAATGGCAACCGTTCCAGGTAGTGATCTGACCTATTATAAAATTGGTTACAGACAGCAACATTATTTCCCCATCGCTAAAGACTTTACTCTTAAACTTAACGGTGAAGTCGGTTATGGAAATGGTTATGGCGGCACTAAAAGCTTACCATTTTTTGAAAACTACTTTGCAGGTGGTACGGGTTCAGTGCGCGGCTTTAAAAACAATACATTAGGACCAAGAGACACCCAAGAAAACATACTTAATGGTGCTGTTTTGCTAGGTAACCCCATTGGTGGCTCCAGTAAAATTATTGGTAATGCTGAATTATTTTTTCCTGTGCCTTTCATGTCAGAAACAAAATCTGTCAGACTAGGTACTTTTTTTGATGCTGGAACAGTCAGTAATGGCTTTTCAGTGAGTCAAATGCGCTACTCTACTGGGCTTTCAGGCGAATGGTTATCGCCGTTTGGTGCGTTATCAGTTAGTGCGGCAGTCCCTTTGAATTCTCAGACCACTGATCAAAAACAAGCATTCCAATTTAACTTTGGGCAAAATTTCTAAGAAGTTATTTTAGTTTACACACTTATCCCCTATAATTTCTTGCCTTAAATGATTATTTATTTTTTTAACTACACTGGAGATTGATTTAACAATGAAAAAGAAAATTGCTTTATTTTTAGGATTATTACTGGCTACCAGCGTCAGTCACGCTGAATTAAAAATAGGTGTTGTCAACATAGCCGCTGTGCTTGAGAAATCACCACAGGCTGAAAAAGCTCAAAAACGTTTAGAGGCAAAGTTTTTACCGCGTGAAAAGCAATTAAAGGATGCTGCTCAGCAAATCAAAACTCTGGAAGACAAGATCACCAAAGACGCAGCTGTTATGAGTGAGTCAGAAAAAGCTAATTTGGAAAAAGACCTTGCCAACAAAACAAGAGACGCAAAAAGAACCCAGCAAGAACTTAGCGAAGACTTTAATGCCAGCCGTAATGAAGAATTGAATAAATTACAAAAGCGCATTGTTGAAGCTATCCGCGAAATTGCCAAAGAACAAAATTTTGATCTTTTGTTAGCAGAGGGCGTTATTCACGCCAACGAAAAACTTGATATAACCAGTCAAGTTCAACAAAAATTGTCAAAAATGCCTGAATAAAACGCTTTTTGTTATTAAGCACTAACCCCCCCATTCCTAATAAAACTCCTTACGCCATGTCTATTACGCTGGATATTTTACAAATACAAGCTTTTTTGCCCCATCGATACCCTTTTTTATTGGTTGATAAGGTCATTGAGTGCGAACCTGGGGTCAGGCTATTAGGTGTAAAAAACGTTACTTATAACGAACCTTTCTTTCAAGGGCATTTCCCACAAAAACCCATTATGCCAGGGGTTCTTATTTTAGAAGCCTTGGCTCAAGCAACTGGATTGTTAGCCTCGGAAACGGCGGGGGGTGATGAACTAGAAGGCATGATCTATTATTTGGTCGGTATTGATAAAGCCAAATTTAAACGCCCTGTAGTCCCTGGAGATCAGTTGATGTTAGAAGCCAAGTTCGTCAAAAATAGACGTAATATTTGGGCGTTTGAATGTCGTGCCGAAGTGGATGGTGATTTTGTAGCCAGTGCCGAAATTCGGTGCGCAGCAGTAGTGAATTAATTTTGATCGCTCCATCCGCCATTATAGATAGTCGTGCTGAACTCGCTGATAGTGTGTCAGTAGGTGCTTTTTCCGTTATCGGTGCTGATGTCAAAATTGATGCTGGCACAGTGATAGGCTCCCATGTCGTTATTAAAGGACCTACTTCCATTGGTAAGGACAATCGTATCTATCAATTCACTTCTATCGGCGAAGACCCGCAGGATAAAAAATACGCGGCTGAAATCACGCGTCTTGAAATTGGCGATAGAAATACTATTCGAGAGTTTACCTCCATGCACCGAGGTACAATTCAAGATCATAGTGTTACTCAAATAGGCAATGATAATCTATTTATGGCGTACACCCACGTTGCCCACGACTGCATTATCGGCGATCACGTTATTATGGCAAATGGTGCATCCTTAGCGGGTCATGTTCATTTACATAGCCACGCTATTCTGGGTGGATTTACTCTAGTGCATCAGTTCACCCAAGTAGGTCAATACAGCTTTGCTGCAATGGGTAGTGCCATTACTCAGGATATTCCTCCGTTTATTATGGTCGGCGGCAAGCCAACCAGACCACACGGTATCAACTCAGTGGGTATGGAACGCAATGGAGTCACTGCCGAAGATGTTCGTTTAATTAGAAATGCCTATAAAATCATCTACAAAATGAATCTACGCCTAGAAGATGCCATAGAGCAAATCGTAGAACTGGCAACTGATAGCAAAGAATTAGCCGAAATGGTTGATTTTTTGCGCAACGTCCGCCGAGGTATTCTGCGCTAATCGTCTATGCAATTCATCGATGAAATTCCTGAACACTTTCTGATTGCAGGTGTTGACGAAGTAGGACGCGGTTGTTTAGCAGGGTCTGTTGTGGCCGCTGCTGTCATATTGGATGCAACAAAACCCATCGCTGGTTTAGCTGATTCCAAAAAACTAACTGAACGTAAGCGTGAATACTTGAGTCAGATCATTCAAGAAAAAGCATTAAGCTGGGCTATAGCCGAAGCCAGCGTTGTCGAAATAGACTCACTCAACATCCTCCAAGCCACTCTAATTGCCATGCAGCGAGCTGTCGCTGGCTTACAGCAACAGCCAGATAGGGTTTTAGTCGATGGTAATCGATTACCGTCTCTAACGATGCCTGCTCAAGCTATTGTTAAAGGCGATAACAAAATCGCTGCTATCAGTGCCGCTTCCATTATCGCCAAAGTCTACCGTGATAAGCTCATGGTAGATTATCACCAACAATATCCTAATTTTTCATTTCATCTTCATAAAAGCTACGGCACCTCGCAACACCTACTAGAAATTCAACAATTCGGATTTTTAGAAATTCACCGAAAAACGTTTAATCCTGTAAAAACACTAATAGCTTTAAACGGTAGTGGGTGAAACCTGTAATCAAGCATAAATGTTGCGTCCACAACGACCTTGTTAATCAGTAAACCGATGACAGTATCGTGCATCAATTCCAATTTTGAGAAACATAAGGTTTTGCGTGCAAGTCGCTTGATCCAAGTACGATTGTCAGATTTTTACGTTCTATATTTTGTGTATTACGCTTACCAATCTCAT
>CAIUVX010000092.1 GCA_903902705.1 uncultured Methylococcales bacterium
ATGAATCACATTTATCACAGTATCTGGAACGACGCGCTGGGCGCGTGGATTGCAGTCTCCGAAATAGCGTCAGGACAAGGCAAACGCTCATCCAATCGCCGTAAAAATCCAATGACTGCCAGTCCTTTAAAGGACTGGCAGTCATTGCCGTTATTAGCGACCAGTTTATTGCTTTTTTCTTCTGCAAGTTGGGCATTACCAACAGGCAATGAACTGATTGCAGGACAAGCAACCGTCAACACGCCCAGCGCAGGTCAAATGCAAATTGACCAAGCCAGTCAACAGGCTATTATCAACTGGCAAGGCTTTTCTATCGCGCCTACCGAAGCGGTTACTATTCAACAACCCAACGCCCAAGCCGCATTATTGAATCGCGTGGTCGGTGCAGATGCCAGTCAAATTCAAGGGCAGTTGCACGCCAACGGACAAGTGTATTTAGTCAATCCTAACGGCGTGTTATTTGGCAAAACCGCGCAAGTCGATGTCGGTGGATTAATCGCCAGTACTCACGAGATTAGCAATGCTGATTTTATGGCGGGCAAAAATCACTTCACCCAAAATGGCGCGACGGGCAGCGTAGAAAATCACGGCACAATTAACGTTCCCAACGGTGGCGTGGTGGCGTTGATTAGCAGCAGTGTCACCAACACAGGCAGCATCACCGCCCCCAAAGGAACTGCCATATTTGCCGCAGGTAAAACCGTTGATTTAGATTTTGTAGGCGATGGCTTAGTGGAAGTCAAAGTGAACGAAGCCGCGCTAAACGCGCAAATCACCAACAAAGGCGCGATTCAAGCCGATGGTGGACGCGTGGTATTAACCGCCAAAGCCGCAGGACAGTTAATCGACACCGTGATTAATCAAGCGGGCATTATCAAAGCCCAAGGTTTAGTCGAACGCAACGGCGAAATACTCCTAGACGGCGGCGATAACGGCACAGTTCAAGTCAGCGGCACACTCAATGCCGACGGACAAACTGGTGGCAAAATCAGTGTTGCGGGTAACAATATCCAGATTAACAACGGCGCGACAGTCACCGCGTCGGGTGATAATGGCGGCGGTGTGATTACCATTGGAGACAAACTGACTACCCGCCAAACTACCGTACAGGAAACTGCCCGCGTAAGCGTACAAAGTAAAAATCAAGGCAATGCTGGAACTATCGGTATTTTTGCCAACATGAAAACTGGCACAGTCAATGTTGCGGGCAAACTTGATGCTTCTGCACCTAAAAATGGCAATGGCGGTTTTATCGACACCTCAGCGGCAAAAGTAAAAATTGCCGATAGCACCAAAGTTAATACCTTGGCAGCGACAGGCAACGCAGGAACATGGTTAATAGACCCGCCTGATTTCACCATTGCCAGCACGGGCGGCGATATAACAGGGGCAACCTTAAGCACCAACTTAGGCGGCGGTAATGTGATTATCACCAGTAGCTCAGGCACGATAGGCGGTGTTAATGGCGATATTAATGTCAACGATATAGTCACTTGGGCAGCCAATAAATTGACGCTTAATGCACAACGCAATATCAACATCAACGCCAATTTAAACGGTTCAGGCACAGCACAACTGGCGTTGGAATATGGACAAGGCGCGGTAGCATTAAACAACACTAGCAATTACAACATCAATGGCGCGAAAGTAAACTTAGCGGCTGGGCAAAATTTCAGCACTAAACAGGGGTCAGATGGTATTGTGAAAACCTACACCGTCATTACCGACTTAGGTGTGCTAGGGGATGCAACGGGTGGCACCAATCAAACCTTACAAGGCATGGCAAGAACGGCTAATTTATCAGGTTTGTATATGTTAGGGGCGGATATTAATGCTAGTGCAACCAGTGATACTACCTCCGCTTGGGGGACTACGGGGTTTGTGCCTATAGGTACAAATGCTATTCGATTTACGGGCAATTTTGATGGCTTGGGACATACGATTACAGGGCTAACGATCAATCGGGCGGGGGATATTGGATTATTTGGTTATACGGGTACTAGCACTATCAGTAATATCGGTCTGATCGGGGGTAGTGTCACTGGGGCTAACTTTGTCGGCGGGCTGGTGGGAGCTAATTTGGGTACTATCAGTAACAGCTATGCGACGGGTAGTGTCACTGGGAGTAGCTATGTCGGCGGGCTGGTGGGAAATAGCTGGGGTACTATTAGCAACAGCTATGCGACAAGTAATGTCACTGGGATTAACTATATCGGCGGGCTGGCGGGAGGGAACTGGGGTACTATCAGCAATACCTACGCAACAGGTAATGTCACTGGGATTAACTATAGCGGCGGGCTGACGGGAGTTAACTACTACTACGCCACCATCAACAATGCCTACGCAACAGGTAGTGTCACTGGGAATGACTTTGTCGGCGGGCTGGTGGGATACAACTACCTGAGCACCATCAACAACGCCTACGCGACGGGTAATGTGAAAAGAGCAACAGGAGTAGCAACAACTGTCGGAGGTTTAGTTGGTCAGAACGAGTCAGGCAGCACTATCAGCAACGCTTTCTGGAATACCCAAACGCAAACCAACGGCATAACGGCGACTGTTGGTAACAATCTCGGCACTGCAACCAACTCCACAGGCAAAACCACCGCCGAAATGCAACAAATGGCAACCTTTAGCGGTGCAGGCTGGAGCATTGCCAACACAGGCGGCAGCACGGCAATCTGGCGGATTTATGAAGGCAACACCGCACCGTTCTTACGCAGTTTTTTAACAGGGATTACGGGAAGTAAAGCTTACGATGGTACAACCAGTACCACGGTTGCCAATTATATTAATACCACCATAGGCGCAAGCATTACCCCTACCGCCGAATTAAAAGGCACGGCAGTGACTGCCGCTGCTAAGAATGCAGGGACTTACGCCATCACAGGGCTTTATTCCACCCAGCAAGGTTATGATGTTTTAGACACATTAACCATTAACAAAGCCGCGTTAGCCGTGACTGCTAATGCTGTAACCAAAACCTACGATGGTACAACCACCGCGACAGGTACAGGAACAGTCGGCACAATTGTAGGCGCGGGTGATTCCGTGTTGACTGCTGGAATTCAAACTTACCTAGACAAAAACTTTGGGATTACTAACAAAACCGTTCGTGCCTCAGGTGTGACTATCAAAGACTCGACTAATACCGATGTGACGGGTAACTACACCATCACCTACACTGACAACCTAACCAGCACCATTAACAAAGCCGCGTTAGCGGTCACTGCTAATGCTGTAACCAAAACCTACGATGGTACAACCAGCGCAACAGGCACGGGAACAGTTGGCGCAATTGTAGGGGCGGGTGATTCCTTGTTGACTGCTGGAATTCAAACTTACCTAGACAAAAACTTTGGGATTACTAACAAAACCGTTCGTGCTTCGGGTGTCACTATTCAGGATTTAAGCAATACCGATGTCACAGGCAATTACACCATCACCTACACTGACAACCTAACCAGCACCATTAACCCCGCCGACTTAACTGTCACTGCTAACTTCGTAACCAAATTCTACGATGGTACAACCAGCGCAACAGGCATAGGAACAGTGGGCAGCATTGCAGGCGTGGCAGCAGGTGAAATCATCCTCAGTGCTGGAATTCAAACTTACCTAGACAAAAATGTTGGCATTGCTAACAAAACCGTTAGCGCGTCGGGGGTGACTATCAAAGACGCAACTAATACCGATGTGACAGGCAACTACCTCATCACCTACATAGACAACATGGTTAGCACGATTACCGCAGCCGCCTTAAACGTAAGCGTCACCGCTAACACTGTAACCAAAACCTACGACGGCACAACCACGGCGACAGGCACAGGAACAGTTGGCACAATTGCAGGCGTGGGTGATTCGGTATTGAGTGCAGGTATTCAGGCATTTCTCGATAAAAATGTCGGTATCGGCAATAAAACTGTTCGTGCCTCAGGTGTCACTATTCAGGACGCAACCAATACTGATGTGACAGGTAACTACACCATCACCTATACCGACAACTTTATTAGCACCATCAACCAAGCCGCGTTAGCCGTGACTGCTAATGCTGTCACCAAAACCTACGATGGTACAACCACCGCAACAGGTACAGGAACAGTTGGTGCAATTGCAGGCGCGGGGGATTCCGTGTTGAGTGTGGGTATTCAGGCATTTCTCGATAAAAATGTTGGTATCGGCAAAACCGTTCGTGCCTTAGGTATCACCATCAAAGACGCGACTAATACCGATGTGACAGGCAATTACACCATCACCTACACAGATAACTTCACCAGCACGATTAACAAAGCTGCACTAAGCATCACCGCTAATGCAGACAGTAAACTTTATGATGGACTGGCTTATGCAGGCGGTAATGGCGTGAGTTATGCGGGGTTTGTGAATGGCGAAGGCTTGAGTGTGTTAGCAGGTGCGCTGGCTTATGGTGGTAATTCACAGGGCGCGATACAAGCGGGAACTTACAGCATTATTCCAGAAGGTTTGAGCAGTGCCAACTATGCAATCAGTTATCTCAACGATAAGTTAGTCATTACACAAAGCCTCGAAAACCCCATCGCGCAAGTTATCACAAAACAGCCCATCCGTGATACTGACAATCTGGAAGAACAGCTCGTACCGTTATACGTCGCTACGATTTTTGCAGAAGGAAAAAATGAAAATGAGGCTGTAAACGTAGCGTATAAGGAAAACCCCAAGCCTCCCCAATCAAAGGCACGGATTGAGATTGAAAACGGTGGGATTAGGTTGCCGCGATAAATATGAACGTTGGAGGTCTGGCTTTGCCTGACTTGCAAGCGAAGCTTGCACTCCACATATTGTGCCTCATGCTTATCGATTTATAATCGGACTCAAATCGTTCATAGCGCGGTACGCGCTATGAATGATCAGCGCTTTATAACAAGTCAAACTCGGCTGGATTTAACCCTAATTCTTTCGCTATTTTCACGGCAATTTTCTTTTCATCCGCATCAAACACACCATCCGAAGCCCCAATACTGATAATCATGCGAATTAATAAGCGGGCGGCTTCGGCATTGGATTTCATTTTAGCTAAGGCCTGATAGGCTTTAGATTCACCAATATCTTGGTCAAATTCAATTTGTCCTACGAACTCCTGAAAAGCTTTAATGACATCGCTGGTGGTAAAAACTGACAGTGCGTCATGATTTTCAATGAATTTAAGCATTTTTTGTTTTTCTTCAGCACTGATTTTGCCGTCTGCCATAGCAATTAAGGCTGATCCTGCCATTGCGGCATTGAGAAAATCTTTGTTTTTGTATTTCAAAACATCATTTTTTAGTTCATTGGCTTTATTTTTTAAATCGTCAAAAAAACTCATGGTGGTACTCCTTGGTTAGTGATTAAACATTTATCTATTAAATTGGCTAGTAGTATATCATTCAGTAAATACAGATAGTCGTCCTGAAAGATAGGAAAGCACCTCCTTGATCTAGCTTATAGCGTTACTATTGGCATCTGCTCTTTTCTGTTTATAATCCCGTACCTTTAACAATAGGGGTTCTTTTTCTTTCATCGAAAACTCAACAAATGTTGCGCGTGGCAATAAAAGCCTGACCGCCATCGGTAAAGCTTCATATCCTTTCTCAAATACTTGTTGCAGTGTTTCGTTATCTTGTAGCTTTTCCTCCGCAACCTTCAGCAATCCATTGACTAAAATATCTTCTATTTCTGGTCTGTGCTTCTCAAACAGTTCAATCGCTTTTAATTTTCCAGATGCAATATTTTCCGCAGCTAAATTCTTCGCATTAGCTAGATTTTGCGTAATATCTATACTTTTTATTCGATCAAAAAGATTCATAACAATACTCCTTAGTTAGTTATTTACTGCCTGCAACATAATTCAAGCCCCAGCCATAAGCGTTATCCATTTGCTGATGACTCGAAAAATAGTCGATAAGTTTGGTAATTTTCACCTGATTGTTGATATTTTCCAACATTGCAATCGCGCATAAAAATTGATCGTCTCGATAGCTATCAAGGCGTATCTCAATGTCAGGTTGATCTTTAGCTTTGATGGTAATCACCGCATCAACATGAGACCAGTTCGGCACGCCTTCATAAATAAAGGTGTAAATTAAAATACGGCGAAATTCCTGCCAGTAACGACCATTAATCCGCAAGGTTTCGCCGCCGATTGATTGCCCACTGCGATCATCTTGATCTAATTCAATAAACGGAAATGAATGAAAATTGCCAAAATGTCCGCCTAAGGCTTGAGTCGCGCCAATTTCGCCTTGGTCAAATTCCCAAAGACACGCCAAATCAAGGTCTATACCTGTTTCTGCAACGACTTTATTACGCGAATATCCCAAAGATTTAACGGGGGTAGCATTCCAGTTAAGATTGACAAGAATTTCACTCAATCCTCCCATCTGTTTATCCAATGAAATAGATTGCCCTTTCTTTTCCAGCGTTACTTTACTTAGATTAAGTTTTGCTGAGGTAGCGGGTGGTGCGGTATTAGCAGAAAGACCTTCTCCTTCGCTAATATCCACACCGAAATATTCTGCTAACGGCTGCAAACCACCGACAAAACCTTGACCGACTGCGCGAAATTTCCATTTATCTTGATGGCGATAAAACTCAGCAAGAATTAACGCGGTTTCTTTATTGGGTGAAGTATCGAGGGCGAAACACGCAATTTCAATGCCTGTGAAAAAATCTTTCACCAATACGGTGACATTTTTAAGCAAACTAAAATTCTGTCCTTTACTCACACCTTCGGTAATGGTCAGGGCTAAGGCGATTTTCTGCACTGCGTTACTGGTGCGTTCTAGGTGTAGCGTAAAGCGTGATTGCTCAGGCTCTAATAAAATCCCCTGATCCTCTCGTGCGGGTTGATTAAAAAAAATAAAATCATCATCCGTTGATACTTTGCCTGCTGCATTAAGCAAAAAAGCACTGACATCAAGTTCCATTCCCTGCGGATGAATGCCCTGACTCACCACTATATGCACAGAGAATGTTGATAGTGGACAATTTTGTCCAGCAACCAAATCGATTCGATTATTCATAATTTCCCCTTTTGTTCACTGCTATCAAACTAAGCCAGAGTAGATTGGGTGAGGGTCGAACCCCAACATTTATATTTGAATTACACTGACACCTCAGCACAGTCTAACGATTTTTCTCCACTAAAACCATAATACTGTTGTCGATTCAAAATACTTGTTGCCCATTGCCGATGGGTTGCCACTTCACACATTGAGTGGTGCATTTTAAACACAGCAGGAGCTGTATTATCGACCAGTTTAACCGCCATTTCATAATCATCCAACTCCACTGAGTACGCCGCTTCAATATCGGCTATTTGACTAGGATGAATAGCGGTTTTGCCAATCAAACCGAATGCCAAATCACGTTGGATTTCTTTTTGTAAGGTTTCATTGTCATTGAGATATTCAAACACAGGGGCTGACAAAGAAAAATTATAGGGTTTAAATACCGTCACTAACTGTGAAATGATGTTACCTAAAGGCGTATCGTACAGTGTTAATTGCCTTGGTCTACGCAACCCTAAAATATTCATTAAATCATTGCCACCAATACGCAACATTAAAATTTGTTGCAGTGCCTCATGGTGTAACAAAGCTTGCCGTAATTCACACATCGCACCAACATCAAACACATCTTTAGTTTCCAAGGTGGGCATGATTTTAAAAGGTGTATCTTTTAACTGATCGAAGTAGGCATGAAGTACCGAAGTATCAAATTTTGGCAGTACAAAACCATCGATTTTATCGATATGCGGCAAGTCTAATAAACGCGCCAATACCTCTGGATTACGAACACGAATAAAACGAAACCGATTTGGAACGGTTCTAAAGCCCTGTAGACACAAGCCCAAATGCCGCAAACTACTATCGACTTCGGTGTGTGATACCGCGTCTTCGGTACAAAAAATCATCGAGCGTAACAGCGGATATTTTTCGCCATTGGCGCAATCCAAAATATCATGACGGTGTGCGGGCATATACAGCGGCGCACCTAACGCCCACGGAGAAAAAGAAGTCGCTTTGATAGTCATAGTTGAAGCTCTTTAATTAACGCCACGGCTTGATACGGTAACTCAGAAAAAACCGTGATGGGAATGGATTTGGACTCGGCTAACCAACGCAAATGGCGGGTTGCCTCGGAATTTAAGTCGCGTAACAATAAATGTCGCGCTTCTCGGCGTAATAACACGCGGGTTGCCTCCCCAATACCTGGTTTAATATAATTGGCATGACTCACACCGTATTGTTCGGTTAGCCATTGTAACAGGGCGATAGAAATGCGTTGCAACTGTTGACGATCAATCATTGGGCGTTTCAACTCGCCGCATTGCCAAACACGCTCAACACAATCCAGCATCGTCTCAATAAAATAACCTGATAAATCCTGTTCGGCAAATTGCTGATAATACACGCAACCGTGAAAATCGTCGGCTTTCGCGGTGTGCGGATCATAAACTGAACGACTCACCAAACCTGAAACCGTTGAATTTAATACGCTAGAGGGAATTAAATAATCTTCACACGATGCTGCAATCGTTGCACTGCCCGATAAATCGGTTAATACATAGAGTTCAGCAGGAATCACAACACCGTCACTGGCGGCAAAATCTGCCAAGCTAGATTCTAATTGTCGTGCGATAACACCCTTGCCCGTCCAACCATCAACAAACACCAAAGACTCAGGGTGATGATGTTGCAGAATAAAGCGCAACGCATTTTGATCGAGTCCCACATCACGAATAATCGACACCGAATAATGCGCGGCATCGAACTTAAAGTAGCGTTTTAAAACGTGCTTGAGTAACACACCGACAGGCGTACCTGCCCGCGCTAATGAGACCAAGGTAATTCCTTGTGGACGAGTGGCGATAATTTGCTCTGCCAAAATCAACAACTGCTTCGCCATTCGCTCTTGATTTAACGCCATCGCCTCATAAAACAGCGCGACATAATCATCCGCTGGTAAAGATTCATGGCTAAGCATTTCGGAATAATGTTTTTTACCCGATTGAATCAACGCCTCTTTAATATGTACAGGAGTATCTTGCACACACACGGGATTTAATAAAAAATGGACATCGTCCAGCGTATAGCTACCTGTAAAAACGGGCATTATTATCCTTGTTTACTTATCAATATTATCGTCCTTACCATTGTAAACGCTCCGTGTGACATTCTTACTACTTTCAACAGAGTGACTAGGTATAGCCCAGATTATTTAGGCTTCTGATCTGAAAGCTGCATTTCACCATTTTTTTGTTCGATATTGAAATTCTGTAACACATTCATACCCAGCAAAGGTTGACTTAGATTTGGCACAATCAGTGCTCTCACATTTTTAAGCACCAGATTACCACGACCCAATTTAAGTTCAGTGATAATCGTTGTGCAGCCGCCAGATTGACCATTAGCCGTTTCCAATATCACTTTATTATCGCAAAACATCGATGCTGAAGAAGCAAAGGCGCGGGGCAATGAAACCACCGATGCCCCCGTATCAATAACAAAAGTAAGACCATGACTATTCACCTCACCTTCTAAAAAATAACTACCGTTAGACGCTTGCCGAATGACTATTATCTCGTTAATTTTTTTTGCAGGTTCTTGTTCGGGTGACTTCACTTGTGCTTTTGGAGTCCACGAATTAACCGCTAGTGCATTGTCTGCACACGGTGTTTTTTGATACAGCATTTTGCCCTGTGCGTTTTTACATTTGTTGATAGTATCCGCGCTACTAATACTGACGCTTAAAATAGTAAGTACCGCTATCGATAATAACTGCAAGATGATTTTAAGCATCATATTCTCTTAGTTGAGGGTTATGGGGGATTACATATTCTTGCGCAATTTTAAGTCGTGATATTGTAGAACGGTTTTTTAACCACAAATACTGCCTCAGCTATATTAATTAGCCTTTACCGTCATATCCAACTTTAGTTCTTTCGCAGTTTGCGCTTTCAACATTTCAATCAAATCAGTCGCGGCACTGCCACCATTTTGATTACTCGCACCCATTTGAATTTCAGGTACCCATTTTTGTTTTTCAATCGCTTCAGCATAACGAATATGTACCGCTTGCCATGCGGTCAGTTTGGCTGTTAGCGCACCGTCTGCACTCATCACTAAACGTTTGTATTCACCATCGCCTTCACCGCGTAAAATTTGTTCTTGTTTATAAGCAACGGCGGCAAGGCGTTTTTGTTCAGCTTCCAGTTTGCCTTGTTCAGCCACTAATACGCCCTGCATGGCTTTGGTAACGGCAACTTCTTTTTCTTTTTCAGCATCAACAACGGCTTGGACTTTTTCTTGTTCTTTGGCGTATTTATCGACCATAACATTTTTCTTGCCTTGTTCTTCGGCAGTTAGAGCTTCTTGTCGCGCTCTTTCGGCATCGGCTTTGGCAGTAATAATGCCCATCGTTGCTTCGCGTTTACGCGATATTTGCTCTAGGGTTTTTTGCTCAAAATCCCAATCGGTAATTTGAAAACCGCTGACGGTAATACCGTAAGCTTTGAAATCACTGTTGTGATGCAGCGGCAAACCATCAGTGCCGTATTTAATGACAGGCACATTACGCACGATGGCTTCATTGGTCGCTTCGCGTTTTTCCTCAACTGATTTTAATTCGGTAAAGAATTTTCCTGATGCGATTTGTTCTTCAGACCACAGGGTAAAAATGCCACGTTTTTCTGCGTAGGCTTCTTCCGATGACATCAGTCCAGCGGTAAGATTCATTGATTCTTCAACTAAGGTCTTAATGAGTTTATAAGCGACTGCATCGTTGCTACGAAAATCTTTATGCAGTTTAATCATTACTTCTTCGGTATTAGGCAAGGCAAACCGCGCTTTACCAAATACTTTACCCGTGCCACCATCTTGATAACGCACATTGATACCTGGAAAATCAAGGCTGGCTTCACCTTTGGCATTTTGTTTATCAAAATCGAAAGTAATAACATCACGGTAAACTTCAGTGCTGCCAAAACATTTGGCGTAAATACCAGGAGTAAATTTAACCATGAGTGTTCCCCACGGGTACTGAATAAGGGTTCTTTCACCCGCATCGTTAATACCAAAATTAAGTGGAATCAATATAAAAACCACCGCGCCGATACCAAGATAGCTAACTATTTTAGAGGGAATATTCATGTTTAAACTCATTTTCAAATTAGGATTAATTTTAAAATCTGGATTGGTTTTTGAATAAGATTGCCAGTAATTTATTAACAAAGTAAAAACTACTTTAATGAACCCAATCACTGTAGAAATTATTTTTTTACGCGTATCGGATGGTATAAAATTCCATCCGATAATAATAAGTATGGATAATGCGAGTAATGTCATAATTATTCCTTAATAAATCTAACCCAACTACGATGGTTTCATGAGTTTGGATTAGCGATAGCATAACCCAATATTGCACCTTGATTTGTTGGGTTAGGATTTATTTCGCTACCGCAAAAATAAATCCTAACCCAAGCTACGATGCTGTAAAAGCCACACGATTACCCACAACTTCCCACAATGCGGCATTGTAAGATAATTTGAACCTTTGTACATGACAAAAAAATAGCCCATTGAAATACTGGCAAAATACTGACTTTTTGCGAAAGAAGATACAGCAGACATCTTTCCTAAATAGTCCACGGTAGCTTAAAAAACTAAGAGAAAGCCTCACGATGAAAGGAGGCGATGGCGGGCGTAGGCTCGTAGGACGCAATAGACGATAGCCGTATTGCGACGAATTTTGATTACAGAACATTCTCGCACTACGCACTGAAACTAGCAACATCCGCATTTTAGTTAACTTAATGGCAGCTTATTGTTTACTGTGACAGGATTCAGGCTACTATAATCGCCAATTATTTAGTGAAAAAGGCTGTTATGAATACCAACCTCTCTCTTGCTCAGCGTGATTTTTCTGTGTTGTGGCATCCGTGTACTCAGATGCAAGACCACGAAACCTTTCCCATTATTCCTATTAAAAAAGCACAGGGGGTATGGCTGGAAGATTATGACGGGCAGCGTTATCTCGATGCGATTAGTTCATGGTGGGTTAATTTATTTGGTCATGCCAATACTCATATTAACGCGGCTTTAAAAGACCAACTCGATAATTTGGAACAGGTTATTTTCGCAGGTTTTACTCACGAACCTGCAATTAAATTAGCGGAAAAATTGCGTGAAGTCACACCTGACGGTTTAAACCGATGTTTTTATGCCGATAATGGCTCGGCGGCGGTGGAAGTCGCGCTGAAAATGAGTTTTCATTATTGGCGTAATAAGGGTAGGGCAGGGAAAACTAAATTTATCACCTTAGAAAACAGCTATCACGGTGAAACCTTAGGTGCGTTAGCGGTGGGCAATGTGCCGCTGTATAAAGAAACTTACGCGCCATTACTGATGGATGTTATCAGCGTTCCTAGCCCCGATTGTTATCACCGTGAAGCGGGGGAATCGTGGGCGGATTATTCCACTCGCCGTTTTGCGCTGATGGAACAAACCCTACAGCAACACGCGGACACGGTGTGTGCGGTGATTATCGAACCTTTGGTGCAGTGTGCGGGCAATATGCGTATGTACGATGCAGTGTATTTAACATTGCTACGCGAGGCCTGCGATAAATACCAAGTACATTTAATTGCCGATGAAATAGCGGTGGGTTTTGGACGTACAGGCACTTTATTTGCCTGTGAACAAGCGAATATTACGCCTGATTTTATGTGTTTATCCAAAGGCTTGACGGGTGGGTATTTACCATTGTCGGCAGTATTGACTACCAATGAGGTCTATCAAGCGTTTTATGATGACTATGTAAAACTCAGCGCGTTTTTACATTCGCACAGTTACACGGGTAACGCCTTGGCTTGTCGAGCAGGATTGGCAACGCTGGAAATTTTTCAGCAACAAGGTATTATCGAAAAAAATCGCCAGTTAGCCCAAACGATGGCGAAAGTTGCCGTCCGTTTTCATGAGCATCCGCAGGTTGCCGAAGTACGGCAAACGGGCATGATATTGGCAATTGAATTGGTCAAAAATAAACACACGCGTGAACCATATCCGTGGCAGGAACGCCGTGGTTTGAAAGTCTATCAATACGCGCTATCTAAAGGCGTGTTACTGCGTCCTTTGGGTAATGTCATTTATTTTATGCCACCTTATATCATCACCGAAGAGGAGTTGTTATTGTTGGCTGAGGTGGCGTGGCAAGGCATACAACACGCAGTTAAAGACTAGCAGTCCAAGACCCCTGATAAATACCACCGAGTATTACATTGTGTTTCGCGCCTGTGACTTCTTTAAGATTGCCTGTTAAATTAGTTAAGGTTTGCTTAGCTAACCACGCAAAGGCTATCGCCTCAACATGGTCTGGGTGAATTCCATAGAGTTCGGTAGAGCTGACAGGGCAGCTTAGGTTTTGCTCTATTAATTGCAATAGGTAGTCGTTATGAATACCACCGCCACAAATTAACACTCGTTCGGTAGCAGGCGCGTATTTTTTAATCGCATCGGTGATAGTGGTCGCGGTTAAGTAGCATAAGCTGGCTTGAATGTCTTCAGCACGGTAATTGGTGACATTGATATTTTGATAAATCCACGGCAAAGAAAAATATTCTTTGCCTGTGCTTTTGGCTGGATCGGCTTGAAAATAAGGGTCCTTTTTTAAGCATTCAACCAGTTCGTAGTTGATTGCGCCTGATTTTGCCCAGTTGCCTTGTTGGTCATAGTTAAGGCTTTGATGCTTTTGTATCCATTGATCCATGAGAACATTCCCCATCCCTGTGTCAAAGCCGATAACCGCTGTTGATTGAGAAACGGGCGGTAAAATGGTGATGTTGGCAATACCACCAATATTAACCACGCAACGATGCTCAGTTTCATGGCTGAATACCGCTTGATGAAAGGCTGGTACTAACGGCGCACCTTGTCCACCTGCTGCAATATCTCTACGTCTAAAATCGGCGATAGTGGTTATGCCTGTTTTTTCGGCAATAATATTAGGATCACCAATTTGCAAGGAAAAAGGCAGGTCGGTATTAGGTTCATGGTAAATGGTTTGTCCATGACTACCGACAGCACGAATAGCGGTGGCTGGAATGCAGGATTTAGCAAGTAAGGTTTCGATTATTTGCGCAAATAATAATCCCATACGCGTATCTATTGCGCCATAATCTTGCAGAAAAATCATCGCGTTGGCATCGCTAATTTGTTCGAGCTGATTTTTTATTGCATCGGGAAATGGTTGATATTCAAATGCAATCAGTTGTACTTGATTATCTTTAAATTCAACCAGCGCGGCATCGATACCATCAAGGCTCGTTCCAGACATAAGTCCAATATAGAGTTCAGTCATTGATGATTTTACGGGTTTTTGGCAACCAAAGTTTTGGCTTTGGCTTGAGTAAGTTGGTTTAATACCAGCGTGGTTTTGCTGTGAAAGTCTTGCCATTCTTCATTAGCCAAGTGCATTGCCTGTTTTGAGTCTAAGTTTTCTGGATCGTGATGTACACCATCAATACGAAATTCATAATGTAAATGAGGTCCCGTCGCTAAGCCTGATTGACCTACATAGCCAATAACATCTCCTTGTTTTACGATCTCGCCATCTTGCAGGTTGTTTTTAAAATCAGAAAGATGGGCGTAAGCAGTTTCATAATGATCGCCGTGTGCGATAACAATCATGCGCCCATAACCGCCCTGATTACCGTGAAAGGTTATTATGCCATCGCCTGCTGCTTTGACGGGTGTACCTGTTCTGGCAGCATAATCAACCCCTTTATGAGCGCGAATTCGATTAAGAATGGGGTGTCTACGGTGGGTGCTAAAGGGAGAACTGACACGGACGAAATCGATAGGTGCGCTTAAAAAGGCTTTGCGCATACTTTTCCCTTCGGGCGAGTAATAACTGACGATACCTTCTTTGTCTTTATGGCGGATAGCGGTGTAAGTTTTACCTTGATTGACAAATTGAGCGGCAATAATTCGGTTGCTAGTTTTATTCCCCATCCCTGCGGTTTCATAAATCACGGTAAATTGGTCGGTCGATCGTAAATTATTGGCAAAATCAATGTCCCAAGCAAAAATATCAGTCAGCTCAATAATCATATCATTGGATAACCCTGTGCTTTCACCTGCTGAGGTTAGTGATGCACCAACGACTCCATGCGCACTTGTCACCTGAGTGTTTATTTCTCGGTTGCTTGGGTTATCGATAAAGTTATTACCACTGCCAACTATCGACGAGTGAACGCGGTTTCCATTTTGAGGCGGTTGAATAAGTTGGTCGTTTTTTTCTCTAAGTGAGGAGGGTGGCAATAGATCGTCTTCATCGACATTATCGTCAATAGCTTGACGACGATTCTCTACTAATGGCGGTATTGGCACATCCTTATTAAGCGGCTGAAAAAATAAATTACTGGATTTTGTCGGCGCGGTGATTAACGGCTGTTTGGCTGTTTGATTGTTGCTCTCAAGTGCCTGACGTGGTGGTGTGTAGTCTGAATTACTTTGTTCAACTACCGTATCCGTACTATCACTATGCTCAGATGTTTGTGTTTCTTCTTCTATGGCAGTTGCTGGATCTTCATTTTCGTCTGAGTAACTTTCGTCTACCACTTGATGAGATTTTCTTCTACCGTGTTTTCTGTCACGCGCATCAGCGAGTTGATGTGTTTTATTTTTACCGTGTTTATTGTCATCGGCATCCGCAACTTGATGACCTTTGTTTTTACCATGCTTGCTGTCTTTGGTATCAACAAGTTGCTGAGTTTTTGTTTTACCGTGCTTGCTGTCTTTGGTATCAACAAGTTGCTGGTTTTTTGTTTTACCGTGATTATTGTCTTTAATATCGACAAATTGCTGTGTTTTTGTTTTTTCATGCTTGCTATCTTTAGCATCGACAAGCTGATGGGGCTTGGTTTTGTCGTGTTTATTATCTTTAATATCAGCGACAGCATGACTCTGGTTTTTGCCAGTTGTTTGGCTTGGTTTTTGTTTTGCAACGGTCAATAGCGGTTTTTTGGGTTCAGTTTTTTTACCGCTAACGATAGGTTTAGCTGGCTTGGCAGAGCTGGACACCTGCTTTTTGCTGGTTGGTTGTGGGGCTTTAGCAATGCTAGGCATTGCGGTAACAGTTAGACTCATCCCTAAGCACAAAGAGGCGTAAAATTTATTTTTCATGGAATGTTGGCTAAGCGTTTGAAATATATTAAAAAAGCAATAGTTACGTTTTTATGGTGACATTTTAAAGTTTTTTTTTAGGTTTTACCAATTAATACGCGGTCTAAAAAATTTTATTCTATAAGAAGGGTGTGTTAATCCTATAATGACAGCATTTTTAGACACATTAGATTTTGGAGAAAGACATTGCAAGAGGATGTATTAGCGCAGTTACTCAGAGGGACTGACGAAGTTTTAGTAGAACACGAATTAATCAAAAAACTGGCAGAAAATCGCCCGCTACGCATTAAAGCAGGTTTTGATCCCACTGCCCCTGATTTACATTTAGGGCATACCGTTTTAATCAACAAATTAAAACAGTTTCAGGACTTGGGGCATGACGTTTTATTTTTGATTGGTGACTTTACAGGCATGATAGGCGATCCCACAGGTAAAAACGTCACCCGTAAACCCTTATCGCGTGAAGACGTATTAGCCAACGCCCAAACCTATCAAGACCAGATTTTTAAAATTCTGAATCCCGCTAAAACCGAAGTCGTGTTTAATTCCACTTGGATGAACGCCATGTCATCCGCTGAACTCATTCAACTTGCCGCAAAAAACACCGTGGCGCGTATGCTAGAACGTGATGACTTTCATAAACGCTACAAAAGCGGTCAGCCGATTGCCATCCATGAATTTTTATACCCATTAATACAAGGCTACGATTCCGTTGCCATGAAAGCCGACGTAGAACTAGGCGGCACCGATCAAAAATTTAACCTATTAATGGGGCGACAATTACAAGAAGTATTCGGACAAAAACCGCAAGTCGTTATCACCATGCCGATTTTAGAAGGCTTGGACGGCGTACAAAAAATGTCCAAATCACTCAACAACTACATTGGCATCGCCGATGCCGCCGATGATATGTTCGGCAAAATCATGTCTATTTCTGATGTCTTAATGTGGCGTTATTTTGAACTGCTCAGCTTTCGCCCCATGCCAGAAATAAAAACATGGATGCAAGACTGCGAACAAGGTGCGAATCCACGCAACTACAAAGTTCTGTTAGCGCAAGAAATTGTCGAACGCTTCCACAACAAAGAAGCCGCCGAAAAAGCCTTAGAAACTTTTGAAGCCCGATTCCAACGCGGCGCAATGCCCGATGAAATGGATGAAATAACCGTTAAAGGCGAAGCGACAGGTTGCACAATCACCCATCTCTTAAAAGAAGCAGGCTTAACCGCCAGCACCTCAGAAGCCATTCGCATGATTAACCAAGGCGCGGTAAAAATAGACGGCGAAAAAGTCAGTGATACCAAATTGCTGTTAGCAGTCGGCAGCAACCATGTTTATCAAGTCGGCAAACGGAAATTTGCACGGGTTGAGGTGGTTTGATTAGCCTTATCTGAATACTGCTGTTAGCTATCGGCAGCAACCACGTTTATCAAGTCGGCAAACGGTTGTTGCACGGGTTGAGGTTGTTTAATTAGCTTTAGAAGCAATGAACCATCGTATCAAATGACTAATTATCGTCGCTACCGTATTGATGGTGGATGCTATTTTTTTACCGTCAACTTAGCAGAGCGTCAACGTAGCTTATTGACAGAGCGCGTTGATAGCTTGCGGGAGGCTTTGCGAGAAGTCTTGTGTGCATCCGTTCGTGATTGATGCAATAGTTGTTTTGCCAGACCATTTGCATACGATCTGGACATTACCACAGGGTGATGCCGATTTTGGTTTGCGTTGGAGACAGATAAAATCAGCTTTTTCCAGAACCATAGAAAAACACGAGCGACTACAACTAGCCGCTTACGCAAACAAGAACGTGGCGTATGGCAACGGCGTTTTCGGGAACGCGCCATTCGTGATGAAGAAGATTTTAATCGCCACGTTGATTACATCCATATCAATCCCGTCAAACATGGTTATGTAAAACAAGTATCGGATTGGCAGTTTTCATCATTTCATCGTTATGTGCGATTAGGGATATTGTCAGCCGATTGGGCAGGAACAGGAAATGATAGCCTCGATTTGGAATAATCAATTTAGAGTGTGAAATGTAGGATGGGTAGAACGCAGTGAAACCCATCATTTACGCGGGTTTGTGATGGGTTTCGCAAGCTCTACCCATCCTACGATTACCCATCTTACGAGTTATCAACCACAAACGACTTAAAAGTCGCTTGCGATTGATTTGGAGAGATGGTATCTACTGCTACCTTAAATCCCTTCCTACCTTTATGAAAAAAACCTTACTGCTTATTTTACTCATCCTATTAACCGCCTGTAGCAAATCGGAAAAGGTTTTTGACAAACTTCCCGCTGATGCTGTCATTCTGGCGTTTGGTGATAGCCTGACGTATGGCACGAATGTCAATGAAGAGCAGAGTTATCCGAATGTCCTCGAACAACTGAGTTCTCATTCGGTGATAAATGCGGGTGTGGCAGGTGAAATCAGTGCTGACGGTTTGACGCGTTTGCCCGCTGTGTTAGATGAGGAACATCCGCAACTCTTAATTTTAATGCACGGTGGCAATGATATTTTACGCAGAATTCCGCATGAACAAACCGTCGCTAATCTAACGGCAATGATTGCTGAGGCGAAAAAACGTAACATTAAAGTCGTGATGTTAGGCGTACCAACTCTTGAACTATTTTCTGCGGTGGGATTTTTTTCGTTAGAAAGTGATCCACTTTATCAACAAGTGGCTAAGGCTGAAAAAGTGCCGATTGATTTAAGCTCTTTGCCTGAGATTATCTCCAACCGTGAGTTAAAATCAGACCAAGTGCATCCTAACGTGCAAGGTTATCAACGTCTGGCAGACGCTATTTTCAAACTGTTAAAAAATACGGGAGCTTTGTGATAACTATTAGTCTTATAAGTCGGGCTATCTAATGCGTATTGCTTTAGCCTATCTCAGTGTCATTTTACTGTGGGCAACAACGCCACTGGCGATTAAATGGAGCATTGAAAGTGCGGGGTTTTTATTTGGCGTAACGGCGCGAATGGCTATCGGAACACTGTGTGTGCTGTTGGTGTTGCTGTTATCAAAACACCGTTTAGTTTGGCATGGTAAAGCACAATTGACCTACACGGCGGTGGCATTGCAAATTTATGGCTCAATGTTGGTAATTTATTGGGCAGCGCAGTTTATTCCGTCGGGTTGGATTTCGGTTATTGCAGGATTAACGCCACTGATTACCGCTTTATTAGCCGCCTTGTGGTTAGGTGAGCAAAGTTTAACGTGGGGTAAATTGTTATCCTATTTTATGGGCATCGCTGGTTTGTTGATTATGTTCGGCTCGGCATTAGATTTGAACCATGATGCAGTGCTAGGTATGGCTGGGGTGTTGTTTGGCGTGTTTTTACAGGCTTTTAGCGCGGTATGGGTTAAACGCATTGATGCAAAATTACCTGCGTTGGTGCAGGTTGCAGGTGGTTTGTTATTAGCACTATTGGCGTATATACTGACTTGGCGAGTAGTTGGCGAACAGTTGCCAACCGAAGTATCCTTTATTAGTTCAGCTTCCATTCTGTATTTAGGCGTAGTAGCAACTACGCTGGGTTTTGTTCTCTATTATTATTTGCTCACGCAATTGGAAACCACGCAAGTGGCGTTAATTACGCTGGTGTGTCCTGTCATGGCGTTGCTGTTAGGTCATACGATTAATCATGAACTGCTCACGCAAAAAATTATCATCGGCACGGCTCTGATTCTCACGGCACTGTTTATTCATTTATTTTTTGATCGGTTTTTGCGACTGAAAAAGCAATAACCCGCCACTTATGCCAAAATTTGGGGACAAAAAATCATAATCGAGAAAATTTTTACGCACTCTAATAGCACGATAATAAGATGGGTTGAGGTATGATTGCCAATTTAACCTATTACTAATTGAGGAATAATAATGTCAGATTTTAAAAAATACCGTTGTATGGAATGTGAACACGTTTATGATGAAGAAAAAGGCGATCCTGATAGTGGTATTCCTGCTGGAACACGTTGGGAAGATATTCCTGATAGTTGGGATTGCCCAATCTGCGGCGCACCCAAAAGTTTTTTTAAATTGGAAGCCTAAACCGCCTAAGTTGTGTACTGCTGCGTACACGGAACTGATAATTTAGCGTGATAGGCAGGATTTGTTTATGAAAAAAATGGCGTTCACTTTCAATCCTAGCAAAAAGTATAAACATTATGAACGATAAAGAATTAGTCGCTATTCATGCGGCACAGCAAGTTAAAGACGGTATGTGTGTTGGGCTGGGTACGGGTTCAACGGCAAATTATTTTATTGAAGCCTTGGCAAAACGCTATCATGAACAAGGTTTACAAGTCACGGTAGTGGCAAGTTCGGTAGTCAGTACCATTAAAGCGCAACAACTAGGATTGCCTTTGGTCGCTATCGAACACCTTAAACAGCTTGATCTGTATGTTGATGGTGCTGATGAAGTTGCCCCTGACTTAACGTTATTAAAAGGACGTGGCGCGGATTTAGTGCGCGAAAAATTATTAGTTCAAGCCAGTGAACAGTTTTGGGTGTTGGTCGATAGCAGTAAATTTGTTAGTCGAATCGGTGAACGCTTTGCTATTCCGATTGAAGTCATGCCATTTGCGTGGCAGTTGGTTAAGCATAAACTTGAAGCAATCGGCGCGACAGGTGGGCTAAGACAAACTGCCAGTGGTGATGGGCTTGTCGTCACGTCACACGGTAGCTTAATATTAGATATGAGCTTCGATAGCCAGCTTGATAGTAAGACGCTCAATGAGCTTTTGAACAACACGGCGGGGATTGTCGAACACGGTATATTTTATGGACTGACCAGCGCGGTTTTTTGCTCGGTAAATGGTCAAGTACAAGAACAATGGACGAGTCGTTAACATTTAAAGCCGCGTGGTGGTTAAACCACGCGCATCTGCAAACCTTATACCCTGCATTATTTCGCAAAATCCCATCACCACCCTTACAGCGTGAACGCTTAACCACGCCCGATAATGATTTTATCGACATTGATTATTGCGGCACGGGCAACGCGCCGTTAATTATTTTGCTACACGGCTTAACGGGTAGTTCAAAATCTGGCTATATCAAAGGGTTGCAACACGCCTTATTACAACAAGGTTTTCGCAGTGTGGCGTTAAATTTTCGGGGTTGTAGTGGTGAATATAATCGTCTAGCCCGCTGTTATCATTCAGGTGAAACCGAAGACATTCATTTTTTGTATCAAACCTTACGGCAACGTGAACCTAATACAGCTATGGCAGTGTTGGGTTTTTCGTTAGGCGGTAATGTGTTGTTGAAATGGTTAGGCGAACAAGGCGACCAACTTGATTTATTTGCCGCCGTTGCGGTTTCTGTACCGCTGTTATTAAATGTCTGTGCGACCAAATTGGATAATGGCTTTTCTAAGCTATACCGCGCCAATTTACTGCGGGAATTAAAATATTATGTGTTGGCAAAACAAGCAGCACACGAAAAACTGGGTGCGCCACAAGAAGCCGATAAAATAAAACAACTGGGCGATTTATCCACCATTCATTCCTTTTGGCAATATGATGATCGCGTGGTTGCGCCACTACACGGCTTTGCCAATGTCCATGACTATTACCAGCGTTCTAGTTCTCGGCAATTTCTCAAATTAATCACCGTACCGACTTTAGTGATTCAAGCACACGATGATCCTTTCATGACAACTGAGGTGTTACCTGATGCAGATGAATTATCGCCGTCGGTGCAGTTAGAAATCACCCAAGGCGGTGGTCATGTTGGTTTTGTTACGGGTAAAAATCCTTTTAAACCTGTCTATTGGTTAGAGCAACGTATACTGGGATTTTTAAAACAACAATGCCCATCATGAGAAGTAAGCTGAAAAAACGCCTCGCCGTTCATTTGCTTAACGTAGTCTTCTCTATTTATTTGCTCATAACGGTATTAATTACCTTAACGCAAATGGGTAGCGAATATAGGCGCGTACAAGATTATGTTGAAACCGATTTAGTAACCACAGAAGCTATTTTTTCAGAAAGTCTAACCACCGCTGCTTGGACATTTGATACACCTCAGTTAGATGCCAACTTAGAAGGTATGCTAAAAATACCCGCTATTGTGGGTATTAAAATTGATGGCATGGATAAACCACCCGATTGGAAAAAGCAGTTTCCGATTCGTTTAGGCATAATTTTAGATGACGAGCAGCGCGTTATCCCCATGAATCAAGCGCAAGACCAGCCCTATTTACATCTAATTGCCCATCGTTTTCAGCTTAAAAAAAATGACATCTTGCTCGGTGAAGTCACGCTATATTCCAGTAATTTTGTTATTTTTAACTTCATTAAATACAGTTTTTTACTGATTGTCATTGGTGCTGTGGTGAAAACTATCGCGTTGTGGCTATTATTTATGTGGGCATTTAATTGCTTTCTAGGTAAAAAATTGGCGGTGTTTTGTCAGACAATGGAAGATGCTGATATTGATAATCCTAAAACCCTGTTGTTAACACTGCAAACCGATAACATCGATGAACTTTGTCGCATTGAACAGGCTTTCAATAGTTTATTAAAGCGGGTTATTGAGAAAAAACAAGCCTTGGATGAACTCAATGCCACGCTAGAACAGAAAGTGGCATTGCGTACCGAACAACTTCAACAACTCAATGCAGTATTGACACAGTTGTCCATTACTGATGGTTTGACGGACTTGGCTAATCGTCGATATTTCGATGAGGCGTTAATGAATGAATGTCAACGTGCCGCACGGACTAATCAACCGTTAGCATTGATGATGATTGATGTGGATTTGTTTAAAAAATACAACGACCATTATGGTCATCAAGCAGGAGATGATTGTTTGGTGAGTGTTGCTGAGGCTCTTAAAAGTTATGCGCGTCGAGCCAGTGATTTAGTTGCTCGTTACGGTGGTGAAGAGTTTGCTTTTATTGCCCCCGCAACCAATGAAGCCAGTGCGGTGCATTTGGCACAAACCATTTGCACCGCGTTGGCAAGCCAACAATTACCGCATGAGTTATCACCATTAGGCATCGTTACTATCAGTATTGGGGTGGCGGTTTTTGTATCAACGACACCTGAACAGTTGATAAAAAAAGCCGATGAAGCCTTGTATTGCGCGAAGTTTCAGGGGCGTAATCAAGTGGTACTGAGTGAAGATTAACGTGATGGTTTATTTCAGACGACTAGCAGATTCATTTGTTAGTCGCTCAATGGTTTTATCATCGGTCATTTGCTGTAAAACTGCTTCCACTTTTGGTACAAGGTCAGCGTGTTTTTTATTCAAGTAATGATACGCAGGAAAAGAATCCACGGCTGGGCTTAGCATTTTAATATCGGGATATTTTGGCAATAAATTAGCGGTTTGATTGATATCACTAATAACTATATCCACTCTGTTATGCTCCAGCATCATGAAGGCTTGCTCTGTCGTTGCTACACCTTCGCTTTCTATGGATAGTGCATTAAGATTGCGTTTTATCATTTTCACTCCACGCAAATAAGCAACGCGATAAGGTTTTAGGCTTTGCCAGCCCTGCACAGTAAAATATGTTTCATTCTTGGTATAAACACACGGTGATATAACGGAAATAGGAATATTAACCTTTAGTAAGTTAGGGTAAGTTTTCTCCAACCCTGCCAGTCTCGCCACTTCACCATCTACCGTGCCGTTATTCGCTAACCATAGTGTTCTTGCTGCGGGAAAATAGATAATGCTCATCTCGATATGCAAGCGTTTATAGGCTTGTTCAAGCACTTTTTCAGATAAAGACTGTTTAGAACTATAAAAATTTGCTAAACGGATCATCGGGTCAGCAAGCACATTTCTAGGTAACGCCACACACATCATTAACATTACCAAGAAACAGCAGGTTGCTTTAGCGTTAATTTTTAACACCTCTCGTCTAAACCAATAAAAAATAATTTTCAATTGTAAAGGAGGAATCTAGTTTGTTACACAGAAAGTTTTGTGTCAGAAAAAATCAACATTGCCACAAGAATAGGGCAAAAATTGATGTTTTGCTGGGAATGATTTAATTTTTATCCCGCCATTAGCAAAAAATACTACAATGTAACCCATCGAACCTTGCCCACATTCTTTACCCGAACTCAGGATTAAACCATGTCAGATCATCATATTTACCGTGTTAAGCCAGAAGTCGCTGCTCATGCGCATATTAACGAAGACACTTATTCATCGTTGTATGCGTATTCCATTGAGCATCCCGAAGAATTTTGGGCGAAGCAAGCGGAGTTGTTTTTAGAATGGGATGAGCCTTGGCATCGGGTATTGTCTTATGATTATCCCAGTGCTTATATTCGTTGGTTTGAAGGCGGTAAACTTAATGTTAGTTACAACTGTTTAGACCGCCATTTATCAACACGCGGCGAGCAAGTCGCCATTATTTGGGAAGGCGATAATCCAGAGGATGACAAAAAAATCACTTATCGTGAATTGCATGAACAAGTGTGTAAATTTGCCAATGTGCTAAAAGGGCTAGGTGTACAAAAAGGCGATCATGTGTGTATTTATTTGCCGATGATAGCCGAAGCGGCAACGGTGATGCTGGCTTGCACCCGTATTGGTGCGGTGCATTCAATTATTTTTGGTGGCTTTTCGGCAGAATCGTTAAAAGACCGTATCATCGATGCTGATTGTAAATATCTGGTATGTGCCGATGAAGGTTTTCGCGGCGGTAAAATCGTTCCAATTAAAAACACCGTGGATGCCGCTGCTTTAGGTTGCTCAATGTTGGAAAGAGTCATCGTTATTCAAAACAGTGACAATCATATCAATTGGGTTGAAGGGCGTGATATGTGGTATCACTTATTGATGGACACGGTGTCAGCCGATTGCCCACCTGAACCTATGGATGCTGAAGACCCGCTATTTATTTTGTACACCTCAGGTTCTACGGGTAAACCCAAAGGCGTACAACACAGTACAGGCGGTTATTTGCTCTACACCGCGATGACCCATAAATATGTGTTCGATTATCACGATGGTGATGTCTATTGGTGTACCGCTGACATCGGTTGGATTACTGGACATTCTTATGTGATTTATGGCCCTTTGTGTAATGGCGCGACAACGTTATTATTTGAAGGCGTACCCACTTATCCAGCGGCAGATCGTTTCTGGCAGGTGATTGATAAACATAAAGTGAATATTTTTTATACCGCGCCGACTGCGATTCGGGCGTTAATGGCACAAGGTGATGAATTTGTCACTCGCACTGATCGTAGCAGTTTGCGGATTTTGGGCAGTGTCGGTGAACCAATTAACTCAGAAGCGTGGGAATGGTATTACCATGTGGTGGGTGAGGCGCGTTGTCCGATTGTTGATACTTGGTGGCAAACCGAAACGGGCGGCATTTTAATCACGCCCTTACCTGGTGTGACGGGTTTAAAACCAGGGTCGGCAACGCACCCATTTTTTGGCATTAAACCTGAAATTATGAGCGAAGACGGGCAGATATTGGAAGGTGAAGCGGAAGGCGTGTTAGTGTTTGGTTTTCCGTGGCCAGCACAAGCGCGGACTATTCACGGCGATCATCAACGTTTTATCGATACTTATTTTAAAAAATACCCCAATTATTATTTTGCAGGTGATGGCGCACGCCGCGATAAACACGGCTATTTTTGGATTACAGGGCGTGTTGATGATGTGTTAAATGTGTCTGGGCATCGTATGGGAACGGCAGAAATTGAAAGCGCGTTGGATTTACATGAACACGTTGCTGAATCAGCGGTGGTGGGTTTTCCGCATTCGATTAAAGGGCAGGGAATTTATGCCTACGTCACCCTCAATGTCGGTATAACGCCATCTGATGAGATGAAAAAAGAGCTAGTTGCTTTAGTCAGACGAGAAATTGGCGTAATTGCCACCGTTGATATTATTCAGTTTGCCGCTGGTTTACCTAAAACACGTTCAGGAAAAATCATGCGTCGTATTTTGCGTAACGTTGCCGCTAATGATCTAAATAATATGGATGATGTCTCTACGCTGGCTGATCCTTCGGTAGTTGACGATATTATTGCTAATCGCATCATTACCTAAAAAAACACTTAGTCGACTATCGCATTGAGTTGTGAGGGTCGGCTTACGTTACCTTTCCATTAATCAACTAGCCCTTCTCCCTTGGAAAAAAAACCAAAAAAAATCAAGCCTGCTTTATCACTGCGGGCGATAGTACGCACTGTGTTGTTTTATTTCCTACTGACTTATGTAGTCACATCGGTAGGTAGTTGTATTTTACTGCGCTGGATACCGCCGATTACTTCGATGTTTATGCTGCATCGCCATGTAGAAGATTTTCCTTCCTTTAAATGGATAGATTACACTTGGGTGAGTGCAAAAAATATTTCCCCTCATGCGTTTACAGCGGTGATTGCCTCAGAAGATCAGCGTTTTATGCAGCATTTTGGCTTTGATCTTAACGCGATAAGTGCATCAATAGAGGATTATATGGATGGTGAGAAGCTCAGAGGTGCCAGTACCATTTCCCAACAAGTCGCTAAAAATTTATTTTTATCGCCCTCGAAAAATTTTATTCGTAAAGGTTTGGAGGTTTGGTTTACGGTATGCTTGGAAGTATTTTGGAGTAAACAGCGCATTATTGAGGTGTATCTTAATATCGCCGAATTTGGCGATCATTTATTTGGCATAGAAGAAGCTAGCCAACATTATTTTGGCATACCTGCCAAGCAGCTCAGCCGTTCACAAGCCGCGCTACTTGCCGCTACTTTGCCCAATCCACTGCTTTTAAAAGCTGCTAAGCCTTCAAAGTATGTATTGAAACGGCGAAATTGGATATTGAGACAAATGCTCAATGTGGCTTACCCGCATTAAGCAATAGAGAATTTAATAAACTCGGCTGGATTTTCAAAACTTGATTGTCCTAAGCTGAACCAGCCAGAACCTTGTAGAATTATTTCTTCACGGGTAATGTGCGCTACATTGCCATCATTAAAACGAATATAAGTACCGTTGGTACTTTGATCGACAATCAAAAATTTATCAAAGCGTAACTCTACTCGAGCGTGTTGTCGAGAAACAAAGCTGTTGCACACGATAATATCGCAGTTATCGCTACGCCCTAACATCATAGTTCTTCGGTTTGCGTTAATTGTAAACAACTGACCATTGTAGTTTAAGGTTAACTCATACACTTTTTCCTCAAACCGAGGTTTTTGTAGCGTGGCATTAAAACGGGTACTCTGCCTATCATCTTCATCCCAAACTACCAGAAAAATAGGATATTTTTCCTGCTTGCCTTTAAGCTCGGCACTCATGATTTGATGCGTTTGATTTCGTAGCCTCATTGGTAACGCATCATATACCGCTTGCGTGGTCATAATTTGATCGGTTCTAGCCAGCCCTGCAACACGCGCCGCCACATTAACTGTATCACCAAACACATCACCCATTTCTTCAAGCACATCACCATAATGAAAACCCACTCGAATGTGCATCGGGATGCCATTTTCAGGTCGCTTGAGCTGAACTGCATTTTGCATGGCACAAGCCGCGTTAAACGCCGCTTCCGCACTCGGAAAGGTACACATAATTTCATCACCAATGGTTTTAATCAGTACACCATGAAACGGGATAATTTCATGGGTCATAGTGGCTATACACCATGAGGTTAAGTGACGCGCCTGAGTATCGCCCACACTGTCGTAAAGTGCGGTACTGCCACAAATATCGGCAAACATCACTGCGAGTTTTTCCATTTGCTGCGACATATTGAATGAAACCCTCGTATAACTAGAATTAATATGAACGGTTATTTTACATTTTACGCAATTTTAAACGGAGCGTCGTGATTTGTTGTTCTGTTATTTATGCTATAGCTGAAGCACAATAAAACGATGCCGTTCGTGGTGAGCTTGTCGAACCACCACAGCCCTTCGACAAGCTCAGGGCGAACGGGTTTTGTAATCATTTTATCCACGGTTAGCTATGTCTACACGCTTTGCAGCCATTGTTGCAATTGTTCTATCACCCATTTTGCATCATCACTGCACAGATCATGTCCTGCCCACGGATGACTAACTAACGGCAATAACCAATGTTTGCTTATACTTTCTGAACAGTTGGGCGAAACTAGACGATCACCTAGCCCATTCAGCAATAATACAGGAGCAATGGGTTTAGCAAGCGAAGGTTTGTATTTGGCGGCGGCGATAATTTGCCGTAACGCGTTTTGCCCACTCACTGGATGCAAGCGTTGGATTTTTCCCCATTCCGCTGCAATTTTTTCATGCTGACTTTCACAATTACTCACCAGTTTTACAATCGCTAGTTCACGTTGATAAACATCAGATTGCAACACAATTTGTGCTAATTTCCCGTAACTTTGCCAACGCAAACGTTGATAAAAAGGATTGACCGTTGCCAGACTGCTATTCATTAATGCCGCGCCATTAATATCATCGGGATATTGCTGCATCCATTCCCACGCCACCATACCACCCAAGGACAACGTCAATAGCGTGATTTTCGACTGTAGCCAGCCGTTTTCCACTGCGTGTTGGCGTAATTGCCTTGTGATTTCAGCAATAGAATCAGGGCTGGTTTGTGAATAATAAATACCACTACCCGCTAAATCCAAAGTATTAATTTGTGCTTTTGGAAAAGCCTGTTGCAACTGGGGAATAAAATCTCCCCAATGCCCCGATTCGCGGGTCAAGCCACGCACTAATAACCAATTATTGCCCATACCATAATCCCAGTGCTTGTTGCTCATAATCCTGTTTTTGCAGTGCGTCCAAGCTTGCCCAACTGTGTGGATTTAATAAACTGCGATACAAAAAATCAAACAAAATTAAATGCCGTCTTAAAATGCGTTGTTGTCGATGTGGTACTAATGGATGAAACAAACCGTGGCGCATAAAAATATGTCGTGGGCTTTTGCGCAACCACAACCATGAACCCATTTCCAAGGTTAATGGCAAAAATAAACGCTGCCCGTCATTGTGTTGCAAAAAATCCTGATACAGATAATCCCACAAATCGCCTTCAATCACATACTCCTGACTCATCGGTTCAATTTTGTAAAAATGCTGCGGATAACAACCCTCGAATAACTGTTTCCACGCAAAAGCTTGGGCAATATCTGGATAAGGTTGTTTGCAATACGCATAAGGAAACCATAGTCTATCCTGAATTCCAAAGCCAGAATGCAAATCAACGGTTATGGTCAACGGAGCTTGTGAAGTACAACGGCGCACTACTTCACACAATGCCAGTGCTTCTATTTCCATTTGTTTAGTGTTACCTTGATACCACGGTAAATGCGGCGTGAGTCGCTGACCACTGTAAAATTTACGCTCGCCAAAGGCTTTTACAGGAGAATTGCGCATTAAATCCACGCCATTGCCATTGCTACGCGTACTACAAAATACCCCTACTGGATTCACTAACGGGAAAAATAATAATCGTGAGTTTTCCAATTGTGCCTTAAAAGTGTCATCCCATTTCAATAACTCAATAATGGTTTGTAAATAGGCAAAAAGTATTTCCGAGCCAATTTTTTCCAAGCCATGCACACCGCCAAAATACGCCAACACTGGCACATCAGGTCGAGTTGAACCTAACGAAATACAATACAGTGGAAACTCATAGTGCTTATAGGGAACAGTGCCAAGAATCTCCACTCGTGCATAATCCCCTAGCTGTGCAATAATCTTTTCCAGCAAATCAAGTTCAGGAAAATTTTTATAAGTCATGCTGTTCCAATTCAGGAGTCTAAAAGGTTATGTGATGTTGTTGTTTTCGGTGGCAAGACGGTATCTGCCAATCCAACAGAATAACATCGCTTGTGAAAAGTTCAGAACGGTTTACCATAATGTTTGCCTAGGTGTAATGGTGCTTTCTTGCAAAAGCGCGATAAGATAAAAAAGATTGGTTTTACAGTTTATTTTAAGTCAATAAAGCTTCTAATTTTGCAATAGCGGACAAAACGGCGGTTCTATTTTTAGCTAACTTTAACCATCTTGGCAGACGAGAAAAATAACTCCGATTTGACCATCCTCAAGTAGAGTCTTTCTCTCTTTCCCTTAAATCGGCTTGAATCCACTCTTTGAGTTCTGCAAGCTGTTGCGGATTGTAAGCCCACAGCTTATCTCCCAAACAAGGTATTGCCAGAAAAAGCGAAAAAGAAGAGTTACCATAATATCGACATCCTGTTCTTAAAAATGTTTTTGAAAATCCACATGTTATGCAAGTGACTCAACGATGCGATTCAGTGAGAATAAAACTCCACGCAGGTGATGCACAATGCGGACACACTACTAGCAGCGCAGAGCGATAATCGCACTTGCTTTTTCGATTATCCTTAGCGCGAGTCACTGGTAATTTTACTCGCTGTATTTTTTTAAGAGGGTAATTTTTATCATTCATCTTTTATGCCTAGCATCTTACGCTATCGAGATACGCCGTAATTCATGCAGAGCTTTGTTGACGATGGGATTGGCGGTTTCTGGGGGTGTACCGAGTTTGTCAGTTGGCTTTATTTTGCTGACTTCGTAACCATAACCCGCGCTCACGCGTGTATCGGAATAAATTTGCTTTTTTGTAAATACTCCAATAGCTTGTTGGTAGCGGGTTTAACCCACTACCGTCTTTTCAAGGATTTTATAGAAAAGTGTTCTAGTCAATGTAGCCACATCAATTCCAGTATGAACGTCTTAGTCGGACAGTTTTCACTTTGGCAACGATAATGTTGTGTACCGTTCGCGCTACACACCGCTTTCACCTTCTAGCCTATTTTTCTATCCATTCTTCCAGAGCGGCAATAATAGCTTTGGCTTGGTCGGTGCTGGATATATTAAATTTGGATTTTTGCTGATATTCGCCGTTGCGTTTTTGATAACGGCGAATAGTGTATTTATCCGCACTGTATTCTTCCTTGGCGCGATTCCATTCTTGATAACGGTACATAACCGTTGCCCACGCACCTTTAGTTAATACTTTTTTATCGAGTTCTTTGACAGTTTCAATACCACCGTCTTCATAAGTAATCGTTAATTCATCTACAGTTTCAGCCATGTTAGTTAGTCCTTAATTATTGTTAATGTGGGTTTTAGTCTACCATACTCAGCGACCACGAATAATAGTGGCGGCTTGATGTTGTGGGGCGTGATTGTCAATTTTATGTCCATCAACCCAAGTGCGATTAACCATAGGATGCTCGTTATGGGTGGGTCCCCAATCGCTGTCAGGATGATAGGCAATTACATCCATAGTGTTGGTTTCAGTGATAAAGTGATGTTCTGTGTCTTTAGCGATGTAAAATAATGTCCCCACTGATAAGGTAAATTCTTGTTGATTAGCCACGCATATACCTTGCCCTTTAGCAATAATTCCCGTACGAAATGATGGATGAGTATGTGCAGTTTGTCTAATACTAGCGGGAAAATGCAGATAATTCAGGCACGGATCACCTAGTAACGGGGGCGCACACAACAAGGTATCACTACAGCCATCAATATAGCGTAAACGACCTTGTTCTTCTATCGGTCCCCCCATTGCATAAATACCTTGATAGCCAATATTTTGGGCGACTAGCACGCGACTATTAACGGTTAAATTGAGAACAAAACCACTAGGCACACTAAACCATTGCCCTGCATTTATCCACCAATTCACCCGACGATCTTGTAGACTAACTCTGCCATTAGCAACAAAACCAAAACACGCGCCATCACTGGGAATAGTCACTTGTTTATTATCGGCATACTCAGGTGATTCATTTTCAAAACCATAAATTATTGAGTTGTTCTTACTACTGTCATCATAGAACAGTTTCCCCCAGTAGCTAGTCCAAACCTGCGCACTTGTTTCTATTCGTGTTGTCATTGTTCCCTCCTGCGATTAATAACCGCGTGTCCAACCTTGTGCTGTTAATATGACGTAATCGCCCAATGCTAATAATAAGCCCGCACCTGTCGGTGTATTCAGATTATAGCGTGGATCATTTTTAGTCAGTTCCCATGTTGCGCGTGTGAAAGAAAATACTTTTGCAGCACTTTGATAATCACCGTTGCTTTTGGGTATTTTAACGATAACACGCAATTTTGTGATGTCGTTATGTTCAGTAAAAACTGCGTTGACGATATGTGCAGCAGCGTTATCTAACGCTTTACGTTGATCTGGATGACTGGGTAGCGATTGCCAATCCAAATTGACCAGAATTTTTATTTCTCCTGAGCTGGCTATTTCGCCATCCATTGCTCTAATGCCTTCAATTAGTTCAATGTGATTGAGAAACCCACCCTCTTCAGGGAGTTTTTTGAGTGTAGTCGTTATTTTTTCAGCAAGCGCGGCGGCTACAGGTGTTTCTTTACTGTTGCTAGAGCCAAAGTTGAAAAAACTGGATTCTGCTAATGCAGCATGATTTCCAAAAAAACTAACCAACAGGATAAAAAATAAAATGTGTCGTTTCATAGCTTACAGTCCGTCAGAAATATTGTGAGCTTGCATCCATAATTCTAGGGATAACAAGAGCCATAATCTATCACCATAATAAGGCTTTATACCACTTCCTTTAAAGTTAATAAGGTCTTGTAGTGCTTTTGGTTCGATTAGCTTACGAATTTTAGCGTTGCTATGCAATAAAACCTCCTTAGCAAACGTTCTAAGTTCTTTGTTAAACCAATAATGTACAGGGACTAACATACCCGATTTAGGTCGGCTAATAATTGACGCAGGCACAATATCACTGACCGCTTGTTTTAGGACATATTTTTCAATCGAGCCTTTTAACTTCATCGCAGGCGGCAAACTAAACGCTAATTCTGCTAATTGTCTATCAAACAACGGTGAACGCACTGCAATACCTGCGGCAGCTGACGCTTTTAACACTTTAGGTAAAATTTGCGCCGCGCCTTTTAAACGTAAATTAATGTGCATCAAGCGATGTAAATAAGAGCTAAAACTTGTGTCATTGAGAAACGGCGCGAGTAATTCGGCAGAACTTGAATAATTTTTAAGTTGCTGCTGAAAATCTTTGGATAATAAATACGGCAAATGTTCATGACCTTTGTTATAAGCCCTTAAGTACATATCTTCGCGGGAAAATTCTTGCATTCCTACGCCGTAAGCTTCATAAGCCATAATCGGCAGATTTTTAGGACCACCAAACACAGGGTCGCCACCTTCGCCATTAAACACCAACTGCACTTCCTTTGCAGCTTCTTCCACCACAATAATATTCGGTACAGTGAGCGGATCACCTATGGGTTCATCCAAAATAGTCGCGGTTTGTAAAAACTTAGCTTTAATCATCGAAGAAGTCACAGTAATGACTCGCGCAGGAATATTCAAGTGCTTCGCCATTAAACCAGAAAATTCTAATTCGTTGCGGTATTCTGAACCAAAGTTTAGCGAATAGGCAGCGGTGAGTGAATGCCCACCGATTAACGCACCCACTAGGCTCGAATCCAAGCCCCCTGATAATAATAAACCCGTTTTAGTGTTAGCTTCAAAACGATTAACAACCGCTAATTCTAATGAGGCTCTGACTTGTTCAATACATTGTAATTCAGCAATCGTTTCATTTTGATCGCGTAATTCGTGGTAATGAAAGCTTTCAATACTCGATAGACTAATAGTTGCCGTCACACCTGCAAACAACTTGCTAATGCCTTGGACGGGAGTACGCGCAAATGGGGAAAATCCAGTGCTTAAAAAATCGCTCACCCCAGCGGGATTAATGACACGACTGCATTCAGGATGCGCCATCAGTGCCGCTAAACGATCAGCGATTACAATGCTGGTGGGCGTTTGCAGAATGTACACAGGTCGTTCACCAATCGCATCACGCACAGCCAATAACTGACCATCAATCAGCATGACAATGGCAAAAAACCCCTGTAGCTGCAACGGAAAACTCGTCCTGTGTTTAGCGTGTAACTGTTGCAATAACACAGCTAGTTTTTGTGCTTTAGTTAAATCGTGATTAAAGCACTGGGTTAGCTTGTCAAAATCGAATAATTTACCCGAAAAGACACCGACACAACGTCCGTCTGGCGAGGCGAACAACGTACTTTGTTCGCCAATATCACAGCGGCTATCGGGCATAAAGGCAAAAACTGTTGACTGATGGTTTAATAGTTGCCAGTTTTTTTCTTGGTTAAGTTGTGCAATAAAGCGTTCAGGGGCAGAACCAGAATAAACTTGAAATCGACTCACTAGCCGTAACCGTTACTGCCGCTAGCAGCTGCCGCTACGCTGGTTACTAAATCAAACGGTACACCTTCGTTAATCGCTGCGCCACACAATCCGATTAATGCTGCGGGGGCAAATAAGGCTACTTCTGCGGTTTCTTTAACTTTTTTATTACGGTCAACGAATCTAAAAGTCATATCTTTAAACAGCTTTTTTTGCTCGCCATTTAAACCTAAGTCAACAATAGTATAACGTTGTCCACCAAACCATTTGGGGTCGGTTTTAATGCGCCGTGCAAAGGCAATACCTGCGGGCGAATGATCGTGCAGTAAAAATACTTTTACATTAGGATTTTGTTTTAAACGCCGTAGCATATCCTCATAAATATCTTTTGGATAACCACTACCACCCAGCACGGGGCAGGAATAATGAAAGTGAAATAAATTGCTGAGAAAAAAATCCACAGTTTCATCACGTTCACAGATAAGCACTCTATCAAAGGAAATATCATCTAAGTTAGCGGTACTTACACCGTCAGTGTTAGCTTGAGACTTTTCCGCAGTTAGTAGTTTTTCATGGGGATTAACGACCAGCCATTTATCAACCAACGCGGGTAGCTTGCTGATATTAGTTTTAAACCGCGCTTTTGCAACTAAAGGCACTAACAGAGTAGCAGCACTGACAAGAGTTAGTACAACAAAAGCACCACGCGCAATAAATGCAAAAACCAATAGAACAATAAAAATAACCACTAAAACCACCAAAGCGATACTGCATAGTTTGATTTTTTTATTGAGTTTGCGCTGTAATTGATACCTGAGATTGTCTTTGGAAAAATAAAGCGTTCCATTGGATGAAACTGTATCCACTGCTGATTTTATTGCTATATCAGTTAAGCCGTCTTCAAGTGGATCTGTGACAAAGGCGTGGTAACACGAGTTACACCGTCCACCGCTTACAGCTCGATCTTTTTTACTTGAGTCTTTTCCGCAATCGATACACTTCATAATCTACCTCTTAAATTTAATTAAAGACTAGCAAACCAGCATTCTAAAACACATAACATCCAAAGCCTATCACCCCAACGTCTAGCACGACCATCACTGGCAGTGATGTTTTGCCGTCTGATGTCTTGAACGGTGTGAGGATTTAACAAACCCGATTTTTCTAAACGTTTTTTATGTAACCAATAAGCGGCTAATGGTCGTAAGCCACGCCGAAACCATTCACTGGTAGGCACACCCATGCCTTGTTTTCGCCGCTCTACCACTTGTTCGGGTAAGTATGAATGAGCAAGCATTTTTAGCAAAACTTTATCTTTTGCCCCTGCCAATTTTAAGTGATTAGGTAAAGCGATGCCTAACTCAATCATATCGGGCTGAAAAAAAGGATGTTGCAAACTAAGCTGGTGTACTTTTGCCATTGCCTCTATTCTAGGCGCGATATGTTGCAATCCCTTTAATTGTAAATCTACCCAGCGTAATTGATTACAAAAATCTGCCGAGGGTGATGAAGCAAAGGCTTGTTGAATAGGGCTTTCAAGGCAAACAGTAGACTCCAACTGTTGCCCAAGTTTAGCTGAAACTAACTCAGACCATTCATCGGAAAACTTATGAAAACTGGCTAAATAGCCTTGTTCGCGCTGATAACCAGTTTCTGGATATAATTCGCGCATAATCATAGGCTTCATAGACCAAGAGCCAAATAATTGATCGCCACCTTCGCCAGTTAATACCGTATGCTGTGGCTGGTGTTGCCCAATCGCTTTAAAGAGCAAATAAAACGGTAATAACACAGGATCACCTAACGGCTGATCCAACGCACCAACAGTTTTACTAAACCAACGCAGGGCATCCAAAGAATTCACTACAATTTCTTTTTGTGCCACGCCTAGGTGTTGTGCGGTCATTCTGGCGGCGTGAGTATCCGTGCCTTCGCCAACATCAGCACCACTAAATCGTGCATGGTAAGAGGTTATTTTTGTTCCAGATGCTGTCGCGGCGGCGGCAATCATCGCGCTATCTAAACCACCTGATAGTAATACTGCGGCTTGGTCACATTTAGTGTGTATGCAGAGTTGTTGCCAAAAGGTGTTTTCTGGCTGCTGTAATGGCGGTATTGTTGGGATTTTAGTCAGACTACAGTCGATTTGATTGCCAAGCAACGATAAGCAACAACTCATGTTCGGGGGAACGGCGGATATACCCTGAAAAATAGTGCGCGGTGCTGGCACAAAACCGTAACACAGAAAATCTCGAATTCCTTCGGGGCTAGGTTGATAATTGACATAAGCACCCAGTTCTCGAAGACTATGGGATACCAACCATTTATTGCCTAATTGGGTCGCTATCGGCTGATTCAAAAAATAGAGCGGAGTAGCCGAATAAGCACCCCGCGTTAAAATTTGACCGTCAGATGACTCGCGGAAAAAACTTTGCGTTTGTACGCTATCCATGCAAACACTTATTGCAACACAAATTTAAGTCCAATCAGCAATAACACTGTAGCTAACACGGGGCGTAACACTTTTTCAGGGATTTTCGCGCTTAAATGGCTACCAATCCAGATACCTGGTATTGAACCTATTAATAAGCCACCCAATAATTCAAAATCAACATTGCCTAGTACCCAATGCCCAAAACCTGCAACTGCTGTCAGTGGAATTGCGTGTGCCAAATCGGTGCCAACAATTTTCAGCGTGGTCATTCTTGGGTATAAAAATAACAGTGCCACCGTACCCAGTGCGCCCGCCCCAACTGACGTTAGTGTCACTAATATGCCTAACATCATACCAATCAACACGGTGGCAGGAATTTCTAACTGTTTAAAACGCGCGGCATTTTCGAGATTGCTATGCTCATCATCAATTTGCCCTAATTTTTCAGCATTATGTAATAACGCACTGCGCACAAACAGTGCGCAAGCGGTCAGTATCAAGGCAACGCCTAAGGTAAAGGTAATCGTGCCAGTAATTTCTTTACCGATAGAACTCAAATGTTTCAGCGCAAATAACGTTGCTATCGCAAACGGCAAACTGCCCAGCGATAACCAGCCGACAATTTTCCAATCAACTGAACCATGTTTACCATGATGTACCCAGACACCGCTTACTTTAGTCAATGCGGCAAATAATAAATCTGTTCCTACTGCGGTTGCTGGATGAAAATTGAATAAAAAAACCAGCAACGGGGTCATTAATGAACCACCACCTACCCCTGTGATGCCGACTAATAAGCCGACTGCAAAGCCAGACAAGGTGTAAAAAATATTCATGCAGGATAATCCTTAGTGTTTAATGCGTTAAAAATTTTTCAGTGCCACCCCCAAATAATCGGGGTATTTTTTGATACTGAGTAAATCAATGGATATTGAAACAGTCTGTCTTTATTTGACTCGATAGCTCATTACGAAGCGAGGTGTGGCATAATGACACGCGTACTGCACACGGATGACAGCGATTTTTATGTCATCCGTGGCAATAAGTTTGCGTTACTTAATTTTTACTAACTCTTTATCGTCACTAGAAAAATGACAGATACCCGCAGCAAAATTATCACAGTCTTTTGATTGCTCTACTTTTGCACCTGTTTCACTCACCCGAATAGTTAATTCACAGTAAGTCGCCTCACTTTCAGAATGTTTTTTCAGAACTAATTTGTCCTTCTCGGCTTTTGCTTCACCAGAAATAGTGGCTGAACAAGCAGGTTTGTCTTTTTCATTAGCATTCGCTTCAAAATCAATATCCGCACTCACCGTATATTCTTTGTTGATTTCAGTGATTTTTAAGTGATGAACATGATTGCCATCGCGTAATAGATAATGTTCTGTGCCTGCAAAAATACTGCTCGAAACCAGCATTGCAATGCTAAAAAATGCTATTTTTTTCATAAAATGACCTCGTATTAGGTTGTTGATTAGCAATTTTGGTACGCCCATGTACCTTTGTTATTAGTAATTGATGATGCACACTGTCATTGACCCTGCGTAACACCAGTTAATAAATTAGTTAACATCACTGTTAAACTGCCATTATCATTTAATCGGTAAAATTTTGCACAGAGTAATTTTTTAGTAACTAACAAACAATTGCTTAACTGCGTATAAAATCTGTCACTTGTTCAACGGTAAGTCTAATGATGAATAATATCCATGCACTGAAAATTCTGCTAGTTGCCGCTATACAAAAACTAATAGATAGCTCTAAAACCATGCGATTGCCTCGTTATAGCCAACTAACATGGTATGACATTGGTTATTTCTTTTTGGTAGAAACTCAAAAAAGTGCCATTAGCACACGAGCATCTGCGGTCGCATTTACTTTTTTTCTCGCCTTGTTTCCTGCCATTATCTTTTTTTTCTCCTTGATACCGTTTTTGCCTATCGACAATTTGCACCAGCAGGTACTCAATGATATGCACTCGCTGTTACCTGAAAACGCTTACCAAGCGGCGGTTGAAACTATTAATGATTTAGTAAAAAATCAGCACAATGGCTTGTTATCATTTGGTTTTTTAGTCACCCTGTACCTTTCTACTAATGGTATTAACGCCCTTATAGATGCGTTTAATCAAGCTATTCATGTTGTTGAAACCCGATCGTTTATTAAACAAAGAATTGTTTCATTGTATTTGCTTGGCGCACTGTCACTACTGGTTCTAACCGCTTCGTTGCTGATTATATTTAGCGAAATTGCCATCAATTATGCGATTGCTCATGGCTTACTGTTGAGTGATGGTATTGTCATCGTCCTGCTGACTTTAGGGAAATGGCTGATTGTGTTTTTGTTGTTATTTACCGCCATTTCCTTGCTGTATTATTTTGGCCCCGTTAATTCAGCCAACTATAAATTAATCAGCCCAGGTGCGTTGTTGGCAACGGTTTTATCGATCACCGCTTCCTTGTTATTCAATTATTATGTCAACAATTTTGGTACTTATAATAAAGTCTATGGCAGTATCGGTACCATCATGGTCATTATGCTATGGCTACAGTTTAACTGTTTAATTATGCTCATAGGCTTTGATTTGAATGCTAAAATTTATAATAAAACTTAATGCAACGCGTCTATATCCAGCAGAACAAGATGGGGTTTTCGTAGAATATGATTTAATAGCAGTTAAATTATGTTCAATGAAAAATTACCTACGCCTAATTTATTGATTTCTGCTAGAATCAGCCCCCAAACGTTAAATTAACCTTCACAAATTTATGAAGAACCTTATGTCATCATTGGTAGCTGGATTAAAAAAACACCGCGTGTTGCTATTTATAATCGGATTGGCTGCTCTTTCTGTATCGCAACAAAAATTCATTATGCCTTGGGTCTATGATGTTATTAAATCTGATTGGTTTTTAATTGATACTAAAGATCAAGGCAGCAATTTAGCCATATCTACGCCATTGTCTGACATTGCTTTTATGCACTGTAATAACTACATCAAGTCTGAAACTGCTCCAGACACAGCCATTGTTTTTGCAGAAAAACCGCTTAAAGCATGGGATATTGGTAATTACGAATACATTATTAATGGCGAAATTACTACGACCAGCAATTCATCAGCTAGCGTCACAAAAAAATATGCTTGCCGCATAACCTATAACAAAGGTGATAAACAGGAAGATCCGCTCAATTTTGATAACTGGTCGATTATTGGCGTATCAGATTTATAAACGCCTGTTTTCTCATGCTCATAGACGGGCATTATAAACCATTGATTAATTTTATAAAAAAGCGATAAAATCGCCGCTTCCGTTTCTACATTTTGTAAAAGATTGAAACATAGCTACCCGTGACTTATGGGGCATTACACTTGGAGTATTATTTATGATCGAATTCATCATTGCTATTGCACTTATCGCTTTAGCGTTTTATTTTTTAAAAATAAAAAACAAAAAATCAGCCACCACGCCAGATAATGTTCTTGAATCAGCAAAACCGATAAAACAAGAAACCAAGCCCGCTGATAAGGTCGTAGCGTCCACTGAATCTAAACCTGTTGAGTCAGTAAATAAGCCCACCATCGCACAAGCAACGCCTAAAATTGAAAAGTCACCAGAACCTACTAACGAAAATCTGCCTCAAGACTCTACATTAAGACGGCATTATCTGACCCATTTACACGCTATCGTTAACGCGATTAATCCACCCCGCCCTACCGACTCTGCTTTATCTCGTCATCATGATGCCCAAATTGCCGATCAACTTGAGCAATCTTTACGCAGTCAAGACACGATTCAACAACTATTTTCTCGTTATGAAAATCACAAAAAAAAGCCAACTCCTTCCGTTGTTGAAAAAACTGAAGCTATTGTAGTTGTGCCAGTTGTGGAAGAAACTCAAGCCATTATTACGCCATCAGCTAAACCTGAAGTCAGCGATAAAGGCGTTGTTGTGTCACTGCCAGAACGTAAAGCATCCAAAATTCCTGAAGATTCACAACTAAAAAGACATTATCTGACTCATTTACATAACCAAGTTGCAGCCAGTTTACCTGCACGTCCAACTGATTCAACCTTACGTCGTCATCATGACACGCTGCTTGAAAACGAAGTAAAAAGTCGATTGTCTGCTCAAAGCTAAAATTACAAAATAGTGCGTAGGGGCGATTTAAATCGCCCCCACTGGATTATGCTTTTGTTTGTAATCGCTCCAAAATAGCCAGAGTAGGCGCAGACTGATTCATGGTATAAAAATGCAGTCCAGGCGCACCGCCATCTAGCAAACGTTGACAAAGATTACTGACCAGCTCTAAACCAAACTCCTGTATCGCCTCTCTATCATCACCAAAACTTTCTAGGCGTTTACGCATCCAACGCGGAATATCTGCGCCGCACATTTCTGAAAACCTAAACAGTTGAGAATACTGAGTAATAGGCATGATGCCTGGTACGATAGGAATGGTAATGCCATTTTTTTCGCACAAATCAACAAAATAAAAATATGCCTCGGCATTGTAAAAATACTGAGTAATCGCGGCATTCGCCCCTGCTGCCACTTTACGTTTAAAATTTTTAAAATCTTCCTGCGCGTCTTTTGCTTGAGGATGGACTTCAGGATAAGCCGCAACATGAATATCAAAATAATCGCCTGTTTCTAGCCGTATAAATTCTACTAATTCATTGGCATAACGAAATTCCCCCGCCGACATCATGCCAGAAGGCAAATCACCTCTTAACGCGACAATTTTGGCAATACCATGTTGTCGATAGTTTTGCAAAATAGCGCGAATATTCTCCTTGGTTGATGCGACGCACGATAAATGCGGTGCAGCGGCTATACCTTTAGTTTGAATATCAACAACGGTATCGAAAGTTTTATCGCGTGTTGAACCACCCGCGCCAAACGTGACTGAAAAAAAATCGGGATTAAGTGCCGCTAATTTGCTGTGTACTACTTGCAAATTTGCCGCGCCTTCTTCAGTTTTGGGTGGGTAAAATTCAAAGCTAAATAATTGAGGGTGTTCTGATTGCATTTTGTAGGCTCGCTAATGGAAGATGATTTAAACGCTCACGCTTAATAGCTCTGTATTTTAGCCTTTTGTTGTGTTTTTCGGCTACTTTTTGACGATTCATTATTGATATTTATCAGTCATTGCGGGTATTTTTACACATAATATATTTGCAACTACTCACCCCCTTAAAAACCCGCTACGCTCAACGAATGAAAACCATAAAACGTCCGAGTCAATCAGAACTAGACAGCATGAGTCATGTGGAAAAAGACGCGCTCATTTTAAAACTATTCGATTGGTTGAAAGAACTAGAAGGCAGTAAGGTAGTCATTAAATCGCTATAAACCAGTTTTACCGACTACTCACTTACAATCCCTAAGCTCTTAAAGTAAACGTCACTGGACCATTATTAATCAGGGCTACCTGCATATCTGCACCAAATTCACCAAACTGAACCGTCGGATAAATATTAATAGCGAGCTGTTGTAGATAACTAAACATCTGCCGTCCATGCTCAGGGGGGGCGGCTGAAGTAAAACTGGGGCGATTGCCTTTGTCGGTATTTGCCGCTAAGGTGAATTGTGGCACCAACAATAAGCCGCCATTAATGTCTCGCAAGCTCAAATTCATTTTATCTTGTTCATCAACAAAAATTCGATAGTTAAGAATGCGTTCTAGCAAACGCTCGGCTTCTTTTACGCTATCGTTTTTTTCCACCGCAACCAATGCCAGTATACCCGTGTCTATTTTACCGATGTCTTGGAGATTCACTGTGACTTTAGCTTCTGTCACCCGTTGAATAATGCTAATCATGGTTGGGTTACTGATTTAATAACGGGTTTAAAATTTGAGTTTGTTGCGGGTTTGTTGGTCGGTTTATAAGGTTCTACTGATTTGATAACAGGTTTGAAATCTGAGTGTACAAAAGTTTGGACTTTGGCATTAACTGCCGCTCGCTCAGCTATTTTAGTATCGACCACTGTATTATCTGCATCGTCAATGATGACTTGCGAGTTGGGTTTATCGCTAGCCTTAGGCTCTAAACTTGCAGTTGGTTTAGTCGTACTGTCACTGCTGGGTTTAATGACTGCGGGTTTAGAGGGCTCAGAAAAACTTACAGAAGGCTCGACTTTATTCGATTTAGTCACTAAGTTTGGTGTAAGTTTTGTCGTTTTTTTGGCATTATTAATATTAATAACGGGTTCGGCGATTATTTCCTGTGTTGAGTCTGTGGCTAGCCAGCTATTTAATTTCGCTAATTCTTCAACATCTAAACGCCCAGCCTGTCTCAATAGATTATTACGCGCTTTAAAGTAACGATAACGTGCTTGACGTTGAATTTTGAGTGAATCGGATAATTGTTTTTCGGCATTGAGCAAGTCTACGATAGTCACTACGCCTAATTCATAGCCTTTTTCCATCGCTAATTTGGCTTTTTCGTTAGCTTCTAGTTGACGGTCAGTGGCTAAACTACGCGCGGGCGAAGTTGCCATGTCTAGGTAGGAAGCGCGGGTTATTTTTTCAAGCTCGCGTAGTTTTTGTTCGAGTTGGCTAGAACTTAGTCCTTTACGGCCTTCTGCTTCACTGATTCTTGCCGTGGTTATGCCGCCTTCGTAAATCGGCATAGTGGCCTCAACAGCGACTGTACCAACATTGTAGGGTGGCGATTGCTGATTATTGTAGGAGGTGTCACTGTAATTAGCTCCCGCTTGTAATTCAACACGCGGTAAATGCCCTGCTTGGTAAGCAGAAATACTTTGGTCTGCGGACTCAACTGCATGTTTAAGTGACTTTATATCAGGATTGTTGCGCCCTACTTGTTCTACCCACGTTTCAACGCTACCTTCGGGCGGCGGTTGTGTGGCATCTAAACGCACGGGGTTAATAAAAGTAACGGCATCACCTGTGAGTTCACGCAGTTTTTCCAAGGCAATATTAGCGTCATTTTTACTGTCTATAAGACTGGTGCGTAGTGTTTCAACACGCGCTTGTAACTGGTATAAGTCAGTAACCAATGCCATTTGCCGATCACTCATGGATTTAACACGCGTGAGTTGTTTTTCAGTCGAACCCAATTCTGCACTGATAATCTGAATTTTATCAGCCATCTCTAACGCATCCACATAACGATCAACGAGATCAAAAATCAGTTGTTGATGCGCGGAAACTAGGTTTTCTTCTCCTTGTGCAGTGCGTAATGTCTGACTTTTCATCAATAAATAGGACTGCAAATCAAATAAAGGTTGACGTACGTTAAGCCCTGCACGCCTACCAGGATACTGGTTTCCACTTTTGGTTTCATATTTTAGGCTGTTACCTGAATAATTACCCGTCAATACCGCCTGCGGTAGCAATTTACCAAAGGACTGATCTTCTTGAGCGCGAGTAATATCCAAAGCAAATTGACTACCTTTTAATTCGGGTGAGGCAAGCAATGCGCGTTGGTAAAGCGACAGTAGATTATCCGCAGTGCTTGATAAGCTAAAGGTCAAACTGATTAATGCTAAGATCAATCGGCGCATAGTTAATCCTCATTGAATGAGCGAGCGAAAATATTGCTAAGGGGTTTCATTAAGTATTGAAAAAAGGTGCGATCCCCTGTGTTAATCAACACTTCAGCGGGCATACCTGGAACTAACACTAAATCATTTTTGCGTAAATCTTCTAAACCTTCTTTATCGACTTCAACTCGTCCAAGATAAAAACTGCTTTGGTTTTTTTCATCACTGAGTCGATCCGCCGATATGGTAATTAATTTACCATTTATTTTAAGTGTTTTGGCACTTTTAAACGCACTAAATCGAATTTCTGTTTGTTGTCCAATGTGAATTCGATCAATGTCAATCGGTGATATTTGTGCCTCGACAATGAGTTTTTCTTGTTGTGGCACAATATCAAGTAAATGCCCACCTGGTGGAATCACCGCACCGATGGTATGCACTGTTAAGCCAAGAATCATACCAGCATCAGGCGATTTGATGATGGTACGCTGTACAGTATCGGTCAACCATTGGGTTTTTTCACGCAGTTCGGAGATTTCAGTTTGAACTTTACTAAGCTCTTCAACGACTTCACGTTGAAAATCTTTGTCAATTTGCAGAATTTTCAGCGAAATTTCACTGATTTGGGTTTGCGCAGTGGCAATATTGGCAACAAAGTCGCCTTTATCTCCTTCTGATTCTGCTAACCGTCGCTCCAATTCGGCAACTTTTTGTTTCTCAATATAGCCTTCTTTAAGCATGGCGCGAAAGTCGGTTAATTCTTTGTTTAACGAGTACGATAACGTGACACGGCTGGTCATTTGGGCTTTAATGCCTTCGATTTTGGCGAGTAATTGTTGGCGTTGTTCTTTTAAAATAGCAATTTCGCCATTACGCGATTGTTTACGCACCGCAAAGGATTGATCTTGAACATGGATATTTTCTTGTATGCGCGGTTCGCTGCTCACCTTTTTTAAATCATCAGGATAGGTAATCAAGGCTTTGCCATCTCGTTCTGCGATTAAGCGTGCTTCACGCGCTAAGTCAGAAAATAACTGCCCACGCAGAGTTTCTAATTGCGCTTTGGAAGAGGTATCATCAAGTTCTACCAACACCTGCCCCTTCTCAACATTATCGCCATCACGCACATGCAGAGCTTTAACGATACCGCCTTCTAAATGTTGGACAGTTTTGCGATAGCCTTCAACCGTCACACTTCCAGGTGCCAATACCGCACTGCCTAAAGGAGCGAAATAAGACCACACACCAAAGCCACCAAACACAATGAAAATCAACGCGTAACCGAGTCGTCGAATGGGGCGATCATCGGCAAATTGTTCAATATCTAATTGTTCTAAATCCCTAGGTTTTGCTTTAAATAAACTCATGCAGGTTTACCTTGTGCGGCTTGTGCAGGACGTTGATTCAATTTTGCTAATACCTCATCTCGTGGACCATCCAACACTAATGCTCCCTCGTTTAATACCATAATCCTATCCACAATACTTAAAATACCGACTCGATGGGTGATAGCAATCACCGTACATTTACGTTGTTTCAGTTTTAATAACGCTTGCGCCAACGCTTGTTCGCCCACATCATCTAAGTTGGAATTAGGTTCATCTAATATCACCAATACGGGATTGCCATATAATGCCCGCGCTAAACCAATCCGTTGACGTTGACCTGCGGATAATGCACCGCCACCACCGCCAATTTCAGTATCATAACCTTGAGGCAAGTGTAAAATCATTTCATGCACCCCTGCTGCAATTGCCGCATCCACTACATGATTGGCATCCACCTCGCCAAATCTGGCAATATTTTCAGCAATCGTACCATCAAACAGCTCTATATCTTGTGGTAAATAACCAATATAAGGGCCAACTAAACGTCGCTCACCCTGCATGACATCCGCCCCATCCAGACGAATCGCGCCACTGGCAACAGGCCAAATACCCAATAATGCCCGTGCTAACGTTGATTTACCTGACGCACTCGCGCCGATTAATGCCACAGAAGTCCCCGCTTCAATGGAAAAATTAAGCCCTTTAAGTACCGCCACTTTAGAACCAGGGGGCGCGACTACCGCTTGTTCAGCGCGTAATGCACCTGTAGGCGCGGGCAAAGGCATTCTGTCAGCACCTGCTGGAAAGTTTGCCAATAAAGCATTGAGTCGTTCGTAGGCGATACGCGCCGTTAAAAATTGTTTCCAGCTACCAATCATAATATCAATAGGAGCTAATGCGCGACCTAGCAGAATAGAACCGCCAATCATCAAACCTGGGCTGATTTGTTTATTAATGGCTAACCACGCACCTAGCCCTAACACTAACGACTGCACGGTAACACGGTAAGTTTTTGACAACGCGGAAATTAATCCCCCTTTTTGACTTGCCAAGGCTTGCAGAATAATCAATTTTTTTTGTTTTTCTTTCCAGCGTGCCATTAACGCAGGCAACATACCCAAGGCATGAACCACCTCCGCATTCCGTAAGTTCCGCGCAGTAATATTAGAATTTTCCACCGACACCTGATTTGCCTGTTCTAAATCATCATGCGTGGCGCGTTCGTTCCAGATAGCGAGCAGAATTAAAAATACCGCAGAAATAATAGCGACGATGCCAAACCAAAAATTAAACAAAAACAATAACGCGATATAAATCGGCAACCACGGTGCGTCAAAGAAGGCAAACAAACCGTTACCCGTCAAAAATTGGCGCAATGCCAATAAATCACCTAATGGTTGCGCACTGGATTTTCCACCACTGACTAAGGCTTGGCGAAACATCACGTTGTAAAGTCGCTCATTGAGCAATAAATCAAAACGAGTACTGACGCGAATCAACACCTGTGAACGTATCCACTCCAACGCGCCGAGCATGATAAACAACAATACCGCCAGCACAGTCAGCATTAATAAGGTAGAGACACTATTGCTACCCAAGACACGATCATAAACCTGCATCATATAAATGGACGGAAACAGCAATAACATATTAATAAATAAACTGAAAAATGCAGCCGATTTAAACGAATCACGGCAATGATAAATAGCTTGGGCAAGTTCTGAACGGGTCAAACGCATAAATATAAATTCCGAGTAATAAAAAGCAAAAACCCATAAGGCTTGCTGTCTGGTAATTTTACAGGGAGTGAGGATTTAAGCAATCCATACCGATAATGTGAATTCTGAATAGTAACAAACAACTTGGATTCAAGTCATAAATGCAATTTCAGAATTCATGCGGCTTTGCGTTCAACTTGTTCAAAAAACACCGCATGAGGTGTTTGGTAACATATCCTTTTCGAGGGCGGTGGTTGAGGTGGTGCATGACTGCCTCAACCTGTTCATCCGTAATGTCCTCAAAACTACTGCCTTTGGGGAAATACTGGCGAATCAAGTCATTGGTGTTCTCATTCAAGCTACGCTCCCATGAATAAAAATGGTTTAGCGTTGGGTAGTCCCTACAAACCAATGCAGTTCCTAATTTATCAACAAGTTAGCCGAATAGGCGGCTCACAACAAAAATCGCCAATTCAAGGTCTGATTCGTTAAGCTCATCGCCATTGCGGGGGTTCGATGTTGCCATTTTTTTGAGGTCGCTGACTTGCAGGCTATTTGACGGCGAGACGGAGACTTTTATGCGTTCTGCGGTAGTTGTAATCAAACAGGTTGATTAACAGAATGGCATTAACGTTCGCTTTGCTTTTGCAGTAGCCTAATGATTTTCGTTGCAAGTAGGACACACGCTGTCTCAAGGTTAAATTGAACCGCTCAATGTAGGCCGTATTTTGCAATTTTCCAGTAAAATCAGCCGCCGTGCCTTTAACAAAACACCTTTCACGGTCACTAATCGCTTATTAATCAGTCGTTTAACGATTTGTAAATACCCATAAGGTGACTCGGTGGCTACCGATTGCAAGGCGTTTTTGTAAGCGGCTAACTTGTCATTCAACGGTCTATCTGCTGAAAACGGCTTGAGGTATTTTTTTATGCCTGACACTAACTTGGTGGCAGTGTGCGTGGTTCTGCTGCCCAGCTCAAGATTAATCCAAAAGCGGGATTCAACCTCAAAACCGATGAAAACCCAAAGCTGTTTCTGTTTTTTGCCCAGATAAGACCATAATTCGTCCTTATGCGAAAACAGCAGGTTTAACGTCAGCAGCGTACAGATAAAGGGTTGAAACTTATCATATTTTTTACTGATGCACCGTTGCCACATTTTAACAGTACGCTGGTCAAGTTTCAGTACATCAGCAATGGCGCGGCTTGAAAGACCATAACAACTTAACTTGGCGACTTGTTCGTACTGTTTAAAGCTACCGTGTTTGCCAAATAACGCGCTATAACCCGTTTCAGAAAACCGATGTTCTCCACCTCCACACTTAACAACCACCAGCTAAAAGCAGGTGGGTTAGTGAGCTAAGAACTGAAAGTTCAGGATACACGTCGACTAAACGACGTGTTGTTAGGGTTCGAGATTAAAATCAGGTTCTTGTGATGCTCTAAATACTGTTTAATCATCTCTTCAGTCGTCCCTCTACCGCCG
>CAIUVX010000093.1 GCA_903902705.1 uncultured Methylococcales bacterium
GCGAATGATGCGCCTCCTATCGTCGGCACATCCTATGACACTGCACATTTCCAGTTGATTCAAGCTAGGGCTAGTGTTTGACATGATGTCTACCTTTGGTAGCGATGGGGAATAAAGGGCAATCGCGTCACAAGTAACGGCACAATTTGTTCGCGGACGGTGGCGTATAAGGTGTTGCCGATGCTTGCCGAATCACGGTTCAGCATTGCCATTGCAATTGGTTTACCTAAGCAGGGGGAAAAACTGCCACTGGTGACATGACCGACGGGATTATTGTCGCTGTCGGTGATGAGACAGCCATCCCGCACAGGGATTTTGCTTTCGACTATCAACCCTGCGCGGATTTTGTCTGTGCCGTGTTGACATTGTGCGAGGATTTTTTCCGCACCCAGAAAACCGCCTGCTGATTTAATCACCCATTTCAGCCCTGCTTCTACAGGGGTGATACTTTCATTCAATTCATGCCCATACAAACACAAGCCCGCTTCTAAACGTAGTGTATCTCTTGCCCCTAAACCAATGGCTTCAACCTCGTCATCGGCAAGCAACAAACGAGCGAGAGCTTCCACATTTTGATTAGCCACTGAGATTTCAAAACCATCTTCGCCTGTGTAACCACTACGGCTGATATGACAAGGGATGCCGTTAATGTCCGTCGTGCAGGCGTGCATAAAACGCAAACTCGCGGCGGCGGGTGAAAACTTTTGCATGACGGTTGCCGACTGAATCCCTTGTAAAGCAATGAGGGCTTGTTCGGGCAGTTCTTTTATCGTGAGATGCTTGTTTAAATGGGCAAAATCTTTGTCTTTACACGCCGCATTGACCACTAGCATTAAGCCATCAACCACACGCGTCACCATGATGTCATCGATAATTCCACCGTCAGTATTGGTCAACACACTGTATTTTTGTTCACCCAGTTTAAGATTGCTAAAAATACTGGGGGTGAGTTTTTCAAGTTCATGAGCAGCGTTATCACCTAAAATCAAACACTGCCCCATGTGGGAAATATCAAAAAACCCCGCGTGATTACGACAGTGATGATGCTCTTGAATAATGCCTTTGTATTGAACAGGCATTGAATAACCCGCGAAGCCCACCATTTTGGCAGTCAGTTCGAGGTGTAGATTGTAAAGCGGCGTTTGTTTTAACATACGAATATCCCATTTTTATGGTGAGTCCGTAGTGTAACGCTGAACAAACAATACGCAAAGGTTAAGGCTTTTTGATTTCACAATGTTGGGGAATTCGCGCTCACATTAGTTGTTAGTTTGCTTGAAAATAACCCATAAAATGGGTAGAGCTTGCGAAACCCATCACAACTCAGCGTAAATGATGGGTTCTACGAACTGAACCATCGTTAACAAGCGATTCACCTGCTATGATTAGTGTAATCTTATCGCGTTTGTCATCTACCTAGTCATTGCCAATGTTAAAAAATGTGTCCTCGTTTATTATTACTTTCTGGTTAGCTTTAGCGGTTTTATTGTCACCCGCGCTACAGGCTAAGCCTGCTCAAGTTGCTGATGGAGAGGTAACAAGTGTTAAGGCGGGGCGGTTTTTTTGGAATCCCGATGCTGCGCCTTCTGGGGCTGTAGTGGCATTAGTGAGTATTCCTAAGCAACAACTTTATTTGTACCGTCAGGGCGTTTTAATAGGTATATCCAGTGTCAGTACGGGTAAGCGGGGCTATGGTACGCCTGCTGGTATTTTTACTGTGCTGGAAAAAGACCGCTTTCACCGCTCACGAACCTACGACAACGCGCCTATGCCTTATGCGAATCGGTTAACGTGGGACGGGGTAGCGTTACACGCAGGTCATGTGACAGGCACACCTGTTTCTCATGGTTGCATTCGCTTACCCGCACAATTTGCCCGTTTGTTGTTCGGTGTGTCAACTAAGGGCATGACGGTGATTGTGTTGGGCTATGAAAGTCAAGCATTCCGCTTGTCGCATCCTGTGATGGTGTTGCCGACTGACAGTAAAGATAATGCAGTGCTGAGTATGCTGGATTTAAGTCCGACGGAGACGTTTCGCTGGCAATCTGAAAACGGGCAAGAAGGGGCTATTTCGTTGGTTATGAATAAAGCCAGTCAGTTATTATTGGTGTATCGCAATGGCATTGAAATCGGACGGACTAAAATTTCACTACCCTCCGCTGAAACCAATTGGGGAACACGCGCCTTCATTATGCAGACAGACCAAAACACAGACACCAATCCTTTTTTTAATCATCACTGGACTGCAATGAATCAGCATGACGATAACACGCTATTCAATGCTGCGTTTTTTGAACAGATGAATATACCTGCCGATTTTTCTAATGCCCTCAATGGCATTTTAACGGCGGGTGCTACGCTGTTAATCACGGATAACCTCAAACAGCACCCGCAAATACTGAGAGAAGCCTCAGCACCGCCTGTACGTTGTGTGAGCGGCAATTGTGTTGATGGCTTAGGAATACAGGTGTATGCCGATGGCAGTAAATATATCGGTGAATTTAAAAATGGTGTGTCCGAGGGTGAAGGCGAATTCATTTCATTTAACGGTGAAAAATACGTTGGTACGTTTAAGAATGATAAATTTCAATGGAATATGGACAATAATCTCCATCCATAAATCCTGTGCTTGAAAGCGTCTCTTTGCACCCCATAACAGTCCTATCATTAATAATGCTCTCGAAGGTGACATCATGCGAATGGACAAACTAACCAGTAAATTTCAAGAAGCCTTGGCGAATGCGCAAAGTTTGGCATTAGGCAGGGATCATCAATTTATCGAACCTGTACATATTTTGCTGGCAATGCTCGATCAACAAGGCGGTAGTGTTAAACCATTGTTGGCACAGATGGGCGTTAATATTGCGTTAATGCACACCCAACTTATACAAGAATTAACGCGCATTGCTACCGTGAGCGGTTCGGGTGGTGATGTACAAATTTCTAACGAAACCAACCGATTATTAAATTTAACTGACAAGCTGGCGCAAAAACGCAATGATAGCTTTATTTCCAGCGAGCTGTTTTTAGTCGCCGCTTGTGAAGAAAAAGGTTTTTTACAAGAGCTGTTTAAAAAAGCCAATATAACCAAATCACAACTTGAAAAAGCCATCGACGCAATGCGTGGAGGAGAAACCGTGCAAGATGCCAATGCTGAAGATCAACGTCAAGCCCTGAAAAAATACACCATTGACCTTACTGAACGTGCCGAACAAGGCAAGCTTGATCCTGTTATTGGGCGTGATGATGAAATTCGCCGTACCATTCAAGTATTGCAACGGCGTACCAAAAATAATCCTGTGTTAATTGGTGAACCTGGTGTTGGTAAAACTGCCATCGTTGAAGGTTTAGCGCAACGTATCGTTAATGGCGAAGTGCCTGAAAGCATGAAACATAAACAAGTGCTTGCCTTAGATATGGCGGCGTTAATTGCAGGCGCAAAATTTCGCGGTGAATTTGAAGAGCGTTTAAAAGCGGTGTTAAATGATTTAGCCAAGCAAGAAGGGCAAGTTATTTTGTTCATTGACGAATTACATACAATGGTCGGCGCAGGTAAAGCGGAAGGTGCGATGGATGCGGGTAATATGCTTAAACCCGCATTGGCACGCGGTGAACTGCATTGTGTCGGCGCGACTACGCTGGATGAATACCGTAAATATGTCGAAAAAGACGCGGCATTGGAACGGCGTTTTCAAAAAGTTCTCGTCGATGAACCTAGTGTTGAAGACACTATTGCCATTTTGCGTGGCTTAAAAGAAAAATACGAAGTGCATCACGGGGTAGAGATTACCGACCCTGCGATTGTTGCCGCAGCTACCTTATCGTACCGTTATATTGCTGATAGACAACTGCCTGATAAAGCCATTGATTTAATCGATGAAGCGGCAAGTCGTATTCGCATGGAAATTGATTCAAAACCCGAAGTGATGGATAAACTCTATCGCCGTTTGATTCAACTGAAAATCGAACAAGTCGCGCTGAAAAAAGAAAAAGATGCCGCCTCTAAAAAACGCTTGGAAATATTGGAAGAAGAAATTGGCGAGCTAGAAAAAGAATATTCCGATTTAGAAGAAACATGGAAAGCTGAAAAAGCCATGTTACAAGGCTCAGCAAACATCAAAGAAAAGCTCGAACAAGCCAAAACTGAATTGGAAGCTGCACGGCGGATTAATGATTTAGCGCGTATGTCTGAATTGCAATATGGCATTATTCCCGCGCTGGAAAAACAACTCAGTTTAGATGCCACTGGAGAAACACCCAAAACCAGCTTATTACGCAACAAAGTGACGGACGAAGAAATTGCCGAAGTAGTATCCAAATGGACAGGTATTCCCGTTTCCAAAATGCTGGAAGGCGAAAAAGATAAATTATTGCGCATGGAAGAGTATTTAAATCAGCGTGTCGTCGGACAAAATGAAGCTCTGAAAGCAGTAAGCAATGCCATTCGTCGTTCCAGAGCAGGTTTATCTGATCCCAATCGTCCCAATGGTTCGTTTCTGTTTTTAGGACCAACAGGTGTGGGTAAAACCGAACTGTGCAAAGCCTTAGCTGAATTCATGTTTGATACCCCCGATGCAATGGTGCGTATTGATATGTCGGAATTCATGGAAAAGCATTCTGTGGCGCGGTTAATAGGCGCACCTCCTGGTTATGTGGGCTATGAAGAAGGCGGTTATTTAACTGAGTTAGTCAGACGTAAACCTTATTCAGTCATCTTGATGGATGAAATTGAAAAAGCCCATCCCGATGTGTTTAACGTATTATTGCAAGTGTTAGACGATGGACGTTTAACCGATGGTCAAGGCAGAACTGTAGATTTTAGAAACACCATTATCGTGATGACTTCCAATCTGGGTTCAGACATTATTCAATCGCTGTCGGGTGAAGCTTTATATAGCGTGATGAAATCGTCAGTCATGGATATAGTCACCTCAAAATTCCGCCCCGAATTTATCAATCGTATTGATGAAGCGGTGGTGTTCCATTCTTTAAGTCGAGAACACATCCGTGCCATTTCCAATATTCAACTGGGTTATTTACGCACCCGTCTTGCGGATCGAGATATAAGCATTGAATTCAGCGACTCTGCCTTAGATTTACTGGGTGAAGCAGGTTTTGATCCTGTCTATGGCGCGAGACCGATGAAACGCGCTATTCAACAGCAACTGGAAAACCCACTAGCACAAGCCATACTCTCAGGGCATTTTGTCGCGGGAGATACCATTAAAGTGGATGTTGAGCATGAAGCATTGCGATTTTTAAAGCAGTAGGTTTATAAAGAAGTGGCGGGCATCTGCTCGCCACAGTTTGCCGAACTGTTGATAAGTGTAGGAATTACAAGCTTTGCTTAATTTAATGCCAGTAAGTTCACAATAAAAAGTCAGCGTGTATTAAGAGTCGTCGTCATTCCAGCATGGATGCTGGAATCCAGTCACAGGGATGTGTTCGAGTGTGCGCCATCCCTGCCGCAATGACGTTTTTTATACATCCGAATTTATTATTATGAACTTAACACTATGCTTTTTTTACAAATTCTGATTTCAACTGCATTGCGCCGATACCATCAACTTTACAATCAATGTTATGGTCGCCATCGATGAGACGAAGGATTTTAACTTTAGTGCCTACTTTGACAACTAATGATGAGCCTTTGACTTTTAAATCTTTAATTACCGTAACATTGTCACCATCTTGCAAGTTATTGCCATGCGCATCTTTCACGACAAGTTCTGAATCTGCGGTTTCTGCCGTCTCTTGCGCCCATTCGTATGCGCATTCAGGGCAAATATATAATTTATTATCTTCGTAAGTGTATTCTGAACCGCATTTTGGACATGGAGGTAAACTGCTCATGCTAGGTATCCTTAAATAATTGAATGGTAGTGGGACACATCGTGTAGTTAATGCGTCCCAAAATGGCGGCTATTGTAACCTGTTATCGCTTGTAATAAATTTTGCTTAGCGTTATCTCTGATAAAGTTTTTTCTGAATATAGTCAGAAAAACGATAGTTAATGACTGCGTTATTCTCTAAATGCGCCGCGCCTTGAATCATACCCAAGCAACTGAGGCTGTTGCAGAAGCATTTAAACGGCTGGGACATTGACCATTCTGTCGATGGGTAAAAAAAGCTGATTTCTTCATTTTTATCTATCTTTTTAATAGCGATGATCTCGCCTTTTTGGGTATCAAAAAACGTATTGGGTTCACAACTGTGGTTGGTATATTGTAAAAACTCTGGAAAAAGATGAATGTGTTTATTTTCATCAATTTGCACTGAAAGATAGGTTGGCTGTTGAAGGTATTCTTTCGCACTAAAAACCTGCACTATCGAATCAATTGGAAAATGTTTCACTGCTTTTATAGCGTAATGCCTATTCGCTGGATTATAAAATACGGTTAAATTTTCAGACACATCGATGCTTTTTTTCATGGACATTTTTTTCCCCTAGAAGTTACACATTTTGTGAGGGTTCAAATGTTACATGGTTGGCATAAATCCTACAATGAAGTCAGGTAGATACTCTGTTCAAAATCAAGCCTATTTTGATAACAATACCCATTAATTTTCAGCACTCGCAAGATGGATAGAGCTTGCGAAACCCATCACAAACCTGCGTAAATGATGGGTTTCACTACATTCTACCCATCCTTGTATCTACAATATAACAACCAATTCTTTCACAGCCTTGGTTGCCGTCCCAATTCGGTTTTGATGGAATATTTTTTGGCGGCTTTTGTTGTTTGTAATTTTTTTGGGTAGTGGTAAAGCGTGAGTAATTGGAATACAAACCAAGGTTTGTACTCCATAACATCAAACTATCAAAAATCACTCAATGTTTAGGACTAGCATTTTTTGAACTCGAAGCAGACACGATAAATCGCATCTCTATTCCTCTTTGGCTTTTCCTAAGCCAAATGATTCAAGTAACATTAACACGACACCTAGCGTAATCGCTGAATCGGCAATATTAAACGCAGGCCAATGCCAATTGCCATAATAGACATCAAGGAAATCAATGACGTAACCATAGGCTAAGCGGTCAATTAAATTACCAACTGCACCGCCTAATACTAGCGATAACGCAATGGCTAACAAGGTTTCATGTTTTTGTAAACGGCTCAACCAGATGGCAATGATTATGCTAATTCCTAAAGCTAAACCTGCAAAAAACCAGCGTTGCCAGCCGCCTGCTTCACTTAAGAAACTAAACGCCGCGCCTGTATTATGAACGTAGGTTAGATTAAAAGATGGCAACACAGGAATAGATTGATAAAGCTGCATCGAACTATCGATGAGTAATTTACTGCCTTGATCCAACACGATTGCCAACAGTGATAAACCTAGCCATTTTAACATCGTAAAATCACGCATAGTGTCGTTTTTCACCCGTGCCTGCTACGTTTGAAACGCAACGGCTACATAGTTCTGGATGTTTTTCATCTTCACCCACGTCAGCGCGTTGATGCCAACAACGCACACATTTTTTATGTTCAGAGACATAGACTTTCAATCTCACGCCCTGCATATCGGTTTGTACCGCATCTTCAGGGCAGTCATATTCATAGTCATTGACCGCCGTGGCTCTGGAAGTCATCAAAATAAAATGTAGTTCTTTTTCCAAACTTTTTAATACGTCAAAAAAGTGCAGTTCTTTGGAAACATCACTTAACACATGGAATACTAAATAATCATAATACAGTACCACTTCCGCATTGAGTGATGAGCCAATTAGCCCTTTTGCGCGACTTTTTTCTAACTCTTTACTGATGGTGGCGCGAATATCCATGAGTCGTTGCCAAAAAGACCGATTCATCGGAGATTTTTCTTCCAGTGGCACTAAACCGTCATACCATGTTTCTAAAAATACCGATTCACTGCGTTCACCAGGAAGATATTGCCAGATTTCATCAGCGGTATAACTAATAATAGGAGCTAACCAGCGTGTTAAGGCTTCCAATACATGATACATAGCCGTTTGCGCAGAACGGCGGGCAATGCTATCGGTTTTACAGGTGTATTGCCGATCTTTAATGATGTCCAGATAAAAACCACCTAAGTCTATCGCGCAAAAATGATGCACCTCTTGGTAAATTTGTTGAAAGGCGTAATTTTCGTAAGCGGTTTTAACGCCTTCTTGTAACAAAAACGCTCTATCGATTATCCAGCGGTCTAAGGCTAATAAATCGTCATTAGCCACTAAGTGTTGTACAGGATCAAAATCAGCCAGATTGGACAACAAAAATCGGGCGGTATTTCTTAAACGTCGATAACCATCAGAGGTGCGCTCTAAAATTTCATCGGACACTCGCATTTCAGCACGGTAATCAGTAGACGCAATCCATAAGCGCAACACATCCGCGCCTAGATTTTTCATTACCGATTGCGGTGGAATGACATTGCCCTTGGATTTGGACATTTTTTCGCCGTTTTTATCGACGGTAAAGCCATGTGTTAGCACTGATTTGTAAGGTGCGATTTCATTCATGGCAATCGATGCTAATAACGAAGATTGAAACCAACCTCGATGTTGATCTGAGCCTTCTAAATATAAATCGGCAGGAAATCGCAGTTGTTCACGTCTGTTTAAAACTGCCTCATGAGTAACACCCGAATCAAACCACACATCCAAAGTGTCAGTGGCTTTGTCGTAATCTTTCGCTTCATCACCAAGTAACTCTGCTACGTCTAACTCAAACCATGCGTCTATGCCTTGTTGTTCAATGCGTAGAGCGATTTGTTCAATCAGTTCAACGGTGCGCGGGTGTAGCTCGGAGGTTTCTTTATGAACAAAAAAGGTGATAGGTACACCCCAAGTACGTTGTCGTGAAATACACCAATCTGGGCGACCGTCTATCATGCCTTCAATACGCGCTTTTCCCCAATCAGGAATCCACTCTACATGCTGTACTTCGTTCAAAGCACGTTCACGCAATTGGTTTTGATTCATGGAAATAAACCATTGCGGGGTGGCACGGAAAATAATCGGTGTGTGATGTCGCCAGCAATGCGGATAGCTGTGCAAAATAGCATGGTGATGAACCAATTTACCATTAGCCTCCAGCACTTCTAATACATGAGCATTGGCATTAAAAACGTGTTCACCTGCGAATAGTTCGGTGCTGGGTAAAAATACCCCATCGCCACCGACAGGATTATCAATCAGTAAACCGTATTGTCGTCCAACTACATAATCTTCTTGACCGTGACCAGGCGCAGTATGCACCGCGCCTGTGCCTGCATCGGTAGTGACGTGATCGCCTAAAATGACGGGGACTTGTCTATCATAAAAAGGATGCAGTAACCGCTGATACTCTAAGTCTGAGCCTTTGCAATAGGCAATCACACGATAATCGTCAATCCCATAACGCGACATAGTGTCTTTAAGTAAGGCTTCAGCTATCACCAAACGTTCGGTAGGGCATTGCACGACCGCGTATTCCAGCTCTGGATTAAGTGCCACCGCCTGATTTGCGGGTAACGTCCACGGTGTGGTTGTCCATATCACCACCGATAAGTCACCGTGTCCTTCGTGATCGGGTACATGATGACAGTTCGCTAAAAACGCATCTTCATTTGCCACAGTAAAGCGCACATCAATGGCGGGTGAGTGTTTATCTTCGTATTCGACTTCCGCTTCCGCCAATGCAGAACCGCAATCAGTACACCAATGCACAGGTTTTGAACCTTTGGTAATATGCTTATTAGCAGCTATTTTACCCAAAGAACGCACAATGTCGGCTTCAAAAGCAAAATCCATTGTTAAATACGGATGATCCCAATCGCCTAAAATACCCAAACGCACAAAGGCTTCTTTTTGAATTTCGACTTGCTTAGCGGCATATTCTCGACAGGCTTTACGAAACACGGGAGGCGATACTTTAATCCCTGCTTTGCCGATTTTTTTCTCAACTTGCAATTCAATCGGTAATCCGTGGCAGTCCCAACCTGGAATATAAGGCGCGTCAAAACCGCTCAAGGTTTTGGATTTAACAATAATATCCTTGAGAACTTTATTAACCGCATGGCCGATATGAATTTCACCATTGGCATAAGGTGGACCATCGTGCAGAATAAACGGAGGTCGTCCTGCACAAGTTTGGCGAATTTTTTGATACAGCGTTGTTTCATTCCATTTCTTCAACCGTTCAGGTTCACGTTGTGCCAAATTGCCCTTCATGGGAAACGCCGTATTAGGCAAATTGAGGGTTTTTTTATAATCGGTAGTCATAAACTCTTTATCTCTGGATTCAATTCTTAAAGGTTACGCGCCATAACGTAAGAATATTTAGTTTGTATTGTATCAGCTACAAGACGACTATCAACGTTAAGCCTGTATCTTTGATTATAAAGTCCACGAAAAACACCAAAAATATGAAAAATTAGCGATGGCTAGAATCTATTTCTCCTTTTTTCAAAGGGTGTACAAACTTAAGTTTGTAGGCTGAAAGTATTCCAGTTATAACCATAGTGCCGTCATTCCAGCATGGATGCTGAAATCCAGTCACAAGGATGTGTACATTAGACCCCGAAATCAGGACAATAGATTAAGCTATAGCTTGTCATAAAAAAGAGTTTAACAATGAGCGAGAATAAACGTAAGATTTTTACCAGTGCAGAAAAGGCAAAAGTTGCCTTAACGGCGGTCAAGGGCATCAAGACCATCAATGAGAGAGCATCAAGAGCATGGTGTTCATCCAACGCAAGTAAGCCAATGGAAAAAAGAACTGCTGGACAATGTGGGTAGCCTGTTTGAGGGGAAACGTGGACCTAAGCCAGTCAATGCA
>CAIUVX010000094.1 GCA_903902705.1 uncultured Methylococcales bacterium
AATGTTGGGTTTCGTTCCTCAACCCAACGTACGCGGTACGCGGTACGCGGTACGCGGTGAATACCCCGTCGCGCTTCGGTTGCGAAAAACCGCAACCCAACCAACACAAAAACTAAACCGCTTGTTGCCCCGTTTCCAGTGCCATAGGATGTTCCGACGATAGGAGGCGCATCATTCGCGTCATATTTCCCGAACGATGCGCTTCGTACCTCAGCACATCCTATGTAGCCCATCTTACGAGTTTCGGTTTTCAGCGACGGTCAAACCACGCAGTAGGTATAATATCCAGTTTCATTTCGATATAATTATTATCCAATCTTACCCAGCCGCTCTGCACGTTGCGAGGCTCTGTGACTATACATTCAAAGTTTCTGTATTGCTCGTCTATTAAAAACAGACCTTCGTGGTCGGTGGTAACGTTTAAGTTAGGGTCGGGTGATGACAGTTCTATTTCAATTTCCTGCGGGTTGGGGATATTTACACGCCAGTGGCTTTCTGGCTGTCCATGACGAGGATGATCATCTCTACCGATATTAATCATAACATGTGCTGAAATTTTCAAGGCAACGGTAATCCCTGCCCCTAGGCTTCTAGGCTCAACCCCAGATGACAACATTACGGGAATGTTGAGAGTATCGCTTTCCCAGTTTTGCCATCCTCCCAGATGTAAATCCGTGAAGGTTTCGCCCTGTTCAATGTATTTGGGTTCTAAAATAAACTGAATGTTTCGATATTTTTCATCTATGGTAAATTGACCGTTTTCGTCGGTGATAACATTCAACTGATCTGAGCGCATAATGTTTATTTCAATCGCCCGATAGGCGACAGGTTCTCCAGTCATTCTATTGGTCAAGGTAACGGTAAGGCTCATATTTTTCTCCTAGGAAAGATAATTTTAAATAAAAATACTCGGAAAAGCTCAACACGAAAAATTGGGTTGCGAAAAAGTCGCAACCCAACCCGCAAAAACTAAACCGCTTGTTGCCCAGCCCTGTAGGTCGGAATAAGCCTTATTGAGCAGAGCGAAATAAGGCGTTTCCGACTTAATGTGATGTCGGAAACGCCCGTCCTGCGCTACCGCTTGAACGGTCTTATTCCGACCTACGTTGTGTTGGGTTGCGAAAAACCCGCAACCCAACCCAAAAAAACTAAACCGCCTGTTGCCCAGCTTCCAGCAATTCTAATTGCTGCTCACTGAAATCCGCATAGTTTTGTTGCCATTCTGACGGTGCGTAGACTTTACTGACTTGTACCGCTGTCACTTTGTATTCAGGGCAGTTAGTCGCCCAGTCGGAATTGTCGGTGGTGATGACATTCGCGCCTGATTCGGGGAAGTGGAAGGTGGTATAAACCACGCCCACTTGCACACGCTCAGACACTAAGGCGCGTAACACGGTTTCACCTGCACGGCTTTTAATACCTACCCAATCGCCATCAACCACGCCACGGTCTTCGGCATCATGCGGATGGATTTCTAAACGGTCTTCGCTATGCCACGCATTGTTTTCAGTACGACGAGTTTGTGCGCCGACGTTGTATTGCGACAATATCCGTCCTGTGGTCAAAATCAGCGGGAACATCTGGGTAATTTTTTCACTGGTTGCGACATATTCGGTCAGCATGAACAGCCCTTTGCCGTTATCACGCAGGAAATGCTCCTCGTGCAGAGTGGGTGTGCCTTCGGGAGCTTCTTCTGTGCAAGGCCATTGCACACTGCCGAGGTCATCGATTTTTTGATAACTGACATGGCTAAAAGTCGGTTTTAAGCTGGCAATTTCATCCATAATTTCCGATGGATGGCTGTAATTCATCGGATAACCTAAGGCGTTAGATAACATTTGGGTGACTTCCCAATCGGCATAAGTCGCCAAGGGTTTCATCACTTTACGCACAGGTGAAATACGGCGTTCTGCGTTAGTGAATGTGCCGTCTTTTTCTAAGAATGAGGAACCAGGTAAAAAGACGTGGGCAAATTTTGCGGTTTCATTCAAGAAAATATCTTGGACAATAACGCATTCCATCGCACGCAACGCGGCATGAACGTGTTTAATGTCGGGATCAGATTGGGCAATGTCTTCGCCTTCACAATACAAGCCTAAGAAGCTACCATCGAGTGCCGCATCAAACATATTAGGAATGCGTAAACCAGGTTCACCGCTCAGATCAGCTTGCCATGCGTCTTCAAATAAAGCACGAGTGACAGGATCAGCCACATTACGATAACCAGGAAACTCATGCGGGAATGAACCCATATCGCATGAGCCTTGGACGTTGTTTTGTCCGCGTAATGGATTGACACCCACGCCGCTACGTCCTAGATTACCTGTTGCCATTGCTAAGTTGGCAATGCCGATAACCATTGTTGAACCTTGGCTGTGTTCAGTCACGCCTAAGCCGTAGTAAATCGCGCCATTTTTTTCAGTGGCATATAAACGGGCGGCGGCTCTGATGTCAGCAGCGGGAACACCTGTAATGACTTCACTGGCTTCAGGTGAATTTTTATCTTGGGCGATAAATTTACGCCATTTTTCAAACGAGGCAACATCACAACGGGCTTTGACAAATTCTTCATCAACTAAGTTTTCTGTCACCACCGTGTAGGCTAAGGCATTGATTAATGCCACGTTAGTGCTAGGGCGTAGTTTCAAATGATAGTCAGCCTGAACGTGTGGCGATTTTTTCACTAAATCAATTTCGCGTGGATCAACGACGATTAACTTCGCGCCTTGACGTAAGCGTTTTTTCATCATTGAGCCAAACACAGGATGACCGTCGGTTGGGTTTGCACCTATGACCATAATGACATCAGCATCCATCACTGAATCAAAATCTTGCGTACCAGAGGCTTCACCAAAAGTTTTCTTTAAGCCGTAACCAGTCGGTGAATGGCATACACGCGCACAAGTATCGACGTTGTTGTTACCAAAACCAGCACGAATCAGTTTTTGCACTAAATAGGTTTCTTCGTTAGTGCAACGTGAGGAAGTGATACCACCGATAGAATCTTTGCCGTATTTGGCTTGGATACGTCTTAACTCAGACGCGGCGTGATTAATCGCCTCTTCCCAGCTCACTTCTTGCCACGCATCTTTAATGCTGGCGCGTATCATGGGTTTGGTGATGCGGTCTTTGTGGGTGGCATAACCAAACGCAAAACGCCCTTTCACACAGGAATGCCCGTGGTTGGCTTTGCCGTCTTTATGCGGCACCATACGGATGACTTGGTCACCTTTCATTTCTGCGCGGAATGAACAGCCGACACCACAATACGCACAAGTGGTAATAATCGCGTGTTCGGGTTGACCGTTATCGATAACGGATTTTTCCATTAAAGTAGCCGTCGGACAGGCTTGGACACACGCGCCACACGAGACGCACTCGGAACTCAAAAAGTCTTGATTTTGACTGGGTGATACTTTGGAATCAAAGCCGCGTCCGTCGATAGTCAATGCAAACGTGCCTTGGGTTTCTTCACAGGCGCGAACACAGCGTGAGCAAACGATACATTTGCTAGGATCAAAACTAAAGTACGGGTTGCTGTTGTCTTTTTCAGCATTTAAATGGGTAGTAACAGGTTTATAACGCACTTCACGCAAACCCACCGCGCCTGCCATGTCTTGTAATTCGCAATCGCCATTCGCTGAACAGGTTAAGCAATCCAGCGGATGATCGGAAATATATAACTCCATCACACCACGACGTACATCAGCGAGTTTTTTGTTTTGCGTGACCACTTTTAGACCTTCAGCAACAGGCGTGGTACAAGAGGCAGGCATCCCTCGGCCGCCTTCAATTTGCACAACACATAAACGGCAAGAACCAAATGGCTCTATGCTATCAGTTGCGCATAACTTGGGAATTTCAATACCTATACTTGCAGCCGCTCGCATAACAGACGTGCCAACGGGGGCGGTAACTTTAAAGCCGTCAATTTCTAAGTTGACAGTCTGTGTGGCAGTACTGGCGGGTGTGCCAAAATCTTTTTCTTTACTCATGCTCATTGCGGGATTCCTCGTATCAGTTGGCTTGTTATCTGTTGTGTTCACTCACTGCTTTATTATATAGCTTTGTCATCTACATGAGTGATAAGTGGTGCTTGTAATTTTTAGCTGTCGTTCGTTGTCGGCAAGCAATATAAGCTGTTTTCATGCTACCGTCCAACGTCACTAACTTCAAATTAGTCAGCAACACGGTAGCAATAATAATGCTATTGGGTAATTTTCACAAAATCCGCACTGAACGCGTTATTTTGTAGGAATTTACAAAATCAGCGATGGGCAAATCTTCTACCTTTGAGCTTGTTTTCACTGTATCAATACTATCACTCTACGGCAACAATAATTCGCTAAAAGTCTTGTGTAGCATAGCTATTCGAGCGTTCCATGAATTTATTTTTACCATTGTCCATTTTTTCAAAATTCAAATATTGGGTAAATACGGGGCTAAACACTATTTAGCCTACTCATGTTGCGCTACCACGCTATGATAAAATGAACCAAAGTAATTACAAACGGCATTCTATCAGCCAATTACCCACAATAAAGGTATAGCTCTCAACATGAAACAAACAATCCTAGTCCGTAAACCCAGTGATTTGACCATAGCTTGGGCGCAACGCGTGGCAAGCCAGCACGATAGCAATATAGTAGTATCTCATGTTGATATAGTGGCTATTGACGTTGGAACGACAACACGGATTAAGATTATAGTTGATCACAATGGTGCGAAATTACCCAGAAGCTGGTTTGTTAAATTGCCGTCATTGGCATGGCGAGCGCGAATGATTACCGCGCTGCCAAGATTACTACATACCGAAGTACGTTTTTATAACGAATTGGCAGACTCCGTTCCTGTGACTATGCCTGTGTGTTTGGCAGCAGAAAGTCAATTAGGTCGTGGTTCAACCTTGGTACTTGCAGATATTACAGAGTTTGCGGGATTTCCCAGTAGTTCACATGAATCTTTAACTTTTGATCAGTCTACCTTAGTCATTGAACAACTTGCTCATTTTCATGGGCATTTTTGGCAATCGGTACATCATCCAAATTACAAATGGTTAGCGGGTTCAGTGCGAAAACTGGAAGATTCACTGGGTTCAGCTCTTGCTGTCCCGCTAATGAAACGTGGACTTAAGCTGGCTGGGACAGTAATACCCTCAGCATTGCATAAGCCCGCCTTGCATTACGCCCATAATCGCCGAAAAATCATGCGTTTTCTTTCAACAGCTCCACAAACATTAATTCACCATGACTGTCATTCGGGTAATTTATTTTGGAACAGCGATAAATCACACGCAGGATTTTTAGACTGGCAATTAGTGCGCATGGGTGAAGGTGTCAGTGATGTGGCTTACTTTTTATCAACAACGCTTAAGCCTGAAACTCGACAACAATATGAACTAGAGCTATTGGCTAGGTATGGTCAAATATTGACAGTTCGTGGCATTAAGGGGATTGATAATACTAACTTGATGCTCCGTTATCGCGCTCATTTGACTTATGCGTTCGAGGCGATGATTATTACCTTGGCGGTCGGAGGCATGATGGAATTAGAGCATAATTTAGAATTAATACGGCGTACAGCGGCGGCGGTTGACGCGCTGGATGCGTTTTCGGCACTGCCCTTATAAACGTCTGTACCGATATATTTTTACCCCATCAGTTATAATGAATTCTCCACCTTTAACCCTCTCATTACTTTATTAAGACCATGAAAATGTATCATTTTTTTATCATGTTTTGCCTTATTATGACTAGCAACTGTTTTGCTAGTGAAAAAACCACCCTTCGTATCGGCGTACAAGCAGGCGGTACAGTCGAATGGGAATTGTCCGCCTTAGCGGTTGATCCAACTGCTGATTTTCAAGTTGAACTCCATCCCGTTGCGACTGCTGAAGCGGGCAAAATCGCACTACAATCTAATGCTGTGGATATGATTGTTTCTGATTGGATATGGGTCTCTAACCTTCGAGCGCAAGGCGAAGATTTTACTTTTTATCCCTATTCCAGCACCGCTGGCGCGTTAGTTGTGCCTGAAAATAGTCCAATTCATTCGGTTAAAGACCTCAATGGTAAACACCTAGGTATTGCAGGCGGAGAACTGGATAAAAACTGGTTATTGCTACAAGCCTTAGCACAAAAAGAGTCGGTGGATTTGAATAAAACGGTAGAAAAAACCTTTGGCGCACCGCCATTGATTAGCGAACAACTCAAACAAAATCGTGTGGATGCCGCTCTCACCTATTGGAACTTTGCCGCTAAATTAGAAGCGACAGGTTATCGCCAAATTATCGATGGCAAAGGCATATTAAAAGGCTTAGGGATAGCTGAAAACGTGCCTAGCTTAGGTTATGTGTTCAAACAAAGCTGGGCTTCGAGTCATTTATCAGCGGTGAATAATTTTTTCAAAGCCAGCTCAGCCGCTAAAAAACTGCTATGTAGCGATGATGCTGCTTGGCAAAAAGTTATTCCATTAACAAAAGTCGATGATGCCGCCACTCAAAAACTATTACGCCAGCGTTATTGTGAAGGCAGTATTGAACAATGGGGCGACAAAGAACAACAAGCTGCCGCACATATTTACACCCTGCTAAGAACCTTAAGTAATGACCACGCACAAAGTAAATCTGAAACGCTACAAGCGGGGACGTTTTGGCTGGGTAAATAACAATTTGTAGTGTGAGCAAGCGTCTTTTTGCTTGTTCATCGATTACGCTAATTTCGGGTAGGCAAACGATACAGCCGTTTACCTACCTTGCTAAGATAAGCACGAAATATATGCACGGTATACCCAGCATGGATTATCAACAGCGATAAAAATTAACTACCTAACCAATGCTATTTAACTCTTATGTTTTTATTTTTGCCTTCTTCCCGATTGTATTTTTCGGGTTCTTTTGCATCGGTAAACACAGTCACGCCTTAGGTTCTTTATGGCTTGTTAGCGCATCGCTGTTTTTCTATGGATGGTGGGATATTCGCTTTGTGAGTTTGTTGTTGGGATCGATTGTATTTAATTACTCTGCTGGATATTTAATTGGACATAAAATCGCGCACACCTCAGCCAAGCAGTCGAAAACCATCTTAGCTACGGCTATCACTGCCAATCTAATTCTGTTGGGTTATTTCAAATATGCCAACTTTTTTGCTGACACTCTAAATCACCTCACTGGAACATTACTTCCCATCGGTGAGGTCATTCTCCCACTTGGCATTTCCTTCTTCACCTTCACTCAAATCGCCTTTTTGGTTGATACCTATCAAGGAAAAGTGAAGGAATTCAACTTTGTTCACTACACTCTGTTCGTTACCTACTTCCCTCATTTAATCGCGGGACCAGTGTTACATCATAAAGAAATGATGCCGCAATTCGCCAAGCGTGATGTCTGTCTTCTTAACTTGAATAATGTTGCCGTGGGCTTGAGTATCTTTGTGCTGGGGCTGGCGAAAAAAGTGTTAATTGCCGATTCATTGGCAGATTTTTCCACGCCGATTTTCACTGCTGTTGCCGCAGGTGGACAGCCAATGTTATTCGAAGCGTGGTTAGGTGCGCTGACTTATACGCTGCAATTGTATTTCGATTTTTCAGGCTACTCCGACATGGCGATTGGACTATCGCTAATGTTCAACGTGCGCCTGCCGATGAATTTCAACTCGCCTTACAAAGCCACCAGCATTATTGATTTTTGGCGACGTTGGCATATAACGTTATCTCATTTTCTGCGTGATTATATCTACATTCCACTGGGCGGTAGCCGCAACGGCAAAGCCCAACGCTATTTAAACCTGATGATTACCATGCTACTCGGCGGACTCTGGCACGGTGCAGGCTGGACATTTGTGATTTGGGGTGGGCTACACGGATTTTACTTAATGGTGAACCACGCTTGGCGGGGTATCAAAAATAAGATAGGTTGGGGCGAAGGTGGCACAATGGCAAAACTAGGTTCGGGTGCATTGACTTTCTTGGCAGTGATTGTGGGCTGGGTGTTCTTTAGAGCGGATAGTTTTAGCTCGGCGATGACCCTGCTACACGGCATGTTGGGAATGAATGGGGTGACATTGCCAACCTCATTGCAAGCTAAACTAGGCGACTCTTTTTCTCAGTATGATTGGATTGTTTTCAATGACTTGGGAGGTGAGATAAAAAAAGCAAAATTAATAGTAAGCGTGAGCCTCCTCATTACATGGCTGTTACCCAATGTGCGGCAATTATTTCAAGGCTATCGTCCTACCTGTGAAGATACAAAAGAAGACTTGGCATCAAAATCATTGCCGATATTACAGGGGCTATTCTACCGCAGCTTAAAATGGCAACCCAGTAAATTACAGGCAATAAGCTATGGAATTTTATTTTTCATCCTGATAGTTTTTATGGGATCCGCAGATAAATCAGAGTTTCTTTACTTTCAATTTTGATCATGAAATATATTCAGCTATTCTTTGCCTCTAGCATAGTGTTTTACTTAAGCTATTTTTCAGTTGTATTGTTATTAATCGACGCACCGATTCCAGCCGATTACTGGGTCAAAGAAATGATTACCGTTAAAAAGGAACTGGTTAAGAGCTATGCAGGAAAACGTAAAATTATCGTTGTGGGTGGATCAAGCACTTTGTTTGGCATTGATGCTGAATATGCAAGTAAGCAGCTTGGTATACCCGTCATTAATTTTGGCTTATATGCGGGATTGAGGCTGGATCATATTTTCAAAGAAAGTATGGTAGTTGAGACAGGTGATTTATTGATTCTCCCATTGGAGCCACCATACTACGATTGCCATAAAAAAATGGACGCATCGCAAGTTACAAATATTATTGCTTGGGATCACGATGTTTGGAGAAACATGAGCTACATTAAAAAAGCTGAATTTGTGGCCTTGATTTCACCCAGCACTTTCAAGAAAATGATTATCTCTAAAAGAGAAAAAAAATTCGTCCCTTCCAAAGTTATCAACAGGTTAAACGTACTCGACGATTCCTTAGTCTTGTCCAAATTTCGTGAACGAACCCCACCGACAGCTTTCAAATACTCTGCTTATAATTTAGATGATTATGGGGATATTCTAAAAACAGAAGGTACGCAATTTAAAGGGGCTGGATACAACACCCGCCAACCAAATCATGTCTGCACAGAAACAGCAAAGCAAATTATGGAGTTTATCAAAAACATGAAACAGCGGGGAGTATCTGTTTATTTTGCAAACACGCCTTACACCGAATCAGAGAATGCTAAAAACGAAGTAAGAAATAGTGAGCTTAGTTTTCAAAAAGAATTTATGGCAATAGGCTGTTTCATTGATAAGCGTGAAGATTTGGTTTTCAATAGGAAATACTTTTTTGATTCAAACCTGCATTTAAACAGTGAAGGACGGGCAATTCGAACAGAGCTATTCATTAACTCGATACGTCGTAACGTATTCTCTGGAAAGTGTGATCAGATTTAGCATTGCCATCGTGCGGGTTACCGCTACGCCTAACCCTAGCTACCGACTCATACAAAACCAAGGCTAATAATGCAATCCAATAAATACCTGCCCAGCTTATCATTACTGATTTTTTTAGCCTTATGGCAAGGCGTGGCAAGTTATCTTCATAGCAACACTTTACCAACGCCGCAAGTGGTAGCGGTAGTCTTCTGGCAAGCTATTGTTTCAGGGCAACTGCCGTTTCACTTAGGCATGACATTGTTACGTTTGGTGGTCAGTTTTTCCATTTCCATGTTGTTAGGCTGTGCTATCGGTATAGCTCTAGGACGTAATAAAGCATTGAATGCGTTTTTTGATAATTGGCTGGTGATTTTTCTCAACGTTCCCGCGTTAGTGACGATTATTTTGTGTTACGTTTGGTTTGGTTTGGTTGAACCTGCTGCGATTCTGGCGGTGGTGATTAATAAACTACCCAATGTTATTGTCACTATCCGTGAAGGCACTCGCTCTTTAGATACCGATTTAATGGACATGGCGCGGTGTTATCATTTCAGCAAAACCAAAACGATACGCCACGTTATTTTGCCGCAATTACAACCGTTTCTCATGGGTGCAACTCGCTCAGGACTGGCATTGATTTGGAAAATAATTTTAGTAGTGGAATTGTTGGGGCGCAGTAACGGCATGGGCTATCAACTGCATTTATTTTTTCAGATGTTTGATGTGGCGAGTATTTTGGCTTATACCATCGCCTTTGTTGCGGTGATTCAATTGATAGAATGTTTTATTTTAAAGCCTTTGGATAAAAAAGCCTTACGGTGGCGGCGATGACCGATGTGCAAATTACCATCGATAATAAAACTTACGCAGGGGCGACACAACCGACCATTAAGAATTTTCAGTTGTCGCTAAAAGCCAATGAATTTGTGTGCTTGGTGGGTTCATCTGGATGTGGCAAAACCACCTTATTAAATTGTCTATCGGGTTTGGACACGCACTATGAGGGTGATATTCAAGTAGGTGAGCAACACACCACGCCTAAAATTGGCTACATTTTTCAAAATCCGCGTTTATTACCGTGGCGCACAGTGCGAGAAAATATTGAGCTGGTGTTAGCACCCAATCAATCCCCCGCTGTGATTGATGTGTTATTAGATTTTATGCAGCTTACTCAATCACAACACGAATACCCCGAACGCTTGTCTGTGGGTATGAATCGCCGTGTCGCCATCATTCGTGCTTTTGCGGTCAATCCAGATTTATTACTGATGGATGAGCCATTTGTATCGCTAGACCCACCGACCGCACGAGATGTGAGAGCATTATTATTACAACTGTGGCAACAACGTCCCCACACGGTGTTATTTGTGACTCATGATTTACGCGAAGCCATTACCCTCGCGGATAGACTGATTTTTCTAGCCTCGACACCGATGAGGGTGATTAGTGATATTGTCGTCCCCATTCCAAGAACACAACGCCACGATGAGACAGCAATTGAAAGTTTTCGTCAACAGTTACTGAATAACTACCCAGATATAAAACTGCTACTATAGTTAAAGCACAATAAAATTGTGCCGTTCGTGCTGAGCTTGTCGAAGTGTGAATGTGGTTCGACTGTTCGACAAGCTCACAACTCACCACGAACGGTATCATTTCATTGTGCGTTAGCTCTATAATTTGCCTTATAGCCTGCTTGTAGGTATTGAGAAGTTACAAAAAAGTAGGTGTCAAACAACTTTTTCCAACAACACTCTAGTGAGAATATTATGGCAAATGATCAAGAATCAGCGACTCATCAGGAAAACACATCATTTTTAGGGCGACTCAAAGCCGAAGTAAGTGAGGCTTTGTTTACAGATGACGATCCCAAAAAACCGAAAGCGGTCTCGGAAAAATCCACGCCTATGCCTGTTGCCCAAGCTACCGTTGCACCCGCAGTAGTGGGTACGCAAACAGTGAGCAAAGAAGATCGTGCTAATGCAGTTAAAATCCTTTCTGCTCAGGTTTTTGCTGATAAGTCAGCCTATCTTGATTATCGGGATACGTTTGACGCACTAGAAGGTACGGTTGTACCCGATGAAAATCGACGTAAAGCAGCAATGGCGGTGGTCTCTAAAAAACACGGCATTGCAGCGGTCGCACAAGCGATAAACGCACATAAAACTAAGCTGATACAAGAACGCTCTGTTTTTGAAGCTAGTCTTAGTCCAAAGGCGGGAAGTTCTATTGAGGCGTTTGAAAAAAACGTTCAAACCAATGAGCAATTGATTCAGACGAAACAGAAGGACATAGAGCGGTTGCAAAATGAGATTGCCGCGTTAACACAAGAAAATACGGCTTTGCAGGATAATATTTCTGTGGAACAGGCAAAACACCAACACGCGCGTGCGGTTTTTGAAGTAGCGTATCAAGAGCTGGAACAAAGTATGCAAGCGGACGAAGCTTTAATCACATCACAAACGCCTAAGGAGGCTTAAATGAATAAATCACCCATGATGCTTACAAACGAGAGATTGCTGAAACCAAAATCTTTCTGGGAAAAAAATGAAGGCACTACAGGGATGATAATTATAGCGTTAGCACTGACTTTTGGGGGATTTGTCTTATTCACATTTCTTCCGCTTGTCATTATGCTGTTGTCTAATATTATCACAGCATCTGTTTTAGCAGCTATTGTTGCCTTGATAGTCTATATCGGTACTTCTCCGCGTACTTCGTTCGTTATTGGCTATGTGTTCAAAAAAATAAGCCGATTAATCACTTATGCGATCATTAAAGATGATCCGTTTGAATTTTTGCGCTATTGCCGCGATAGAATAGCAAAACAGGCGGCGATTCTTGAAACGCAGGTCAACAATTTACACGGTCAAAAGATTGCATTAAAAAGGGTTATTGATGGCAATACCAATGAACGCGCCAAAGCGGCTGCTATTGCTAAAAAATCCCCCGAAACGTCTGTGGGTAAAGTGAACCGCCGTCAGTTTATGAGGCTTTCTGAATCAAACGAAAAACTGGCAAAAGTGTATCGTGTTATGGAAGTTCTCGGTGCGGCTTTGGGAAAATATCAAGAAGCTTGTAATATGCTTATCGAAGATACTGATAATGAAATCACTGTAAGAGAAACAGAATACCGCGCCCTTTCAACGGGGTATTCAGCAATCCAAGCCGCAAAAAAGATTATTAGCGGTGGTTCTGATGCGCAGGAAGATTTTGATCTGACGATTCAATATCTGGAACAAGATGTCGGTCAAAAAATGGGAGAAGTTGAAGGATTTTTGAAAACGTCTCAAAATTTCATCGCAGGATTTGATTTACAGAACGATATGTATGACCAACAAGCTCTTGAAGAGTTAGAACGTTGGACGAAACAAGGCGATTCACTTTTACTCAGTGATAAAAGTGACTTTATGTTACTTGGCCCTGACCTCACGGTTCAAGGGTTAAATGAGTCGAATGGCACTACGCCGAATTACCTTGAATTACTAAATAAAGTAAACAACTAATCTTTGGAGGTCAAAATGGCTCTTAAACCTATCCCAAAAGCGATTCTTATTTTTGGATGTGTTGGTGCAATCGTCTATGGGGCGCACTATTACATAAACAATTTCGCACCAGCTCATCAAGAAGCTGTAGTGCCACAGAAAAATATACTTCCCTCTGGTTCTTCATCGGTAAATCCTACAGTGATTACACCGCCCGTTGCTTCGGCGATTCCAAGAGCTTCTGCAATCATTCCAAAATCGTCTACTCTTGGGGTCGCACGCGAAATTCGCCTTGCGACGATTCCTTGGAATGCGACTATGGGATTAATGAACGCCAATGGTGGTGTATCGACACAAGCTGGCAGTTTGATGTCACATACAGGCATTAATCTGGTCATTTCTCGTCAAGATGATTATGGTCAAATGCAAAAAGATTTAGTTTCTTTTGCACAAAGCTATAAATCGGGTGATAAAAATTCAAAAGAGGGTGTGCAGTTCGTTGTTATTATGGGCAACGGTGCGCCAAACTTTTTAGCAGGTCTTAATAGTCAACTTGAGCGTTTGGGTTCTGATTACACCGCCGAAATTATCGCGGGTATTGGTTATTCACGCGGTGAAGACAAGTGTATGGGTACATTAGACATGGTTAGTAACGGCAAAGTTGATCCCGAAAAATTGAAGGGTTCGCTTATTGCTGAAGTCAAACTCGATGGCGACCAAGACTTATGTTTATCACTTGCTGCGGATAATAATATCCCCGTCAACGTTGATGAATCCGTGTTTGATCCCCATGCGATGAACTTTTTGTCCACTTCGACGTTTGTCGATGCAGGACAAAAATATATTGCTGGCTATTGTGAAAGTAGAAAAGTCATGATTGACGGTAAACTCACGGGTGACACTAAAAAAGTGTGTGTGAATGGTGTGGCTACTTGGACACCTGGCGATGAAGATGTGGTGAGAAATCGTGGCGGACTGGTTACTCTGGCATCAACGCTGGATTACTACTGGCAAATGCCATCGACCATTATCGGTATCAAAAAATGGAATACTGAAAATCGTCCAACGGTGGAAGCGATGCTTACCGCGATTTATGCGGGCGGTGAAGCCGTACAAGAAAGTGATCAAGCCCTTAACATGGCAGCAGGTGTAAGTGCGTTAGTCTATAAAGAAAAAGATGCTCAGTATTGGGCGAGTAATTATAAAGGGACGGTTCTTTCTGGTGTAAAAATCGGCGGATCATTTGCTAATGGGCTTGCTGATGGAATGTTTCTTTTCGGTCTTACCGAAGGATCAAACAACTTAATGCAGCAAATATATGAAGCACGAGGCGAAGTCGCCAAAGCCCTTTATCCCGATTTACTTCCATCCTATCCAGCCGCAAGTACGGTTATCAACACCTCTTTTGTAAAAGCAATTGCGAATAAATCGACGGTTACTTCGGCACCCGTTGTACCTGCATTTACACCCTCGTCTGAATCTAAAGAAGTCGTAGCGGATAGACCGTGGGGAATATCTTTCCAAACAGGAAAATCTTCTTTTACGCCTGATGCACTGGTGGTATTGAATCAACTGTTGGCGACTACTCAAATGGCAGGTGGATTGAAAATTGAAGTCCACGGTCATACCGATAGTAAAGGCAAAGCGGCGTTAAACATGAAATTGTCAGAACAACGTGCGCTTGAAGTGAAAAAATGGCTGATGCAACAAGCACCTGCTCACTATCCAGACAATCGTATTTCTGTCGTGGCACATGGTGATACTCAACCTTTGGATACCAACGATACCGAAGCGGGTCGTGCGAAAAATCGTAGAGTAGAGATTAAGTTGATACGTTAATCAATAAGGGCTTTCTTGCGGTTTTAACTGACAAGTTTCGTAGGGTGGGCAAGCGTCTTTTTGCTTGCCCACCGTTTCAACAGTACCGCGTGGGCAAACGATAAAGCTGTTTGCACACCCTACTCGGCTAAAACACCTAGACATCATCAAAAACGCGGTAACAATGCAAAATCTTAAACCTTAAGGAAAAAACCATGCCCACTATCAGTATGTTTTACGGCATCTTAATCATGATGTATTTCAAAGATATAGACCAACACAAATCACCCCATATTCATGTTGAGTACCAAGATTTTAGCGCGGTATTAAAAATTCCTGACGGTGAATTACTCAGTGGCGACTTACCGTTAAAAAAGTTAAGAATGGTGCAGGCATGGATTGCGATTCACGAAGATGAGTTAATGGCGGACTGGACATTAGCCGTGCGCGGTGAGCCGATATTTAAAATAGACCCACTCCGTTAATCATGAATCCGCGTGTCATTTGTGCAGAAGTGCTAAATCATCATCAACTTTTAGTCACTTTTACTAACCAAGAGCAACGGATTTTTGATATATCAGAGTATTTAACGCTGCCAGTTTTTCAAGGCTTGCGCAATCTGAATTATTTTAAGCAGGTACAAGTTAAGCACGGCACGGTATGCTGGGGGGATGATGTTGATTTTTGCCCCGATACCGTTTATTTAAAATCCAAACCGATAAACTAAAATCACCATGCCCAAACGACAAACACAAAGGTTTTTATGAGCGATAACAAGAATTTGCCACAGAAGAAAGACAGTGCGGCGGTGGCTTTACAGAAAACCACCAGTTTCGTAGGGTGGGCAAGCGTCTTTTTGCGTGCATCGCCGTTTCAACAGTACCGCGTGGGCAAACGATAAAGCTGTTTGCCCCCCCTACTCGGCTAACGATTTAACGGTACGCACAGCGTACCCTACCTGACTTATTGGAGAAAGTTATGAAAAAACCACTTTTTATTGCAATAGGTGTGCATAAGGCACAAGGTATGCAAGTTTTGGACGGCGTAATCAAAGGTATAGATGATCTAACATCTTGGGCGAGAAATTGTGGCTATGATGTTATCAATATTGATGACAGAAAAGAAAAAAAAGAAAAAGTTGACATCTCTCGGATTCAAAATTGTCTTACGCCGTTTGAAGGTGATGAGCGTTCTTACGCAATATTATTAGAGCGACCTAGGATTGTTGTCTATTTTTGCGGTCATGGATTACATGCACCGCAAGACCAATACTGGATATTGTCTGCTGGTTCAAATCAGCCTAAAGAACGAATAAGTGCAGTCGGATTTAGAGATACGCTTGCAACGTATGGTCCCAAACAAATTGCGATTATAAGTGATGCTTGCCGAAGCCCCTTAGCAGTCATAGGACAGGGCGATTGTGTTGTTAATGCTTATGAAGCGGACGTTAGACCTCCTCAGAAAGACATGTTCTTTTCATCCTGTGATGGTGCCGCTTCTTTTGCTGTTCCAGCTCAAAACGGCATACCTTCTTATTGCGTGTTTTCTGAAACACTGTATAGAGCACTTAGTAAACCTGATGGTGATAATTTAGATAAACTTTATTTTCAGTTAGGTAGAAAAGTTGTTACAAGTCAAAGTTTAGCAAACTATTTAGAAAATCAAGTTCCAGAAACAGCTTTGAGCGTGGGCAAATTCCAGACACCGCAATGTGATACAGGGTTTCGACCAGTAAAAAATGATTATATTGAATTTCTGGGTGATTTTAGTCCCGTTGATCCTAAATCTCATGGAGATGACCCTAAATTCCGTGGAAACGATATGCCAATTAATCCGTTGCCTGAAATTGACCCTAAGATTTTTGAAAATTTTTTTACAGAGACATCACAAGCGCGGCAGGTTGAAAGAATCAATAATTCCCGTTCTGAATGGCGTGCTCCATTTGTAGAAGAAGTTCAAGATTTTATCAGGAGTAGTATCAGACCATTCTATGATGAATTTGGACCAGTATTGGTAGTTAGTGATCAATGGTCGATATTGGTGGGTCAACACACCTATGAAAGCCATGATGGCTGGCTGAGACCACTTTCTTTTCGTGAAAGATCAATGGGGCAATGGTTTTGGAAGCCAGTTGGATTTTTTGAGACAAACAGAAGTAATGTTTTGATAGCAAAATCTGAAGATTTATACTCTCCAATACCTGTTTTTAAGGATTTATGGTGCTCCCTGATTTTTAACCATATTTTAGATCAGAAAGACGATTCTAACGCTAAAGGGGGCATTGATTTGTTAGCTTGGGGAGAATATCTCGTTGAGAGATTCTCAAATGTTGAAAGAGTTTCGAGGGGTGAATTACACGCGACTGAGGCTCTTAAAGGGCTTTCAGCGGGAATCCTCAATTCAGATGACATAAGACTTTTCACTCAAAATATGCGTATTTGTAAGCACGCTGATCCTATGCTGGGTATTGTGTCCGCCTATCTCTATAATGGCATTGGAGATATCGATAATATTCGTCGAATGTGTTACTACTATTACCATCATCAACAGGATGTTCCGTTTGATATTGCAATGCTTGCGGGTGTGCCGTTTGAACGGGATGGTAAAAATGGTTGTTTCGTTATTACTGTTCCTGAAGTTCAAGAAATTCCAAAAGCACATCGTGCTGAAAACGCACCAGAGTTTACATGGAGGGGTACGCCTTCAGTAAATGTAAATGTTGCTGGTGTTACACCTATACTAAGAGTTGGGTGGCAACATATTCGAAATAGCAAGCACCGAATACATAAGCAATGTTGGGAATTGGTTGACGATTTGACTGAGGCACCGATATCAACATTTGCTGGTGTTGAAACTGGAGAAACTTTAATTAAAATATTTAAGGAGTTTAGATTATGAGATTAGTATTTGTGCATGGCATTAACAATGAAGAAAACACAGCTGAATCAATTGAGAAAGAGTGGTGGGAGGCACTCACTCGATCATGGGTGAAAATGGAGTTAGAGCTAAAACCCAAACCATCTATCAATGTAGCCTATTATGCAGACATCTTAGCCGAAGCAGCTAAAGGCGGGGCGGGTAAAGCTGTAGAGATGGGACCATCTGAGGTTTCTACAGGCTACGCGCTAGAATTGCTTACCGAATATGCTGAGGCAGCAGGAGTTACCCAAGAGGATCTGAATACTGCTGCTGATACAAAGGGGATTCCACTGGCTGCTGTTGGGATGAGTGTTCCGCATGAGGGATGGGTGATCGCGTTTGCTGATTTACTTGAGGATATATTGCCAGATAAGGGTAAGTTTATTGCCAAGCTTTTTCTGCGTCAGGCGGCTACTTACATTAGTGACAAAGCACTTGCTGCTGAAATAGATAAAAAAGTAAAAGCTCAAATTTTTGATGAATTGTCCGACCCTACAATTGTAATCGCCCATTCACTAGGAACTGTTGTTACTTATCGACTTCTGGCAAATGCTCAACAGGCTGCAAGAAATATTCCACTTTTTATGACACTAGGATCGCCTCTCAGCCTTAAAATATTTAAGCCTATTCTACCCGCTAGGGGAACATTGCCTCAACCTCCGATTGCCAAATGGATAAATGGTCGCCACGAGGAAGATTTTGTGACGCTAAATAAGGCAATAACTAGGAGAAGTATTGGTTTTGACGGTGTGACTGACGAAACAAGGATTATTAATCCTGATTCTGATAAACATTCTATTGTGCGATATTTAGAAAGTCCAGCTATCGCAAAAGCGATATATGATGAGTTGTAGTAGTTAGCTAAGTAGATACGCTGTGCGTACCGAACAAATCGATGAATCTGGGTAATCCCGTGTTCATGGATAAGCCCTGTAGGGTACGCTGTGCGTACCATATTCATGACACTGGATTATCTATTACTCTGTAGATTCATCGACTTTTTTGGTACGCACAGCGTACCCTACTCATTAGCACGATAGGATGGGCTGAGGTACGAAGCCCATCAATCGCGAGCCGTAATCACACAAACTTAAACCCTAAAATGTAAGGAATCTTTAGCATGATTGACATTCACAACCTGCATTTAAACTACATAACTAACCCACAAGGCGAACAAACTGCCGTTATGTTACCAATGAATGAGTTTCTTGAATTAATGGAAGACTTTGAAGATTTGATTAGCATCGCCAGCCGCAAAAATGAACCTACTACCTCCCATGAAGATTTATTAATCGAGTTGGCTAACGATGGGCTTATATGAAATTCAATGGAAAGACTCTGCCAAAAAAGAATTAAAAAATCTCGATAAAGCCATTATTAAACGCTTGTTAGCGCATATTGATTTATTAGCTGAAAATCCACGCCCTGTAACCAGTAAAAAACTACAGGGAATCGATAATTTTTATCGTATCAGAGTGGCAGATTATCGCGTGGTTTATTCGATAGAAGACGATGTTTTAGTGGTTGAAATTATTCGCCTTGGACATCGGCGTAAAATTTATCAAAATATCGGCAAATTGAAATAATCAACACTATTTAGCACGATAGGATGGATTCCAGCATCCATAGTAGAATGACGACTCTCTACTAAGCTAGGCTGAGTAGTTACCTTTTTTCTCATTGGAAACAACAAATGAAAAAATATATTCCAGAGTGGCTTTATCTGCCGAATATGAAACCGAGTGACCAAATAATGTGGGCGATTATCGCCGTTGAATTTGTGATTGGTATTCTACTTTGGCAGAATCAAACATTCGAACTTCTCCCAAAACCACTGGAAGTTATGGCTGCGTTTCCTAAACTGTTGAAACAGGATTTGATTTACCATCTTATGGTGAGTTTTATGCTTTTTCTTGAAGCCTTAGGTATTGCAACTCTCTTTTCCTTATTTTTTGCCTATTTTTCACGATTTTCGGTGGGTTATCCCATTGCGACAGGCGTGGGATTGTTGCGATTTTTGGGTATGACAGGATTAACCTATCTTTTCCAAGTCACTCTGGGTGGTGGGTATATATTAAAACTCTCCATGCTGGTTTTTGGTATCACCGTGTTTTATACGGTCGGTATGGTTTCGGTGGTGCATGATATTCCCGAAGAAGAATTCGATCACGCCAGAACTCTTAAAATGGGTGAATGGCACGTTTTGTATGAAGTTGTTATTCTTGGAACACTCGACAAAGCGATTGATTTATTGCGACAAAATTCAGCGATGGGCTGGATGATGTTGACGATGGTTGAAGGGCTGGTACGTTCAGATGGCGGTATTGGTACGTTACTTTTGAACAACGACAAACATTTCGATATGGCTTCTGTCTATGCGATTCAGTTGTGCATACTCGCGACGGGAATTTTGATTCAGTTTATTATCGATTTATTGCAACGTGCGATCTGTCGTTGGGAGGTGAGATTATGAATAATCCAATTCATTACCGTGAAGCAGAACCACTTCTGCGTATTCAAAACGTCGGTCTAACCTTGAATGGTCAAGTCATACTGCGTGATGTCAATGCAGAAATTCTCGATGTCATACGCGATGTTGACGAAGTGGATAGAGTAAATAAGGTCAAACAAGGTCAAGTCATAGGATTCCTTGGACGTTCGGGTATCGGGAAAACACAACTTTTCCGCATATTAGCAGGATTACAAAAACCAACGACAGGTCAAGTGCTTTTGGGAGAGCAAGGCATTCCTGTCGAACGCGGAATGGTCGGTGTGGTCGCGCAAAATTATATTTTGTTTGATAAACGCACCATACTGAGCAATCTCATGATCGCCGCAACACAAGCAGGAGACACGAAGCAGGTAGCAAAAGAACGAGCGATGACTATGCTCGAACGATTCAAACTAACAGATAAAGCCAATGCGTATCCCAAACAACTCTCTGGCGGTCAGCGTCAGCGTATCGCTATCGCACAGCAAATTCTCTGTAACAATCATTACCTATTAATGGACGAACCCTTTAGCGGACTCGATTTAGTCATGAAAGGTAAAGTATCAGAATTGATTCAAGAAATTGCTCAGATGGACGAAAAAAATACCATTATCGTGGTGACTCACGACGTATCAGAAGCATCAAGCGTAGCAGATGAACTCTGGCTTATGGGTCGAGACCGCGATTCAGATGGGAATGAAATCGCAGGGTCAAAAATTAAAATGACCTACGACCTGAAAGTACGCGGACTTGCGTGGCAACCAGGCATAACCCTTACGCGTGAATTTTTGGATTTCACCACCGAAGTGAAGGAAAAATTTTTATCGTTATAGCCAGATATTCACCCACCAAAGGTACGCACAGCGTACCTAGGCTAAAATACTAATGAATAATAGCGGAATAATAAAATGCCAGTCATAGCAAAGTTTTATGGAATCATTATTAAATTATTTTTCAGTGACCATTCTCCGCCTCATTTTCATGTAATCTATGGCGAATATAACGCGCTTTTTAATATAAAAACATTAGAAATGATAGAAGGTGATTTACCAAACCGAGCAAAAAAATTAGTGATTGAATGGGCAACACGCTATCAAGATTAATTATTAGAAATGTGGACAACTCAACAGTTTCATAAACTCCCGCCTTTGGAATAATTATTATGAATCCGCCTAAAATAATTTCTGTACAGCCGCTTGATGATTATTTGTTAATGATTGAATTTTCTAATCATGAATATCGTCGATATAACGTTAAACCGTTATTAAAAAAAGAAATGTTCGCGCCCTTAAAAAATCGTGCTTTTTTCAAAAATGTGCAAATAGAAACGGGGGGTTATGCCGTTAGTTGGAATGAAGATATTGATATAAGCGAGTATGAGCTGTGGATCAATGGATTTGTTGCGACAAAATTTAGCGATGGGTTGGATGATGTTGACGATGGTTGAAGGGCTGGTACGCTCTGATGGCGGTATTGGTATGTTACTTTTGAACACCGACAAACATTTCGATATGGCTTCTACTAGGCTTTGCAGGTTTGATTTTTTGTAGGTTGGATTGCGGCTTTTTGCAACCCAACAAACACGATGGACAAATAATAGTTGCAATCATAATGGTTGGGTTGCCAAAAAACGGCAGCTCAACCTACGACCTGATCGTTCGCCTTGAGCTTGTCGAACCGATTAACCTCACAACTAATACCAGAAAACTTTTGTTCAATTACTTATTTGTGATACCGTTAATGCACGAAACACGCTCTTTCGAGTGAATTAATTATAGTGATGCGCCTGCTATCTTCGACACATCTTATTGCTCTTTAATCCAAAAAACTAAAAATAATGCAATCAATAGAAGATAGCGTTGAAACAAAATTAGATGAAACGCAGTTAATACTTTTTACCCGCTATGTGAAAATAATATCAGCGACTATATTGGCAATTACTTTGTTTGTTTTCATAATCTGGTTTTTTAATATCGATTATTTTAAAAATACCAATCCAGTTTGGCGGTTAATGAGACTTCAAGCTGCTTTTGGCTTTGTCTTTATTGCCTTATCATTGTATTTATTAACCTTCAAAGAAAAATTACAAGGCACAAAAAAACGCCTATTTTATTTTTCGAGTGTAGTCATCGCCTTAGAAAGTATTTTATCTATTTTAGAATATGCCACAGGTGTTGATTTATTAATGGATTTGAATGGTCAAATGACTTTATTCACGGCAATTAGTTTTTTGTTTTGTAGCCTAGCGTTATTATCTGCACTAAAACAGCCGCACTACGCACTACGCTTAATTATCATACCACTGATTATTTCTGATATTATTTTTTTAAATTTCCTGTTTGGAGAAACAGCGTATCTGGACAATCCGTTAATCTCAATGAGATTACCGACTGCATTTTGTTTTCTTCTCTTTACAATAGGCTTTTTTTTAGTAAACCTAGAAAATAGTTCTCTGTGGTTTGTCGCAGAAAAGACATTAAGTGCAAAACTATGTAAACGTTTGCTGTTATTATTTTTCGTGTTAATTCCTTTTGTTGGCTGGTTAAGATTACAAGGACAATTATCAGATTGGTATGGTCTAGGATTTGGCTTGTCGTTATATACCGTAGGTGTAATTTTGTCTGTTAGTTATTTCATTATGTGGACAGCCAAAAGGATTAAGACAATTGAGCTTAACGCTCTGATTGTAGAAAAAGAAAAATATTTTTTATTGGAAATAATAGAAGAAGCGCATGATTACATTGGCATGGCAGAGTTGAATGGAACTTTAGGTTATCACAATTCAGCCGCTAAAAGGATGGTTGGCTTTCCAGAAGATACTAATTTCTCACAGTTCACAATGAAATCTGTTTTTTCTGATTCGATATATAAACAGCTGCAAGAAGAGATTATCCCTATTGCAATAAAACAAGGTTATTGGAAAGGAGAAACATCATTATTACACCAAGAGGGTTATGAAATTCCTGTTTCTTTAATTGGCATTTGTCATAAAGATAAACAAGGAAAACCCGTTCGCTTATCTGCCATTATGCGTGATATTAGCGAAGAAAAAGAATTACGCAATTTAATGGCAGAAACTGAAAAAATGGCGTTGGCAAATGAATTTCGTTGGAAATTTGCTGTTGAAGGATCAGGTGACGGGCTTTGGGATTGGAATCTTGAAAATGATGAAGTGTTCTATTCTAAACAATGGAAATCAATGCTTGGCTTTGCTGATGACGAAATTGAAAATATTTTAGCAGAATGGGAAAAAAGACTGCATCCCGATGATAAATCAAACGCTATGTTAGACATCCAAAATTATTTGGAAGGTAAGGCAGAACACTACAGCAACGAACATCGCCTGCTTTGCAAAGACGGCACTTATAAATGGATACTGTCTCGCGGGGTGGCTGTTAGTCGTGATGAAGAGGGTAATCCTTTTCGTTTAATTGGTACACATTCAGATATTAGCGAACGTAAAAATACCGAAAACGTTCTGCGTGAGGCTAAAAAAATGGCGGAAGTGTTAGCAGCATCGAAGGCTGAATTTTTATCCAATATGAGTCATGAAATTCGCACGCCGATGAATGCTATTTTAGGATTAGCGTTTATGCTTGAAAAAAGTCGGTTATCTGAAGACAACAAAGCGATGGTTCTCAAAATTCAACGTGCTGGGAAATCCTTATTAGATATTGTCAATGATGTACTGGATATATCAAAAATTGAAGTGGGTAAACTTGAACTGGAGGTTGCTGTTTTTAACTTGCACGATATTTTAGATAATTTAGCCACCATTATGATGCTTAATGCAGATAATAAAAATCTGGATTTAATTATTCACCCGCCTATCTCCCGTTGTGTCCATCGGTTAAAAGGCGATGCCCCCAGATTACAACAAGTGCTGGTCAATTTAGTGAGCAATGCCATTAAATTCACCCATCAAGGTCAAGTGATTGTCACTATTACAGAGCAATACATTAATGAACAGGGTATTTATTTGAATTTTTCGGTATCCGATACAGGTGAAGGCATTTCTAAAGCCGCACAAGAATCTATTTTTATGGCATTTTCTCAAGCGGATAATTCCATTGCTCGCCGTTATGGCGGAACAGGTCTTGGTTTGAGCATTTCACGTCAATTAGTCAGTTTAATGGGCGCGGATATAGTGCTAAGCAGTGAAATAGGCAAGGGAAGTTGCTTTTCATTTGGTTTATATTTTGATATTGCCGATGATGTTGATGATGTTGCTTTGGCGGTTGATAATCGAAATATCGAGGTTATTATTGCCGATGATAATGAAATAGCGCGTAACGCCTTGCTTTCAACGACTAAAGTAATCGGTTTTCCTGCGCTAGTGGTTGATTCTGGTCAAGCGGTGTTAAATTATATTTTAAACCGTCAAGAGGATGTCAACCGACAAGAGATTATCATTTTAGATTGGCAGATGCCAGAAATGGACGGCTTGCAGACCGCCGAAATTCTTCATGAAACAATGCAGCCGAGCAAGAAAAAGCCTATTATCATCATGGCCACCGCGTATGAAAAAAAAATCCTACAGGAACACCCAGAAGCCAGCCTTATTTTTGATGCCATTTTAAGTAAGCCTGTCACCGCTTCTTCGCTTTGTCAGGTTATTATAAAAACAACGCAAAAACGTAAAAAACCACTTTCAACTGTGTTGCCATTAAAACACCTTGAAGGAGTTACTCTTTTAGTTGTCGATGATAATGACATCAATCTTGAAGTGGCGAGTCGGGTATTTAAAGCTGAAGGTGCGGTAGTTATAGCAGTTGATAATGGTCAAAAAGCCGTTGACTATCTGAAAAATAATATTGATAACGTTGATCTTGTCTTGATGGATATTCAAATGCCTATCATAGATGGTTATGAAGCCACCCGTTTAATCCGTCAAATACCAGCGTTAATGGATTTGCCTATTGTTGCATTGAGTGCAGGGGTTTTTAAATCACAAATTGAAAAAGCAAAATCGGTGGGTATGAATGATTTTATTACTAAACCGTTTAATGTTGAAGTGGCGGTGAATTTAATCGCAAAACTTGTCAATAAAACAGATTTGGTGACAGTAAATCAAGAAACACCCTTGATTGAAAAATCATTGAGTGCTGATAGTCAATTCTCTGGTGTTGATATAGACTTTGCCCTAAAAACGTGGGGGGATGTTGATACTTATAAACGCTATCTTGTTATATTTTCAAATTATTGCCAGTCACTGAAAATTATGACTGATAGCAATTCTGAAGAATTTGCCGTTTTAATACACAAAATTAAAGGCACTGCAAAAATGCTTGGATTGATTGAAATAAGTGATATTGTTTATGAAATAGAGGAACTGATAGTCAATAATCAGGATACTAATGAAGTTTTTGGATGCTTGAAAATTGCCATTGAAACAGCACAGAACTTTATTCATCAATATACCAGTGCAAAACAAACGATAGAATTAGCTGTAAAAGACTTTGACGGTAAAATTATTGCAGAATTGCTTACCGTGGTTTTGCAAACCGTAGAACGAGATACTCCCGATGGTCTGACTGCTACACTCAACGAATTGAGTGGCTATTTAACGGTAAAACCTATTGAACCACTTAAACTTGCACTTGATTCCTTTGATTTTTCATTAGCGAAAGCAGAGGTCATAAAATTAGCTAATGAATATCATCTTTTTATAGGAGCTGAAAATGTTTGATACCCAACCACCACTTATTCTGATTGTGGATGATGAACCCGCTAATTTAGCGGTGATGCGTGAAGTACTCGGCGATAAGTATCAATTAGTGTACGCAAAAAATGGTGCAAGTGCCTTAGCTGCCGCAGAAAAATATAATTTATCGCTTATTTTATTAGATATTAATCTTCCTGATATGGATGGTTACGAGATTTGTAAACAATTGAAAGGAAATCCAAATACACATCAGATACCAATTATTTTTGTGACTGCGATGAACAGTAATCAAGATGAAGAAATTGGTTTAAAAGTTGGCGCAGTTGATTACATTACCAAACCTTTTTCACCTGCTATTGTGTTAGCGCGGGTGCGAATTCATTTGTCATTAGTTAAAATCGAAAAATTAGAAGCAAGTTATAGAGAAGCTATTTATATGTTAGGTGCAGCGGGGCATCATAACGATACCGATACGGGTGTGCATATTTGGCGAATGGCAGCTTATGCCGCACGGCTTGCCGATGAATGTGGTTGGGGATTAAAAAGTAAATTACTCGAATTAGCCGCGCCCATGCACGATACAGGAAAAATCGGCATCCCCGATGCGATATTACGAAAACCAGCGTCATTAACGCCTGATGAATGGGCGATAATGAAAACACATTCACAAATTGGTTATGACATTCTTAGTCGAGGTAATTCATCCGTATTTAAAATGGCAGCAGAAATTTCTCTTTACCACCATGAAAAATGGGATGGTAGCGGATACCCACAAGGGCTTAGCGGAGAAGCAATACCTGAATCAGCGCGTATTGTGGCTATTGCTGATGTTTTCGATGCTTTAACGATGGATAGACCCTATAAAAAAGCATGGTCAGTTGAAGAGGCTATCGCTGAAATTAAGAAAGGCTCAGGAAAGCATTTTGAACCGCAATTAGTGAATAAATTTGAAAATATTTTACCTGATATTTGTAATATCAAAAAACAATGGGGTTGATTTGCCAGCACTTAAATAACGCGATAAGGTGTTGTTGGGTCACTGCCCACAGTTAAGGATTTTTCCGTTCGCCCTGAGCGGTGAGCTTGTCGAACAGGCGAAGCATGAATGGCTTATTAGGTTTTTAAGCGCGATTGCCCTGCTAACTTAAGCCTAAAGCATTACGAATGCTGTTATTGAGTGTTAGAATGCTTGGCATAACTATATAGCTAACAGCGAATAAAATGATTAAAAAACTGTTCGCGCTGAGCCTGTCGAAGCGTGAATGTGGTTCGACTGTTCGACAAGCTCACAGCTCACCACGAACGTTATCATTTTATTGTGCGTTAGCTATAGGGTTCAGACCGTCTATTACTCGCTACTGTTCACTACGCATTCTACTTAAAAGAGGATTCTATGCGGAAACTTACGCTTTTCCCTGCGTTGATTGGAGTAACACTTGTTGCTGTTATTGTATTTTTCGCTTTTCACTTCATATTTCGCGATTTTTTCGTTGATCTATGGTGGTATCAATCATTAAACATTGATGGTTATTTTTGGCTGAGATTACTGTATAAGTTTTTTATTTTCGGTGGTGTGACGCTGTTCTTCTTTGCGATTTTCTTTTCACATTTTTGGTTTGCATCCCGCTATATAGGCTTAAATCCAACCGATGAGATTGTCGACAATGTTGCTAAGCGGCTGCGTTTTCAACGTATCGCTGATCTATTCATGAATTGGTCGATAAAAATATATACCCCCATATCGCTAATACTCGCTATTTTTGTTGCCATGCCTTTTTACAAAGAATGGAAGTTAGCCTTATTGTTCTTTTTTAGTAAGAACTCAGGGGTAACTGAATCCATTTATGGCAATGATGTCAGCTTTTATATGTTTTCTTATCCAATGTATATGCTGATTCAGCAAGAATTATTGATAACGGCAACGCTGATATTCTTTTTTGTGGGTATCTTATATTGGCTAGAACATATTTTCGTACCCAGTCAACGTAAAGAATACCATACGGGTGCGAAGGCACATTTAACGACTTTAATTGGTTTTGTGGTGATTTTTGTCGTTTGGGGCTTTTTGCTGGAACGCTTTTCTTTGCTCCATACCAACGCCCATGAGCCTATATTTTATGGTCCTGGTACGATAGAAATACGCTATCGACTACCTATTCTTTGGCTGGGTATTGCTACTTTTCTAGCGACCGCAATCTCGGCAAGCTTATTTATTTTTTCGCCAAAGCACCGAATTAAAGCCCCTTTTTTAATCTCATTGCTGGCTTTTGTATTCATGCTGGTCTTATCAAAAGTAGAGTTTTTACCGCAGCTCATTGAAAAGTTTATTGTGATTCCTAATCCTGTCGCCATAGAAAGACCGTTTATGCAGGCGAATATTGATTCAACATTAAAGGCATATAATTTAGATAATATTACGGTTGAAAATTTGGATATTAAACAAGATGCCACGGAAGATATTAAATCGTGGGCGACACAAAAACGCTTTGAAAATATTCCGATTTGGGACAGAGAATTTCTCATTCATGCCTATCAACAATTACAAGAAATTAGACCTTATTATCATTTTAATTCGGTAGATGAAGACCGTTATGATTTACTCGGACATATTCGACAGGTCAATCTTGCTGCCAGAGAAATTAATATCTCTAAATTACCTATGGCGGCTCAAAATTGGGAAAATACCCATTTGCGCTATACCCACGGTGTAGGTGCGGTAGTATCACCCGCAGCTCAAGATGCAGGTAAACCACTGGTGTGGTATTTACGCGATTTAAATATGAATTCTGATGTGAGTGATTTCACTATTAAGAACCCAGATATTTACTTCGGTGAAGCCAAATATAATTACGCGATAGTACCTAATAATCTTAAGGTACTTGGTATCGAAAGTTCAGATCAGAGTGAAGAGCATGATTATACTGGCAAAGGTGGAATACCTATTTCCAATATTTTCAAAAAAGCCTTATTCTCGATATATTTTAACGATTTAAAAATATTCTTCTCACCTAATATTACTGACAAAAGTCAGCTTATGATACGCAGAAATATCGTTGAGCGCGTTCAGCATATAGCTCCGTTTCTTCAGTTAGACAAAGACCCTTATTTAGTCGGAACAAAAGATAGGTTTTATTGGATATTGGATGCTTATACCATCTCTAATTGGTATCCGCTTTCAAAGCCTGCCGCCGATGATTATTTAGCGAGTGATGAAAAATTTAACTACATTCGTAATTCAGTTAAAGTAGTGGTCGATGCTTTTGACGGCACAGTTGATTTTTATCTATCAGATCCCTCTGATGCTATTATTCAAACCTACAATCGTGCCTTTCCTGGCTTACTTAAAGACTTAAGTTCCATGCCTAAAGAATTACGCGCACATTTGCGTTATCCGCGTGATCTTTTCTATATGCAAATGAAGATTTACGCAAAATATCATCAAACTAGCCCTGAATTATTCTATGAACAAGGCGAAACATGGCAGTTTGCTAATGTGCGTGGTGAGCCTGTCATGCCCTATTATCAAACTATGGATTTTCCAGTCACAGATGCCTCTGCTAGCTCGGATTGTAAAGACCAAGAAGAGTTTGTCATGATTAACCCTATGACTCCCATTAACAGAAATAACCTAAGTATGATTGGTGTTGCTAGCATATTAGATAAAACTAATTGCGCCCTAGATTACAAACCCAATATTAGAGTCTATAAATTTGGTAAAGACGTGCAAGTCAACGGCCCTGCCCAAGTTGAAGCCTTGATTAATCAAAATGCCGAAATTTCAGAAAAGCTAACTTTATGGGATCAGCATGGTTCAAAAGTTGAACTGGGACGGATGATTATTTTACCGATGGGTAATACCATTCTTTATGTGCAACCTGTTTACTTAACCTCGGTCAATAACCAAATCCCAGAATTAACCCGCATGATTGTATCAATGGGTAATCAAGTTGTATGGGATACCTCATTATGGTCAGCGTTTGGAAAATTAGAACAACTGTATGCAAAAACAAAAGCTGATCAAGGTGGTACAGGAACTAGACCTAAACAAAATTAACGGTTTGTAGTAGCGAATTGTTACAGCGTGTTGCCTAGCGACTGCCAAGATATAGCTAACGTATTTAAATGGATTAAAAAAACCGTTCGCACTGAGTTTGTCGAAGTGTCAATGTGGTTCGACTTATTCGATAAGCTCACAGCTCACCACGAACGGTATCATTTTATTGTACTTCAGCTATATGTACCTTACGATTTATCGTAAAATCGCTACTATTAGCTAATTAAATTATCACAGTCTTAACTTAGGAGTTGTTATGTCAAAAGCCAAAGCGTATGCCGCATTTAACCCGCATGACCCATTAGCACCATTTGAATTTGAACGCCGTGAGTTGAACGCCACCGATGTGCAAATTGAGATTCTGTATTGCGGCGTTTGTCATTCCGATATTCATCAAGTGCGTAATGAATGGGGCAATTCCTCATTTCCGATGGTGCCAGGTCATGAAATTGTCGGTAAGGTTATTAATTTGGGCAGTGAGGTTAAAAAATTTACTATCGGTGACAACGTAGGCGTGGGTTGCATGGTGGACTCTTGCCGTACTTGCCCAGACTGTCTGGAACAACAACAGCAATATTGCAATCACTCTGTGTTTACTTATAACTGTCCAGACCCGCACAGCAACGGGACAGTTAGCACTTATGGCGGTTATTCCAATCACATTGTGGTTGAGCAAGATTTTGTGTTAAAAATCGCTGATAACTTAGATTTAGCCGCTACTGCCCCCTTATTATGTGCAGGAATTACCACTTACTCCCCGTTAAAACATTGGAAAGTCGGCGCAGGACAAAAAGTTGGCATAGTTGGTTTAGGCGGTCTGGGACACATGGGCGTTAAATTCGCCCGCGCCTTAGGTGCGCACGTCGTGTTGTTCACCACCTCGGCAAACAAAGTCGAAGATGCCAAACGCTTAGGTGCGCATGAAGTGGTGATTTCAAAAAATGATGATGAAATGGCGGCTCACACACAAAGTTTTGACTTCATTTTAAATACCGTTGCCGCACCGCATAATCTGGATGCTTTTACCAACTTATTAAAACGTGATGGCACACTGTGTTTAGTCGGCGTACCCGATCATCCACATCCATCCCCTACGGTTGGCAACCTGATTTTCAAACGCCGTTCCATTGCAGGTTCATTAATCGGTGGCATACAAGAAACGCAAGAAATGCTCGATTTTTGTGCGGCACATAACATCACATCCGATATAGAGCTAATCCCGATTCAACAAATTAATCAAGCCTACGAGCGAGTGTTAAAAAGCGATGTCAAATATCGGTTTGTTATTGATTTAGCTAGTCTTAACACTGGAACAGCATAATCTTCATCAAGCTAGGAGATAACTCATGTCAGGCGGAATAAATTTTGAATTTGGCTTTGGACAACAAACACCATCACACCAAGATGAAGACAACCAAACGTGCTTTTATTGTTGTGGTGATTTCTGCGGTCAAACTGCCAGTTCATCGATAACAGACAAAATACTCAGAGTTGATGTGGATAATTTTGATTCAGTGATGGCGAAAATTTCGCCTACGCTGACCTTGAGTTCACGTCAGGTATTGGTTTTTAAGGAGCTGGATGATTTTCACCCTGACCGACTGGTGACAATAATCCCTGAGTTTGTTGAGCTGCGCCGTTTAAAACGTGAGCTGGACAACCCCCAAACTGCTGCATCAGTCGCTGCTGAAATCTGGCAAAAATATCAACCGAAAGCCACAGAAAGTTCAGACGATGTCACTATGACGGAAACTGAATCTATGGCAGATACTCTGGAGCGGTTATTAGATCGTAAAACAACCTTAGCAACACCAGCAACCCAGTCGAAAAATACAGTCGATAGTCTGTTACAGCAGTTAATCACGCCCGTCATCGTTGCCGATACCCTGCCAGAACATCAAACCTTAAGCGTGTTCATCGATTCAGTGATGGCTGAGTTAATGAATACAATCCTGCATAACCCTGAGTTTCAGGCATTGGAGTCTATTTGGCGTTCTGTTCACGCGTTACTTTTTAACGAAGACGCAGATGAAAATCAGAGCTTCTATTTAGTTAATATCAGCAAACAAACCTTGCTTGCTGATATGTGCAGCGGAATGACTTCTACTTTTGCCAATTTGTTAGTGAATCACGGCATAAAAACTGTCGATAGCGTCATTATTGGCAGTTATTATTTTTCGGGCAATGCTGAGGATTTGGCATTACTGGGTTTGTTAGGAATGCTGGCTGGACAGTTACACAGCCGCTTTATCAGTGCCGTCGATGAAGCCTTTGTTAACAAGCAAATTCTGGGCGAACAGCCGCTAAGTCAGCATTGGCAGAGTTTACGAGAATCACCCGTAGCAGGGTTTATCGGTCTTTGTTATCCCCGCATTTTGTTACGTTTGCCTTATGGCAAAAAACGCGAACCCGTTGAAGAATTTGCCTTTGAGGAATTTGGCAATCTTCCGCAACATGAACAGTTATTATGGGGTAATCCAGCCTTTGATTTTGCCCGCTTGTTAGTCAGACAACAAGCGGGTTATCAAGGCAATGGAGCTAACGATATTGAAGGTCTGCCTGCGCTGGTGTACCTAAAAGACGATGAACAGCATTTATATGCGTGTGGTGAATGGTTTTTGTCTGAGCAGAACATAAATAAACTGCTTACCGCTGGGATTGTGCCGTTTATTAGTTTTCATAATCGTAACAGTGTCAGGCTTATTACCAGTCAATCGCTTAAGCTATAGGGTAAATAATATCAAGCAGATAGGTCAACAGCCAAGTAAGACTTACAGAAAAAGTACGGAAAATACTGCGTAATGAAAGACACTCTAATAATATGTGGTTTCAAAAAGAAATCAGGTTAAAAGCCAGAATTCGTGGTTTTGCACAGTAATCAAATCAGCGGGTACATAGCTTTGTAACGTGCCAAAAAAGGAGATATTTATATTATGCGGCTTTAACTTAAATTATTAGGCAGAGTAATATAAAAACTTGTTCCTTTACCCATTTCTGAATGTACTTTAATACTCCCTTCTAAAACACTAGTAATTAAATTATGTACAATAGCCAAGCCTAAACCTGAACCGCCTTGCATACGTCCAGTGGTAAAAAAGGGGTCAAAAATTTTAGCTACATTTTCACTACTGATACCCTGACCAAAATCAGTGACCGTAATTACAAAATAAGCCTGATTATTTTGCTGCTGATCTGCAAGATCAATAATAACTTTTCCACCTTTGTTATTTGGATAAGCATAACGCTCTATATTAGTTAAAAAATTAATAATAATTTGTGTTAAATAACCTGGATAACCTAACCATGCTCTACTCTGTTTAACATTATCTTGCACTATAATTTCTAAGTTAGCCTGACGGGCATTGATTTTAAATAATTCAATACTTTCTTTTATAGTATCTAAAATATTGACACTTTCTTTTATGTCAGCTGTTTGATTAACCGATATTTTCTTAAAATTTTGTACTAAATTATGCGCCCTAGTAATATTCCTTTTAATTAAATCAGTTGCTTCCATAATATCTTCTAATGCTTCTTTATTATCAGAAAACAAATTGCTAATATCTTTATTATTTACCCTGCTATCTAATATAGTAGCAGCGGTATTAATTACCCCAAGTGGCGTATTAATTTCGTGTGCTACGCCTGCTACCATTTGCGCTAAAGAACGATGCCTTTCTAAGGTTGCTTCGGTTTGTAATCGTTCTGATAGGTAATTTTTTTCCTGTTCAAGTAGGCGTTTTTTTTCTAAACAGGCTTGTACTCTGGCATATAATAAAGTGGCATTAAAAGGCTTGGGTAAATAATCTTCTGCGCCCATTTCAATACAACGCACAATACTGTCAATTTCAGTAATGGCAGAAATAATAATCACAGGTATATTGCGTAACACCTTATCGGCTTTCATGGTTTGCAATACCGTATAACCATCAATTTCTGGCATCGTTATATCCAGTAAAACTAAATCAAATTTTTCTTGAGTTAATTTATTTAGAGCAATTTTACCATTTTCTGCTATCTCATAGAGATAGCCACGTTTTTTTAAACGACGGGATAATATATCGCGATTTTCTTCAATATCATCTACGATTAAAATTTTTCCCGTTAAATCATTAACGCTGTTTTCTGGGTTAATGATTTCTGTAGGAATAGGACTAGTATTCGGTACTGTATCTGTTTTTACTTCACTGAGTTTAAACAGTTGATTAATCTGTTCCGTTAAATTTCTGCCTGCTTGAGTAATTTTTTTTAAATCAGCTAAATATTGAGTTCGCCCATCTTTATTTATATCTTCTACCAACATTTCGCTGTAACCAATAATTTGATTAACAGGGGTTAATAAATCGTGGCGGATTTTTGACTCATCTTGAATAGTCATGTTGTTTCCCTTCGTAAATAATCTATTTTTAGTGATTACGGTATAGAATTAAGAGAGCATCTCAACTTTATTAAGCTAATACTGTTTAATTCCAGAATACCTGTAGTTTTATTTTAATTACTTAAGTAAAGCTGCAATTTTCCCTAATAATCTTTCTATTTCAATGGGTTTGGTATCATAATCATCACAGCCTGCAATTAAGGCTTTTTGTCTATCACTTTCCATGACATGAGCAGTTAAAGCAATAATAGGAATATGGGAGGTGGCTTGATGGGCTTTAACTTTTTGTGTGGCTTCCCAACCATCGATAATCGGTAAACTCATATCCATTAAAATTAAATCGGGTAAATGAACGATTGCTAATTCAATGCCTTTTTCACCATCCATAGCGGTAATAATTTCATAACCACGTCGGCTAAGACGACGCGACAGCATATCCAGATTCATTTCGTTGTCTTCAACAATTAAAATTCTTGTCATTATTATAGCCCCACAAATTTTTTGGTCACTTTTTTATAAAAAGTAGGTAATGTAATAATAAATTCTGATCCTTGTCCTACTAAACTACTTGCTTCAATACTACCACCAAGCACATTACAAAACTTTTTAGTAATAGTTAATCCTAATCCAGTACCACCATATTTACGCGTTGTTGAATTATCTGCCTGAGTAAATGATTCAAATATTTTATCTAATTGTTCTGCTGTCATGCCAATACCTGTATCTTTAACGCTAAATATGACCCATCCATCACCATTATTAGATGTTTTGGTAATCGTCAGATTAATTTCACCAGCATCAGTAAATTTATTGGCATTACTTAATAAGTTGAATAAAGCTTGTTTAACTTTGGTTAAATCGGTATAAAGCGTGCCAATATTATCATTTATATTAATAATTAATTTATTTTCTTTTTTATCTAATAACGGTTGAATAGTAGACGCTATTTCGTGAATAGTTTTAGTTAAATCAAAGTTTTCAGGATAAATCTCCATTTTACCTGCTTCAATTTTTGATATATCCAGAATATTATTAATCACATCGAGTAAATGTTTACCTGCAATGCGAATTTTAGTTAAATCAGCAATAAAATCGTTTTGTCCTAAGTCTTCGGCTTCTTCAAGTAACATTTCACTATAGCCAATAATAGCATTCATCGGTGTTCTTAATTCATGTGACATATTGGCTAAAAAAGCACTTTTAGCCGAATTAGCTTGTTCAGCAACAAGCTGAGCTTGTTGAGCTTTTTGCATGGCTTGTGCTAATTCTTGTTCAGTCTGTTTTAATTCAGTAATGTCGGTATGTACTGCGACTGTACCCACATTCCAAACCCGCCGTTCACAGACTTGCATCCATTTTTCATTTTTCCAGTGATGTATAAAATCTTTTTGTGGATTGTAATGCTTGGCTAGACGTTCTTTTACCCATTCATGACTATTTTCAGTACCATAAACTAATTGATTGTCCGCTAGGTTTTGAATTAAATCTTTAAATTGTATGCCTTCTTTAACTTTAAAGTGTTCGGTACTCATTAAATTGCGATACATATTGTTACAAACAATTAAATGATCATTCATATCATATAAAGCAAACGCATTGGGAATACTTTCAATGGCGGCTAAGGTATGCGTACGACTTATTTGTTCTGATAAGGCGGCTTTTTCCAGACGTATATCGACAACAGTCACTACTATGGCTAATGAAATAATAAAAAACGCTGCTAGACTGATTCCTAATGTTAGATATTGCGGATTTAATAAAAAATCAGTGTCGTTAATTGTATTATTACCTAATGAAAAAGTAGTAGATGACATGGCAATATAGTGCATGGCTGCGCCTGCAAATCCCATGGTAATAGCGGAAACGATTTTAGCCCATTTAGTGCGGGTATATTTATCAGTGCTTAATACCTTATTGGCATAGAGTGAGGTAATACCCAGCATAGCGGCAACGACCACCGAAATAACAAAGCCAGTCATGTCTATTAGCATAATAAGCTCTTTATCACTTTGCATTGTCATCATGCCAATGTAGTGCATCATGCCTATACCTGCTCCCATCAATACACCGTAAAACAACAGTCTTTTTTGACTGACCGTTCTACGGCTAGCAATGTTTAACACAACCACCCCTGCTAGAATGGCAGGAACAACTGAACATAAAGTCGTTACAAGATCGTATAAAACAATGATGGGGGCGTTATCAGCGGTCTTTAAGGTAAAGGCTAACATACCAATAAAGTGCATCGCCCATACTCCCGTCCCCATCGTTAATGCGCCAGCACTTAACCATATTTTTTCAGTCAGGGGATTATCGTCTAACGCGCGGATACGATCTGCTATGCCTAGGGTGGCATAAACGCCTAGGCAAGAGATAATGACAGAAAGTAAAACTAAACTTTCATCGTAAGAATCATACAGCGTAATTCCACTATGGTGTGGTGTGAAGAGATGCAGTAAATTCACGTCCAATACCTTGCTTGTGTGCTAAACATATAAAAAAAGCGTATAAAACGAGGATGTTTTATACGCCTTCTACAAGCTATTCTGTGCTGGTGTTTTTCCAAATACTGGCTAACGCTTGCACAAAACTATACATCAAGGAAATAATGTGATCAGGCGGATTAAACTGGGTTTTAAATAGATAACCCACTTCTACTTGATGCGGTTTCGCGGTGACTTGAATCAGGTGAAAATTGCCTTCGCTGCGTACATATTTATCACCCGAAAAATCCAGTGGAAAGCCTTCACACTGCGCTAGTTTTTTATACAACGCCAAGCCACCATTCGCTAAATACAGAGCCGCTCCGCCTTTAGCATTCACTTCGTCAGCAAATAATACTTGTCCATCAACAATTAGCCATGTACTTTCATCCACACCGCCTACGGCAATATGGTGGATAGTTTCAAGTAAGTCGGCACGACTCGCATGGCTATTGACTATCATTTCATTGAGTAAATTAACTGTTGCCAATGCCATGCCCGAAGATAAAAATTGCCGTACACTGCTTTTAACCAAGGAATACAATTTGTTTTCCGTGGTTTCAACTTTGGTAAAATAACCGCTGATGTCGTAACGGTCTATGACTTCACGTTCAGGTGCCATACCAGGTTGACCTGTGCGAATAAAAAGCTGACTGACCTTATTTTCCATTTCTTCACGAATATACTGACAAAGTTCCAAGCCCGCGCTGTCTGTTTCCATCACCACATCAATAAACGCAACCGCCAAACAACTGCTTAACTCCAGATTATCCTGAAATAACGCAATCGCTTCAGCTTTACTGGCAGCGGTGACAATTTTTAACGGCAAGTCATAAACCTTGATTGAGCGCATCGCAAGCTTTGAAACACTCAGCACGTCTGGTTCATCGTCTACTAATAGCACAACCCATTCTTTAAAAAACATAATATCCTCCTCATTACCCTGAATTTAATAATTCAACGGTTTTCTCAGTTCATGGAAATTAGCGGTATTTAGTTGTAAATGTTTCGCTAAATAAGCCGCTGTTTCTTTGGGACGAATCTTGTGAACAAAGTTGTAACGTGCTTCGTGATAAGTATGATCGCCGCCGTAAAAGCTGGGATAAAAATTCATTTTCATGCGTTTTAATTCGGCGGCACGGTAAGCAGACAGTGGCTTAATGGCTTCATCTTTTTTGCGCAACTCATTTTTAGCCTGTAACTGCTGAGCAAAATCTGCGCTATTGGCAAGTGCTTCTGCACGTTGGCGTAATTCTGCTAAATAGTCATCCCACTCTTCAGGCAAGGTGTCATCGATTAAGCCAATTGCTTTGGCTTTTTGCATTCCAATCGGTAACGGAATATCAGTCAATTCGATAGCGTGTCCAATGCCGACCCGCTTGGGCAGTAAATACGTCCAATATTCTGAACCGTATAAGCCCATGGTTTTATAATGCGGGTTCATCATCACACCTGCGCGAGCAAATACTTTATCTGCTGCCAAGGTCATAATCACACCGCCCGCACCCGCTGAACCATAAACCGCTGAAATGACCAACTGATTTGGCGTATTGATAATTTCCAACACCGCATCATCAATCGCATTGATGTTGCGCCATGATTCATCGGCAGGTTTTTTTGCCACTTCAATCATATTGAGATGAACGCCGTTTGACCAAAAATCCGTGCCGCCCATGAGTACAATCACTTTGGTAGCGCGTTTTTTGGCTTCACTGTACGCTAGACGTAAGCGTTGGCATTGCTCGGTACTCATCGCGCCATTGTGGAAATTAAAATATAAATAACCGACTTGATTATTTTCCTCGTACCAAATTTCTTTAAAGGTTTCCGCTTTGTCCATGTACAACAATTCGATAGGCGATTCTGGCACGTCTTTGAGTTTGGCTTCGCCCAATATGAGCGTAGCGGGTAATTTATAATCGGGTTTATTCAGTGAGGTTATGCGCGTGAGAAAGGATTGCCCATCTATTTTTTTGCGTTTTAAATGTGAAATCCAGATTGCACCATCAACAGCGGCACGGCAAATTGCACCATGCCGTTTAGCAATAATCTCACCTGGTTTCCAACCGCGTAAGCACTCTTCTTTGTGAACACCAAACAGATAAAACTCTTCACCGCCAATAGTGTCTAAGACACCTGGAAAACTATCAGCCGCATTAATTTTGCGCATAATTATGTCAACGGTATCGGTTTCCCAGTTGATTTTTCTTTCTGGCTGTTTCATTAAAGGACGCAACGTGCCTTTTACATCGGGTTTACCGACATCGAGTTTTTCGGGTGTGAAGGATTTGCTGATAAATTTTTCCAACATCTCCAATATTACTTTAATCGCAGTTCCAGTGACTTCATGCCGATAAAGACTGGCTTTGGCTGCCTTACGCATTTTGAAAGTTGCTGTTGCCCAAATATCACCTGCATCCATTTCCTCGGCTGCTTCTAAAGCGGTGACTCCCCATTCGGTTAAATTGTCGGTAATTGCCCAATCCAATGAAGACGGCCCTCTGTCGCCTTTAATACCTGGGTGGATAATGATACAAAGATGCTTTTGCCAAATCGTTTCTGGCACACGTTCTTTTAAAAAAGGACAGATAATCAAATCGGGTTGGAATAATTCCACCGAATGTTCCATGACTTCTGCGCTGATGGCTAAGGTGATTGACACTTCATAACCGCGTGACACTAATTCGATATGAGTACGCTGGCATAAACCGTTATAAGATGATGTTATCAGTAATATTCGCACTTTTTTCCCCTGTCTATAGCTGGTTTTTATTTTATTATTTTCGCTACAAGTTGCCAGTTCGATGCGTGGTAATCGTAAACTCTATAAATTTAGAATTACGTTATTACAATATTTTTAGATACTTTCAGTGAACTGGACTTACATGAGCCTAGCATAATAATTTTATCGCCTGCAATATTAAAAATAGAATGGTATTTTAAGTGAGTTACAGGTTTTACCCACTACCCGACAGCCGACCATCTTACGGGTTGATTTTGAACAGATTATCTACGCGCTTTCGTCATAAATCAATATCGGCTAGTTATCAGTTTTATCCAAAGGCTATTATTGGCTCGCCATTGTGAATAGTTTCTTGAATTTGTTTGATACATCCCGCTATCAAAAAATACATCGCCTGTTTTAACTAATGCCAACCAATTTTTTTATCCTGATGTGATGGTGGTCTGTGACGATAAAACCGACAATTCCTATTACACCGAATCACCGATTTTATTAGTTGAAGTGCTGTCAAAATCCACGCGCCGCACCGATGAAACCATTAAGCGCGTAGCTTATTCGTCATTACCGAGTGTGCAGGAATAGGTATGTGTGAGCAGGATTTTGTTGACGTAGAAATATGCAGACGCTCTTCGGGTTGGGTATCGAATCATTATTTTCTAGGCGATGATGTGTGGTTTGAATCCTTGGATTTTAACTTAGCGGTAGAGGAAATCTATCGCTGGGTTGAAAATGAAGACATGGCGGCGTTTTTACAGGCGCGTAAGTTGGGTGATTAGAATGTTTCGTTTCCAAACTGGAGTTTGGAAACGAGACATTTGGAATAATCATTTAGCAGTGACTTGTAAAGCGCGAAGCGAAACCTATCATTTACGCGGATTTGTGATGTGTTTCGCAAGCTCTACCCATCTTAGGGGTTCAAAAAACATCAAAACGTTATTTTTTAACTTATTGATTTATATATGATACTGGAGTCAAAACTCATAATTTTTGACTCCAAAATCGAATACTTTCACAGTCTCCAGAGCTTGGGAACGAGACAATCTACACAGCTACGCGGTGTTTTCCGTTTGAATTTCTAAAGCACTCCAAAATGCTGGATTTATATGATATATGATATTTTTTCCATTCATGCTGCGCTTACTTTGCAACGCTTTTAATCGCTTCATATCATAATCGACCGTGTAAACATATGCTATTTCACCATTGTCACGCATCACTCCAAAAACACCAAACCACATTAAAGTATCAATTATCTCTTCATTTCTACTTGGTTCTTTTAACGATTCTGTTAATAAGTGATTAACATCGTCTCTTGTTATTATGTTGGTACATTCTGTAAAAACATATAGTAAACCATCAACATTTTTTACAACATCCTCTATTTCAAGATTTATTTCAGATACACAATCCTTTGAATACAATGACACGCCTTTATCTATATCGCCTTCTTCAATTCTTGTGTGACCAAGGTTCATTGCAATGCTTTTGCAGTGATTGATAAGATTTAATAGATATCGTGGTCTCATTAGACTTCTATCAATAATATACTGAGACGTTTCCTCGCCTCGAATGTGGGTAACAAACACTTGAGCCCATAAGTCATTAAAACTATCGTTTTCGCGACCATGACTTATCATCCGTTTTCTTAACATTTCTCTTAATAAATCCGCATCCTGCCAGTCAACTGATATCACAAATTCTTTACCACGATCTGCTGTTTCTCGTATCAATAAGTCATAGACATCATTTCTCAGAAACACAATTGTATGACATTCAAACCCTCTCCTAGATATCCAATGCTCTATTTTTCTGCTTGCATCCAGTAAACACCTGATTATTATTAAGTCTATAGCTTCTAATCCATGTGTTGGCCAACCTTTATCAAGATTATCTATCAATATCCATAAGCCTTCTTTGTAACGCATATAGTTGAGTATGTCATTGCGTACGATATCCAAATCGTACCGATAAATAAGTTCAGTTATCTCTGCATTGTTTAGTGAAATATTACAACCTTCTTTTCCTAGCTCTAAATATTTGTTCTCAAGACTCTGGGTTAATTTAAGTAGTCTTTCTGCAAAATCACCTTCAAATAAAAGAGTATCTTGTTTATATCTGTTATATATATCAAGATACGCTTCTGAAATTTTATGGTCATATTCATGGTATTTGCGATCATATTTGACAATTCCCGCGCATACTTCCATTAATAAAACGTACTCCCAAAAAGCAGTTACCGTGTGTTCCAATGTCCCCCTATCTAACATATTTAACACTTGTCTTTTAAAGTTAAGCAGTTGGTATCCTTCTGGCTTAAGATCAAGCACTACTTTCTTTCGTTGTGCATAGATAGCGTTTCTCACCATAAAGAAAATTGCACTTTTTCCTGTTCCTTTTCTTCCTTTTACTAAACGCCCTTCACCTCGTAAAACTCTGTTAAATTCACTGGTTTTCAGATAGTAAGACCTTAGATTTGTGAGCTCGTTTTCTGCGGCACTGGCACCCAAATCCAATTCTTGAAGAAATGACTTGCTGTTAGCGAACCACTGATTACGATCTTTGTACAATTTATTTTGTACATCAACTGCAAACTTGTGAATATGCGCATCAATTTGGTCGGGAAACTTATATGTTTTCACTAAGTCGCGATAATCCAGTGGAATAGGTGCATCGCCTGACTGGATTAGTAATACAATTTTGTTCATTGCAGCCCCTAGCCCAGCGATGAAGGCAGCTCTAAGGTTGTGTAGTTTCGAATCTAAGTTCTGAGGAGGTAACAATGGAATAATGATTCCAATAGATTGAGAAACTTGCCTTATGGCTTCGTCACATGAAATACGCATTTGTTCATTCGGATCAAAGCTCCTGTAAAACAAACGTGCTTTTTTTACATTAGATTTAAGACGAGAAATTGCGTCTGAATTATATAGTGCCCCCAGCATGTATACAGGTGAACCCCTGTTAGTCTCTGTCTCTATTGTGAGCGAATATAGAGGCGACAAATTATCCACATCCTCAAGATATTTCAACAGTTCGGCAGAATTAGCATACTCGACATACCCAATCGTATCTAGTAATCCAAGCTTATTGAATTCATCTTGCTCAATAAAATATTCTGGATTTAGTGTTAGCAGTATTTTTTTTCGTAAACCAATAGCATAACCTATTTCATAGATGACATTAAAATTAAGTACCGATATATCGGCAGCAAAAATATCACTTTCTTTAATTTGCCTCATAATTTCATGAATAATAAATTGTCCATTTACATTACTTTCTTTCCATGTTTTATAATTAACTAGTGCAGAGTTTCTGTTTACGTTTTTAACAGATCGTTCTATACAGTCACCTAAAATATTAGGAGATGATGGATACGCAAAGAATCCCTTTTCTTTTTTTATGCTCATTTTATTTTATCCTTCAAAGGCAACTATTTAGTATGGTAGATACAAGCCCGCATGAATTAGATGCGAAATGTGGGAAAACGATGTACTTCCTCTAGCGAATCCGCAAAATTCGCAAGATTTCGTGGAGTTTGTTGGACAGAATTGTTGGTAACTCGCGTAATAGTGAATTGTGCCGATTATAAAGATAAAGAATTGTCGATATACCAACAAGTAAACAGGGAACAATTCCTAGTATCATTGACGGACTAAGTGTTTTAAGTGTTTGGTACTTTGATATATCACTGTCAATTCTGATTTTAATGCACAGTAAGACTATCAATGGAAACGCAAGAGTATATAGTAACCCTATCCATTTCGAGAATATTGGATATTCATTGAGATATGATTTTCCTTCTCTTGTAAATGCAAGTGTTCCCGCGTAGTTGCGGTTAATTATATCCTCCAGATTATGGAGGTAGTTATATTGCCGTTCAATTTGAATAACAGTTTGATAATACCTAGAAGAAAATCCAAATAGAAGAAGCGAAAGTAGCGTTTCAAATAGGCTTGAATGCTTGTCGATGCTTATATCTAATTGCTTGTTAAGGAGACTACTCATATTGTCATTCACCAATTCGGTTGAAGTCACTTGCAACGAAAAAAGTGCAAGTATAACTAACAGCGCATAAAACAACATTTCGCGTTGTTTCACGCTGGCAAGGTGAATTTCGTAGCTATCTTTGTAATGAGAGCAGAGATTATTCAACTCTGCTTCTTGTAATTTATTTTGCGGCATCGTTTAACGCCTTGACGATTGCTTCTTGAGTAAAGCTCATCGCCCAACTAGCACCAGAATTTAGTAGCTGTTCTGGACTTTCGTATGCCTTATCAAGTTTGACTGCAACTAGCTTGTTTTTATGTTCTTTGCTTTTTGCGACTTCATAATTCAGCCAGTTTTTATAGCCAATCTCTTTATGATCCTTGTGTTGCTTATTGGCTTCTTTGCCAACGAGGACAACCGTGTAGTTGGCTTCGTTAATTTTTTTGGATAAAACTTGCTTAACAACAGGCACTGACCAACTATTAATTTCAGTAGAGGAAAGGTCACTGAAATAAAAATCAAAATTTGGATTTGCATCCCACGCTTTTAACAGAGCTTTATAGTGTTTGTCATTATCGTAGTCAAAACTGACGAAAACTTTTTTCTTAGCCATTTTTATCACCTATGTGAGTTACTGATGGTTTAATTTTATTAACAATCTATTTGCGGGAATGTTGTCCAACCACCCCATACTAACAAACTCCCACTATTTTTTATAATTTTGCGATTTTATTTATCAACACGATAAGATAGGCATAGGATATGCTGAGGTACGAAGCGCATCTTATCGCATTGATACGTTTTTAGTCATTCATTCATGACACTCTGGGTAAAATCATTTTTAGCACTGTTCTAAAATATCATTACTGCCCCGCCTTGCTCAAAAGCGGAATATAAAATCCCAGCATTTGCCAATGTAATGCTACTTGGTTCATTTGCTGCACATTCCCAATAGCCTTTGCCACAAGCCGTTTGGTTCTGCTAAATCAATCGCCATTGGTTCAGAAATAATTTATCCCTCGACTTGCTAAGCCAATATTTTTAATCCGTGTTTCTGCACTACTGCCAAGAGCTTAAGAGCCATCCCACTAGGACGCTTCGCGCCTGTTTCCCATTTTTGTATGGTTGATTCGCTGGTGTTGAGATAACGGGCAAAAATAGGCTGACTGACGTGGTTGTTTTCACGGATGCGCTTTATTTGTTGCGGTTCGATTTCTGTAGGAACAACAAGACAGGATTCATCAAACTCACGCAGGGTGGTTTTATCAATTGCCTCTGCATGGTATAACCCTTGGACTGCGCTGTGTATGGCGGCAAAAGCATCACTTTTGAATTTAGGTTTGTTGGGCATGGCAAATCTCCACTAAATCACCGTTTTTTATTTGGGTGTTGATTGTTTTATCGGTCTGACGACCATAGAGCGCGGCTAACTTTTTGAATTCGGCAAGCTCATCTGTATCAATATTGCTTCGGTCTTTTTTGGCAAATAGATAGGTATAAATCCAGTATTGTCCGCCTTTGGCAATGATGATTGAACGGTGTCTATTGTCGTTAAGACGTTTTTTGAACACGCCGCCGCCCAAATCATCCGCCTGACCCTGCATGACTTGACGCAGTGCCGCACAAAGTTCTTCATCACGGATACGCGCTTTTTGGGCTGCTTTTGCAAACCAAGCGGTTTTAAAAATTCGGGCAGTTGTATGGGTGTCAGTCATGGCTGATTTATAGCATAGTGGTAGCACTGGGTGCAACGAAAATTAAACCCCCAGCATTTACTAATGTAATGCTATTGGGCTTCATTTACTGCACATTCCCAATAGCCTTTGCCACAAGCCGTTTGGTAGGTGTTTGGTTCTGCTAAATCAATCCCCATTGGTTCAGCATTCCAATCAAGGTCATTATCGGTACAATCCATTCATAATTATCATGGTTCGATAGTTTAACAGCTAACGCGCCTTTGCTGGTGTTAATACGGGCTAATAAAATAGCGTAATCTGGTTTTCCATCGCCGTTAAAATCCGCTTCTACGCTTGCGCAAGCCAAGTAGGTCGAATTAGCGTAGCGTAACCCGACAGATTCGTTGATTAATGTCGGGTTACGGCAAGCCTAACTCGACCTACACGACTTGATACTGTTGGATATTTTTAAGTTTAGGGTAGTAAGAGGATAACTGGGATTGACACGCCATCCTTGGCTTCTGGAGAAATACCTAAGATTTTATAGAGCGGTATTAAATTAAGCAGGATGTAACAAAGTTAACAGCGTTTGCGCTTGTTCTGCTGCTTCATGTCCTAAGTGCGTTAAATAACCGCCATCTTCTTGGGTAACTAAACCTTTTTCATATAAACGTTTGGTTGCCGCGACTATATCGGCTGCGGCTTCTTTTTTATGAACTTTTATTCCTTCTTGTGTGGTGCTTAAGTTGTAACGAACCAGCATATTCAGTTCATCGACAATCTCTTGGGTATAGGGCATAACAAATCCTCATGATTTATTGAGTTAAACGAGCTGGCTATAGTAACCTGAGTTCGATATAAACACTATGCGAATACGCTGAACACGCCACTACTTTAATTTAATAGCCATTGCTCAAAATGGGTTTTAATGTTTTTCGCAATCAGTTCAGGTGCTATAAAAGAACTATCAACTACTAAGTCGTAATTGTTAAGCTCTCTAAATTTGATCGTGTAAAGTTTATAAAATCGCTCATCTTCAAAGGCTTGTCGCTTGGCATTATTTTCCAGTGTGGCTTGTAATGATGGATTATCCTCATCACTGCGAGAGGCATGAAATACCCGTTCAGCCCCTATCATCGGATCAACCGACAAAAATACTTTAAAGGCATTGGGAATAAAATGCCACGCCAGCCTTGAATCGATAATCAGTTTATCGCCTGTTTTACCTAAATTAATCACGAAATTATCAATTTCATCATCAATACTACGATCTGTTTGCGAGATTTTGTTTAACTCAAGGGTGGTAACACCTCGTTGTTTGGCAATAGTCCGTTGTATCGCGCCCGTGCCGATAACATCATAGCCTGTTATTTCTTGTAGCGCGGTGGCTACCGATGATTTTCCCCCACCAATATCACCTGACAACGCAATTATATGTTTCATATCTATTAAACCATGCCAAAAGCTCAAGTATAAAGCGTGTAGCACTCAGTTAGCAAAAACAACTGCACTCACATTGCACTTTGGAGTTGAATCCAGCTTGCTTTAGAATGAGTGTCTTTATAACCTAAACAGCGTGTCACTTTTAATCAATACCATGAAAAAACTCTGCAACAAAAGCGTTATTACCAATTTTACAGCCGTTATTATTATTGTTATTGGTTATATTTTTAGCGCACCCTTCATTAAATCCATTGGTTTTTTTGCACTGTCTGGCGCGATTACCAACTGGTTAGCAATTTATATGCTATTTGAAAAAGTGCCTTATTTATATGGTTCTGGGGTAATACCTGAGCGTTTTGAAGAATTTAAACTTTCTATCAAGAAACTGATGATGGAGCAGTTTTTCACAGTCACTAATATTGAACAATTTATTGAAACCGAAGAACAACAGGGGGGCAAGCTATTGGATTTACAGCCGTTATTAAATGCGGTTGATTATGACAAAATTTATGAAGGCTTAGTGTCATCAATTATGGAATCTTCGTTTGGTGGAATGTTAATGATGATGGGCGGTACGGAAGCCTTAGTGCCATTAAAAGAACCGTTCACCGAAAAAATGCGTGCCACTTTAGTCGCTACGGTTGAATCCGATGCCTTTAAAGCTGCACTCCAGCATGGCTTGAATGCTCACAAAATTGGTGAAGATATTGTCAGTAAAATTGAAACCGTGATTGATAAACGCCTGAGTGAATTAACCCCGCAATTGGTTAAAGAAATGGTACAGCTTATTATCAGCGAGCATCTTGGCTGGCTGGTGGTGTGGGGCGGTGTTTTTGGTGGGGTAATGGGCGTGTTATTGGCGTTTGCTTTATGACATTAGCGTTTGAAGAGTTTGGCAATTCACAACATCCGCCACTGATTATCCTGCATGGTTTTTTTGCATCAGCGCGTAATTGGCGTGGTGTGGCAGAAAAATTAGCAACACAATTTCACGTTTATGTCCTCGATCAGCGTAATCATGGCGCGTCTTTTCACCATCCTGAGATGGATTACCCAATAATGGCGGCGGATTTATTGCTGTTCATTGAGCAACAGGGGTTAACGACCGTCAGTTTATTAGGTCATAGCATGGGCGGCAAAGTAGCGATGTGGTTCGCGCTGTATCATCCTGATAGGGTAAATAAGCTGATTATTGCCGATATTGCTCCTGTCAGTTATCGTCATTGTTTCAATGCCACGATTGGCGCGTTACAAGCGTTACCGCTGGCACAAATTAGCAATCGAAAACAGGCGGAAGAACAGTTGGCAGCGGCTATACCCGAATTAAGTTATCGACAGTTTCTGTTACAAAACCTAGTGCTAGTGGATGGCGCGTATCGTTGGCGTGTGGATTTGGATATTTTTTATCAAACTGCCCCCGCTATTATTGCCTTTCCTAATAGTGAAGGTGTCGCGCCATTTGTCGGCAATGCGTTGTTTATCGCGGGTGAATTGTCTAATTATGTGAAGGAAACAGAGTTAAGCCCGTTATTTCCAAACGCGAACTTAACCATTGTTGCTAAAGCGGGGCATTGGTTACACGTTCAACAAGCTGAGGTTTTTATCACCGAAGTAGAACGTTTTTTAAGGCAAAGCCAAGTAACTAAACTATGATTAATTATAACAACATACAAGCAAGCGCACTCAAAGCGGGTGGCTTTTGCGCGGTACTATTGATCCCAGCTATTTATTTTTCTACTGCCTTAGCCATTATTTTATCGGCGATTATTGCTTTATTATGGCTAATCTCCGCGCAATTTATTCGCCTCCCCAGCCTATTAAAAGACTATCCTGTTGCGCTGTGGTCATTGTTACTGTTTGCCTATTTTATAGTTGGGTTCAGTTATGGCGATGCCACCAGTAGTGATGCTTTTATGATGCTACGAAAATACAGAGAGTTAGTGTTTATTCCGCTGTTAATACCCTTTTTAAGCATAGAACGCTATCGTCAGTGGGCTTGGTATGCCTTTATTTTTGCTTCGATTATCTCTTTAGTCGGTTCACAATTAATGGCTATGAAATTATTTTGTCTGCACTCGCCAGCGTGCTTGCCTTACTTCAAAAGCTATATTACCCACGGCATTTTTATTGCATTTTTTGGCTTCTTTATGGCGCATAAAGCCTTGGATAGTCGTGGCTATGTAAAAACCTTGTACATAGCAATAGCCTTATTATGCCTTTACAACATTTTTTTCGTTTCACTGGGACGTACAGGGCAATTGATTTTTTTGGTGCTAGTTTTATTATTTGCTATGCAGCGATTTAACAAAAAAGGTTTTTTACTCTCTGTGTTGGCAATAGCAATCTTTTTAGGCGTTTTTATCAACTTCTCCGATAAATCTACACGCATTAAACAGGGAGTTGTGACTGCACAAGTCCATCTTCAAGATCACCCAGAACAAGGTGAATTTTCAATGGGTGAACGCTTTACCTTTTGGAAATACTCAACACAATTGATTGCCGAAAAGCCATTATTTGGTCATGGTACGGGCGGTTATAAAAAGGCTTATCAGCGAGTTGCTAATAAAAACTCTGAAAATCCACACAACGAATTTTTCTTGATTAGCGTGCAGTTAGGGGCAGGGGGCTTATTTTTCTATTTAGGCTTTTTGGCTAGTCAATACTACTGCGGAAAAACCTTGCCTAATCGAGAAAAATGGCTGGCTCAAGGGCTGTTAGCCACTTTAATTATTACCAGTTTATTTAATTCACCTTTGTTAGATCACACCGAAGGACACTGGTTTACTACGCTGATAGCCTTGTGTTTTGCAACCCGTACTATCAAAACCGAAGACCAAAGTGATTCGCCTCCAGCAAGGTTGGAGTGAGCTTACGAACCCCCAATCTATACATACGACAGAAAAAATTTTCAATGAAAATAAGTGTGATAGGTGATATATAGCCAAAGCACAATAAAATGATGCCGTTCGTGGTGAGCTTGTCGAACCACTATAGCCCTTCGACAAGCTCAGGGCGAACGGCTTTATAATCACAAATACTGCGTTAGCTATATGTGATCGTTTTGACGCATTAAAAACGGCTGTTAATCTTCTTGAAGAAATATGACCTCTAACTACGTTGCCCTCTCTACACTGGATTCACACACATGACTGAACTAGAAAACTTCAAATTACTGGGGGTCGCTTTAGCAATCGGATTGCTGATTGGCTTGGAACGTGGCTGGCGGGCGCGTGACCGTGTCGAGGGTATGCGCGTTGCAGGATTGCGTACTTACGGGTTGATTGGTTTGTTGGGGGGCTTGTCGGGGATTTTGGCTCAACAAGGTAACGCTTTTTTAGTGGGCTTTGTGTTTCTGGGGCTGACTTCAGTTTTGCTGGTTGCCTACAGTAAAAGTCTCGAAAAATTTGAAGATGTCAGTATCACCAGCCTCATTGCCTCGCTGATTACCTTTACCTTAGGCGCGTTGACGGTGTTTGGTCATATTACGCTGGCATCTGCCAGTGCGGTGGTTATTACTTCGCTACTTAGTTTTAAACCTTTGCTACATGGTTGGGTGAAAAAACTAGAACAACATGAATTGAATGCAACACTGGAATTGTTACTGATTTCGGTGGTTATGTTGCCGATACTGCCCAATCAGGGTTATGGCCCTTGGGAGGTGTTTAATCTATATCATATTTGGTGGATGGTGGTGCTGATTGCGGGCATTTCCTATCTGGGCTATTTTGCCATAAGGATTGGCGGTAATCAGCATGGTCCTGTGTTGACGGGAGCATTAGGTGGATTGGTGTCTTCGACCGCCGTTACCCTTAATCTTTCTAAATTGTCATCGTCATATCCAAACATGGAAAATGTGTTAGCAGCGGGTATTTTAACTGCGTGTGCCACACTATTTGCGCGTACACTGCTAATAACGTGGGTGATGAATCCAGTCTTGTGTCAAACACTACTGCCTGCGTTTTTAGTCATGAGCCTTGTTACTTACCTCGTTGCGTTTCTATTATGGAAAAACGCCCGCGACTTTCGTACCAATGAAGAAATAACGCTGAAAAACCCTTTTCAATTGGGCATGGCATTAAAATTTGCGGCATTTTTAGTTCTCATCCTATTACTGTCCAAGTTACTGAAAGATTATTTTGGTGACATGGGAACTTACTTTTTAGCGGCGACATCGGGTCTGGCAGATGCTGATCCCATTATCATTTCAATGTCGCAAATGAGCAAAGAAGGCATGGAAGTTGGAGTCGCGGCTAAGGCAATTCTTATCGCTGTGTCCGTTAATTCGGCTATCAAAAGCATTTTTTCATGGGTTATAGGCAGCCGTGCCTTAGGGTTCAGAGTCGCTGGTACGTTGCTGATAGCTGTTGTCGCAGGTTTATTGATTACCTATAAAATCAATGGATTTTAAAAATTGGGTCATGCAAAAAAATGAGTGACAGTAATTGGAGGTCAGACAAAGCTTGATTGCCAACATAACTCAGTCACTTTTTATGATTACCAAAATACGATTAATAAAGTTCGTCGCTACCATCCATATCCCCTGTTTGACCATACAACAACGGACTTCCTTGATTCAGTGTCGTGCCAGAAATGACGTGACAAACCACGATTTTATGATCGCCAGCATCGGTGTAATGGCTCACTTGGCAATCAAAATACGCCAAACTGTTCGCCAATATGGGGGCGGTGGATAAACCTTGTTGCCAATCAAAACCTGCCATTTTGTCCTTCACATCAGAACGACCAAAATGTTCAGCAATATCAGACTGCCCTTTTCCCAGTACATTAACCGTACATACACCACCCGCTTGTAATAAGCTGTATGAATAATGCTCAGGATTGATGCTAATCGCCAATAACGGCGGATCAAACGATACTTGCATCACCCACGCGGCCGTAAAGGCGTTTTGATGTACGCCATCACTAACCGCCACCACATAGACACCATGACTCAGTTGTTTAAATAATTCATTCATCTCAAAATACCAGTTGAATACGCATGGATAAATCTACGGCTTTGATGTGTTTGGTTAATGCGCCTATGGAAATAAAATCCACCCCTGTTTCTGCGATAGTGCGAATATTGGCTAAACCAATATTCCCCGATGCTTCCAATTCAACTTGCCCTGCGGTTAAGGCAACGGCTGTTTTTAAATCTTCAAGACTAAAATTATCTAGCATAATGCGGTCGGGTTGTGCGGCAAGAGCTTCTTGCAATTGTGCGAGTGATTCAACCTCAACTTCTACCGCCACTGTGCTAAGTTGACGTGCTGTTTGAATGGCTTTAGCGATAGAGCCTGCCGCTATAATATGATTTTCTTTAATTAACACGCCGTCATATAAACCCATACGATGGTTATAACAACCTCCACACAGCACTGCATATTTTTGCGCATCGCGTAATGCAGGAATGGTTTTGCGAGTATCTAATACTTTGCAGTGTGTGCCTTTAACGGCTTCGGCATAGTGTCTGGCGATGGTTGCCGTTGCTGATAAAGTTTGTAATAGATTTAACGCGGTACGTTCACCTGTTAATAATCCTCTGGCTGAACCTTGCAGTTTACACAGTACGGTATTTTCAACCACGCTATCGCCTTCTTTAACCTGCCAGTCAATTTGAATATCAGCATTTAACTGTTTAAACACCGCGTCAAACCACGCTTGACCACATAGCACCATGTCTTCGCGGGTGATGACTTGTGCTTGTGCTTGAGTGGCTTCGGGAATAATAGCGGCGGTTATATCACCCGTGCCTAGGTCTTCTGCTAGGTAGGAGCTGATGTCGATAGGTTTTTGTGGATGGGTCATGATGATAGCCTGCTTATGATGATTGAACCACTATATTGCCCACTGCCCACGATGTCAATTTACTACTTTCATTCAGTTAATAATTGTTATTGTGCCGTGGCTATAGAATATAGCTTGTTGAAAACAAGTTTGGTGTACTGTGTTGAGCGGGCGTTTTTATGTGATAATTCGGTAATCTCAACTAACTAAAAATGCCAATATGACTTATCCAACGATTGAATCATTTGTTCGTAATGCTCCTTTAGCTAGACTGCAACGGCTAGCTGGTACAACAACTAATACTATTCTCGCCAAGTTAGAGGGCAATAATCCAGCAGGTTCAGTGAAAGACTTGCCTGCATTGAGTATGATTAAACGCGCTGAAGAACGCGGCGAAATTAAAGCAGGCGATTGCTTAATTGAGGCAACTAGCGGCAATACAGGCATTGCCTTGGCAATGGTAGCGGCGATTAAAGGTTATAAAATGACCTTAATTATGCCTGACAATATGAGCATGGAACGTATCGCCTCCATGAAAGCCTACGGGGCTGAGATTATTTTAACCCCCGCTGCTGGCAGTATGGAAGCGGCAATAGATTTAGCACGCGACATGGAAACGGCAGGTAAAGGACGCATTCTGGATCAATTCGCTAATCCTGATAATCCACGCGCCCATTATGAAAGTACAGGACCTGAAATTTGGAATGATACCGACGGGCAAGTGACTCATTTTGTCAGTGCAATGGGTACAACTGGCACGATTATGGGAACGTCGCGCTATTTGAAAGAACAAAATGAGGCGATTCAAATAGTTGGTGTACAGCCCGAAGGTGATGCAAAAATTCCAGGTATTCGCCGATGGTCTGAAGAATATTTACCAAAGATTTATGAGCCGAATAGAGTGGATCGTATTATGGATATGGATCAACACAGCGCGGAAACCACCATGCGGGCGTTAGCGTCTGAAGAAGGTATTTTTGCGGGAGTGTCATCGGGTGGTGCGGTTGCGGCAGCCTTACGATTGTCTAAAGAGGTTGAAAACGCGGTGATTGTGGTGATTATTTGTGACCGTGGGGATCGCTATTTATCAACGGGCGTATTTCCGAGTTAATCGTGTGAACTGGAATAGTATTACAAAAAATATTGTTGCGGCAACGGGACAGGAGTTTACTGCGCGTTCTGTGCAGCCATTGTTAGGCGGTGACATTAATGCAGCTTTTCGTCTGCAAGATGGACATAGAGACTATTTTGTTAAACTTAATCGCCCTGAATTGGCGGCGATGTTTGCGGCTGAATTTGCAGGCTTGCAAGAGTTAGCGGGTACGCAAACCCTGCGTATTCCTAAACCAGTGATTTATGGGCAAAGCGACACGCATTCTTTTTTGGTGTTGGAATATCTTGAATTGAGTCGTGCTAGTCCAGCTTCAGAGCGTTTATTAGGGCAACAACTCGCTCTTTTACATCAACGAGTGCAACCGTATTTTGGTTGGCATCGTGACAATACTATTGGCAGTACCTTACAGCGTAATACGCAAACAAATGACTGGGTGAGTTTTTGGCGTGAACAACGTTTAGGCTTTCAATTACAATTAGCGGCAAAAAATGGTTATGGCGGTCGTTTACAAACAGTAGGCGAGCGACTTGGTAACGAATTGACCGCATTGTTTGCGGGTTACACGCCATCGCCTTCGTTATTACACGGCGATTTGTGGGCGGGTAATGCTAGTGCTGACAAACAGGGCAATCCTGTTATTTTTGATCCCGCTTGTTACTATGGCGATAGAGAAGCTGATTTAGCGATGACTGAATTATTCGGTGGTTTTAGTCGAGATTTTTATGCGGCTTACGAAGATGTTTGGGCTTTGGATGAAGGTTATAAGGTGAGGAAATTACTTTACAATTTGTATCATATTTTGAACCATCTGAATTTATTTGGCGGCGGTTATTTACGACAAGCTGAAAATATAATGACTAAGTTGTTGGTGGGAATAGACATCGTTTTATAAGAAAATGATTGTATCAAAATAAGTTCATTGTTCTTAGAATATCGTCGTTTATGGCTTTCCAAGTAACCCATACAGTGAAAACACACGGTTAAACTTTAAGTGGTGATTCTTAGTAAATAGCATGAAAGCAATTGTTTTATAAAATATTTGTATTTTGTACTACTCCTGTACTAGCGAGATGCTTTGTTCATTGAGTATTGGGCATTGACATCCGTCCCCTTTCTACTTTACAGTTATGCCCGCAAAACAAGTTATTTACTTTCATAAAAACCAAAAATATAACGAAGTTTAAGGTAAAAATATAAAACACAAGCGATCGGTTTACCTGAAACGACAGCATTGATAATGCTAAGGTATCGCTTATAATGCAAACACTTCTATTTGGAAGAAGCACTGAGAGTTAGCGGTGCTATACGAACGCAGAGTGAATGTCAGACTGAAATGGCTTACCATGTCAGCAGTTTGCGTTGAAGCGTTTAGAGAATCATAGGCTACTTTAGCTATGAAACTCATAACTATGTAGTCAAAATTAAACTAATTATAACCCTTCGGAGCATTTATCATGGCAAGACCGTTAATACAAATGGCATTAGATTCATTGGATTTCGACGCAACAGTAAACCTTGCTACCTTAGTAGCACCTCATGTTGACATTTTCGAAATCGGAACTCCTTGTATCAAACACAACGGCGTTAACTTAGTTAAAGAACTAAGAGCAAGATTCCCAAACCACCTTTTGTTAGTTGACTTAAAAACAATGGATGCGGGCGAGTATGAAGCAACACCTTTCTACGCAGCGGGTGCTGATATTTGTACCGTTTTGGGCGTATCTGGTCTTGCGACTTGTGTAGGCGTTATTAAAGCTGCCAACGCACACGGTGCAGAAGCTCAAATTGACTTGATTAACGTTGAAGATAAAGTAGCTTGTGCGCGTGCAACTGTTGAAGCTGGTGCTCAAATTATGGGTATTCACACAGGTCTGGACGCACAAGCGGCTGGTCACACTCCTTTTGCTGACTTAAATGCGATTGCTGCATTAGGTTTACCTGTTAGAATTTCAGTTGCTGGCGGCATCAAAGCATCAACTGTTCAAGACGTAGTCAGAGCAGGCGCAAACATTATCGTTGTGGGTGCAGCAATTTATGGTGCAGCTTCTCCTGCTGACGCAGCGCGTGAAATTCGCGAATTGGTTGACGCTGTATAGAGGCAGAAACCATGCATCAGCAACTTATCTTAGATAAAATCACAAGTATTTTAACGGCTACCGATGATTCTTATGATGAAAAGCTAGTTGAAATGCTTGATAAAGCCAAGCGTATTTTTATCGCAGGTGCTGGGCGTTCCAAGTTAGTTGGCAACTTTTTTGCTATGCGATTAGTACATGGCGGTTACGATGTCAGCGTAGTTGGCGAAATTGTAACGCCGAGTATTAAAGCAGGTGATTTATTGATCATTATCTCAGGTTCTGGAGAAACTGAGCAATTGATAGCGTTCACTAAAAATGCTAAAAAAATCGGTGCTAACATCGTGTTAATCTCTGCGAAAGCCAGTTCAACTATTGGTGATATGGCCGATGGTGTTTTCCAAATTGGACAACAAGAACTGTATGGTAAAGTTGTGGGAATGCCGATGGGGACTGTGTTTGAACTGTCCACGCTGTGCTTTTTGGAAGCCTTAATCTCACACATAATATGGGAAAAAGGAATTCCTGAAGAAATAATGAGAGAAAGACACGCTAACTTAGAGTAACACTTTAGGGGCGAGTGGTGATAGCCACTCGTTCTCTAGCTTTGTTTATAATATCAAAGAACAACTGTGACCAAATCGATAAAATTGATGAGAGTCACTCACTAGAATTTACTAATCAGTAGGAGAAAAATATGACTTTGCGCCGAGAACTAGCGAACGCCATACGCGCTTTAAGCATGGATGCAGTACAGAAAGCAAACTCAGGACACCCAGGCGCGCCTATGGGTATGGCGGACATCGCCGAAGTCCTGTGGAACGACTACATGAGACACAACCCAACTAACCCAAAATGGTCAAATCGTGATCGGTTTGTGTTGTCCAATGGTCATGGTTCAATGTTGATTTATTCATTATTGCACCTGACAGGTTATGATCTTTCTATCGAAGATTTAAAACAATTTCGCCAACTGCATTCCAGAACCGCTGGGCATCCTGAATACGGTTACGCACCTGGTGTAGAAACGACTACAGGACCTTTAGGTCAAGGCATTACCAATGCAGTCGGCATGGCAATCGCTGAAAAAGCATTAGCTGCGCAATTCAACAGAGATGGACATAAAATTGTTGATCATCACACCTATGTATTCTTAGGTGATGGTTGCTTAATGGAAGGTATCTCTCATGAAGCCTGTTCATTAGCTGGCACATTAGGACTAGGAAATCTGGTTGCATTCTGGGATGACAACGGTATTTCTATTGATGGTCACGTTGACGGCTGGTTTACTGATAATACCCCGCAACGATTTGAAGCCTATGGCTGGCACGTTATTGCTGACGTTGATGGTCATGATCCTGTTGCCATCTCTAAAGCTGTAAAAATGGCGAAAGCCATGACTGATCAGCCTACTATGATTTGCTGCAAAACTACTATTGGTTTTGGTTCACCGAACAAAGCAGGCTCTCATGCTTGTCATGGTGCGGCTTTAGGTCAAGACGAAATTAACTTAACTAAAGCGGCATTAGGCTGGGATCACGAAGCGTTCATCGTTCCAGAAAATGTATATGCAGGTTGGGATGCTAAAGCAAAAGGTGCTAAAGCAGAAGCAGAATGGAATGAAAAATTCGCAGCTTATCAAGCAGCACATCCTGAATTAGCGGCTGAATACGAACGTCGTATGGCGGGTGATTTGCCTGCAACATGGGCAGCCGATGCTGACGCATTTGTAGCAGCAGTCAATGCAGAAGCAAAAACCACTGCAACTCGCTTGTCATCATTAGCAGCTATTGAAGGGTTCGCGAACTTACTACCAGAAATTTTTGGTGGTTCTGCTGACTTAGGTTGTTCTAATATGACCGAGTGGAAAGGTTATAAGCCAATGCGTGCTGATAAACCTGATGCCAACTACATCAATTATGGTGTGCGTGAATTTGGTATGTCTGCCATCATGAACGGCTTGGCTCTGCATGGCGGTGTAATTCCATTTGGTGCAACTTTCTTGATGTTCTCAGAGTATGCGCGTAATGCGTTACGCATGGCATCATTGATGAAAATTCGTTCAATTTTCGTTTATACCCATGATTCTATCGGTCTAGGCGAAGATGGTCCAACTCATCAACCTGTTGAGCAAACGGCTACCTTGCGTTTAATTCCAGGTATGCAAGTGTGGAGACCCTGTGATGCGGTAGAAACAACTGTTTCTTGGAAAGCAGCGATTGAACGTCAAGACGGTCCTTCTGTGTTAGTTTTCTCACGTCAAAATCTGCCACATGTACCACGCACAGAAGCGCAAATTGCAGCGATTTATCGTGGTGGCTATGTGTTGAAAGACACTGATGGTCAAGCTGATGCGATTATCATTGCGACAGGTTCTGAAGTTGAATTGGCATTAAAAGCAGCAGATGAACTCGCGGCAAAAGGCAAAAAAATCCGTGTTGTTTCTATGCCTTCTACCAATATTTTTGATGCACAAGATGCAGCTTACCGCGAATCTGTATTGCCAGCGGCTGTCACACAGCGTGTAGCAGTAGAAGCAGGTGTAACTGATCTGTGGTGGAAATATGTTGGCACCAACGGCAAAATCGTAGGTCTTGATCGTTTTGGCGAATCAGCACCTGCACCCGCACTGTTCAAAGAGTTCGGCTTCACCGTTGAGAATGTAGTCAAAAACGTAGAAGCGGTACTTTAATTCTAAAACGATAATAAACTTGGAACGAGACACCTCTAAACTTTAGATGCGGCTGTCGCTAGCCGACATCCTGTCGGGGGTCTCGAACCACTTCTTCCGACTCATAGGTGAACGCGTGAACAAGAATAATTTGACGAAAGGTCTATTTACAGCGTTGCTGCTAGTCAGCAGCGTGGTAAGTGCAGACGAAAAATACCCAGCAGCAGACTTCCAGCCTTCGGTTGTTTATCAAAGCGATGCCGTTAAAAATGGCTCATCAACTCAAACAGCAGTTAAAGCGGCAGCACCAGTGACTGCTCAGGCAAGTCACGAAGTAGATTCAAAATATCCAGCAGCTGATTTCCAGCCTAAGGTTCTTTATACTGATGATAAGTATCAGCACAATAAAGCATTGCCAGCAAGTGCATCTAAAAATGTAAGCGTCTCTTCCGTCACAGAAGAAGCTACAGTTGAAAGCACAGTCAGTGTTGAGAAAAAGAAAGAAGACTCCAGTGTGACTTACTTACTTGGTTTAGTTGGTTTAGGCGCGGTAGGTTTTTTCTTATTCAGAAAACAAACAACTCCTGCACCTACTAAAGCTAAAACAGCCAGTATTGCTCCTGCAAGTAGCAAAACTGCTGCAACAACAGGTGTTGGTAAATATATCAACAAAGTGTCTGGCACAGGCGTTTCTCGCTATGTAGATCAACAAGTTAAAACTGAAAAATCAGCCACTGGTGTTGCTAAATATGTTGCACAACAAACATTAGCTGAGAAAGCAAGAGCCGCAGAAGAAGCAGAAAAAAAAGCGACAGGCGTTGAAAAATATATGCGTAATCGGGGGTAAACAATGAGCCAGAATTCCTTGAACAGTTCATTTTTATCTGCTGTTGCAGCGTTTTTTTCGTTTGGAACTGAAGCAAAATCTCAAACAGAGAGTATGTATCGCGTTTGTGCGGGTGACCCCGACGGACTTAGTGGCGTAGAAAAATATCTGCAAAGCCAAGAAGCGTTGTTAGCAAGACAAAAGGCTGAGCAATTGGAAAAACTGGCAGCCCAAGCCGCAGCTATTGCAGCTCAAGCATCAGCTAGTGGTGTTGCGAAGTATCTTGCAGAGCAACCAACGCTGACCAGCGTGGAGCGTTACGCACTTAGACAAGCGATTGCTGACAAACAAGCACAGAAAGATAACCCAGCAACTAGCGTGGGTGGAGTAACAGGTGTTGATAAGTACTTGAAAGGGTTGAAATCAGCACCTGTATTAAGTGGCGTTGAAAAATACTTAAGACATCAAGACAGCTTACCCCAACCTAGTAAAGTTGCTAAATACATGGCAAAACAAGCTCTGATGGCTAAGCAAGGTAAATCAGGATCAGCGATTGTCCAGATTGAAGCAACAGGTGTCGCTAGATACTTACAGCATCAAGCCAGTTTACCGCAGCCAACTAAAGTTGCCAGATATATGGCAAAGCAATCTGCTTTAGCGGCATTGCAAGTTAAGTCTATAGTTGTTGAAGTGCAACCAACGGGTGTTGCCAAATATTTACAGCATCAAGACAGTCTACCGCAGCCAAGTCGAGTCGCTAAATATATGGCAAGACAGGCTTTATTAGATGCGCAACAGGCAAAGCCAATCTCTGTGAAACGTAGTGACACAGGTGTTGATAAATATGTGAAACATCAAGACGAGTTACCACAACCTAGTCGCGTAGCCAAGTATTTAGCAAGACAGGCATTAGCAGAACAACAAAAAGTAGACGCTGAGACTAGCGTTGAAAGATATATGCGTCATCAAGGTTGATGACGCAGTTACTTTTGTAGGTTTGTGAGTTGCTTCATGACGATTGTAGTTGCAATCCTATCAATTTTTTAAAATAACCATAAAGGTACCATTCATGGCGCAAAACTTACTTGAACAACTGAAAGCAATGACTGTTGTTGTCGCTGACACAGGCGATATTGAAGCGATCGAAAAATTTACACCGCGTGATGCGACTACTAATCCATCACTGATTACCGCAGCATCACAAATGCCGCAATACCAAGCAATTGTTGACGATACCTTAAAAGCGGCGCGAGCAACTTTAGGCGCGGCGGCATCAGCTGCTGACGTAGTTTCTTTAGCTTTTGATCGTTTAGCTGTTTCTTTCGGCTTAAAAATTCTGGAAATTATTCCAGGTCGTGTATCAACTGAAGTTGATGCAAGATTATCATTCGACACTGATGCAACTATTGCTAAAGGTCGTGATTTAATTGCTCAATACGAAGCGGCTGGCGTTGCTCGTGACCGTGTATTAATCAAAATTGCAGCAACGTGGGAAGGTATCCAAGCGGCAGCGGTTTTAGAAAAAGAAGGCATCCACTGCAACCTGACATTATTGTTCGGCTTGCACCAAGCGGTTGCTTGTGCTGAAAACGGCATCACATTGATTTCTCCTTTCGTTGGTCGTATTTTAGACTGGTACAAAAAAGACACAGGTCGTGATTCTTACGCCCCTGCTGAAGATCCAGGTGTAGTATCAGTCACCGAAATTTATAACTACTACAAAAAATTTGGTTACAACACCGAAGTAATGGGTGCTAGCTTCCGCAATGTTGGTGAGATCACCGAATTAGCAGGTAGTGATTTATTGACTATCGCACCTTCTTTGCTAGCTGAGTTACAAGCGACTGAAGGTGAATTACCACGTCGTTTAGACCCAGCAAACGCTGCTACGCTAGAAATTGAAAAATTATCAATCGACAAAGCCACTTTTGATAGTATGCACGCGGTAAACCGTATGGCAACTGATAAATTAGCTGAAGGTATTGATGGTTTTTCTAAAGCATTGGTATCACTAGAAGAATTACTTGCTGATCGTTTAGCTAGCTTAGAAGCTTAAGTTATTAATGATAGCCTCTAGGCTATAGATACTTCGGTATCGATAGTCTGGAGGCTTTCGCTTTTGTAATAGATAGAAACAGGATTACTCTCCATGTCACAAAAAATTTCAGATGTCGTTAAAGCGGGTGTTGTTACTGGCGAAGACGTAAAAAAACTCTTTGCTATTTGCAAAGCCAACCAATTTGCTTTACCTGCGGTTAATGTTATTAACACTGATTCGATTAACGCAGTATTAGAAGCAGCAGCAAAAGTTAAATCAGCAGTTGTTATTCAGTTCTCTAATGGCGGTGCTGCTTTTTTCTCAGGCAAAGGTTTAAAACTGGAAGGTCAACAAAACGCAATTTTGGGGGCAATTTCTGGGGCGCAACACGTTCATTTAATGGCAGAACATTATGGCGTACCTGTCATAGTACACACTGACCATGCAGCAAAAAAATTATTGCCTTGGATTGATGGCTTGTTAGATGCAGGTGAAAAACATTTTGCGGCTACTGGCAAACCTTTATTCAGTTCACATATGCTGGATTTATCAGAAGAAAGTCTGCAAGAAAACATTGAAATCTGCGCCAGCTATTTAGAACGTATGTCAAAAATGGGCATGACCTTAGAAATTGAATTAGGTTGCACAGGCGGCGAAGAAGATGGTGTCGATAACAGCGGCATGGACCATTCAGCACTGTACACTCAACCTGAAGACGTGGCTTATGCTTATGAAGTCTTGAGTAAAATCAGTGACCGTTTCACCATAGCGGCTTCTTTCGGTAATGTACACGGTGTGTATTCACCTGGTAATGTCAAATTGACACCAACCATTTTGGCAAATTCACAAAAATTCGTTTCTGAAAAATTCGGCGTAGCACACAACACTTTAGACTTCGTATTCCACGGTGGTTCAGGTTCTACACCCGAAGAAATCAAAGAATCTATCAGCTATGGCGTGGTGAAAATGAACATTGATACTGATACCCAATGGGCGACTTGGGAAGGTATCATGAATTTTTACAAGAAAAATGAAGGCTATTTGCAAGGTCAAATCGGCAACCCAGACGGTGCAGATAAACCTAACAAAAAATACTATGACCCTCGCGTTTGGCAACGTGAAGGCGAAGTCGGTATGGTGAATCGCTTGGTGCAAGCTTTCCAAGATTTAAACGCAGTTAATTCGCTATAAGCGAATAATCTGATAAAAAGCCGATGTTTATACATCGGCTTTTTTGTTTATAGCCAACACTAAAAATTTAATCCACAATCCATAACAAGGAGCTATTATGAAACGTCGTGACTTTATTCGCTTAACTGCCGCAAGCGCGGGCGCGAGCCTTATTGTTCCTACTATCTCATGGGCTGAAGAAGCTAAACCTGTAAGCCCGTCACAGGATATTTATTACACCAAAGAAGCCTCGGGTCGCTGGGCAGGAAAAGCAGCTACCCATGTTCCTGTGATTGAAGTGACCAAAGCCGAAGGCAGTGCGACGGTAAAAATTACCACGCCTCATGAAATGAAAGGCTACGAGCATTACATCGTTAAGCACGTTTTGTTAGATAAAAACTATAAATTTCTTGATGAACATCTGTTCGATCCAACTAAAGAGACATTAGCCGTTTCAAGCTATACACTTAAAGACTACAGCGGTACAGTGTACGCACTCAGTACCTGTAATAAACATGATCTTTGGTTAAGTAGCGCGGAAGTATAACGACTCGTTTAACAGGAACAGGGACGTTTCATCATTACTCGTTTTCCTAATATCCATTAATATCCGCTATTTTCTTTTAACCTGTATGGGAAAATATTATGAGTGCGAAAATCATCAGTCACACTGACGGCATTGTTACCCTCAAAATCACAGGATTATTTACCTATCCTGATCAACTCGTCTTCCAAAATGCGTTAATCGATATGATTCCAGTGCAAAAAATAAGCGTTCTTACTATTTTTGAAGATTTTCAAGGTTGGAGCAACGACGATAGATGGGAAGATATATCGTTTCAGGAACAAAGCGATCCATATATCAAAAAAATGGCGTTAGTCGGTGAAGAAAAATGGCGAGAATTAGCACTCATGTCTGTTGGTGCAGGTTTTCGGGATTTTCCGATTGGGTATTTTCAACCCGCAGAGCTGGACAGGGCGAAAGATTGGTTGATGAAAGATTAACTGATATATTGCCAGCGTCGGTGGTTTAACCACCGATTTTTGCGGCTAAAATTAGTTCCCTAGATTGTTATTTTTCATTAACTCGCTAATGCTTGCAAAGGCGCGGTATAAGGTAATGCGAAGGCATTCGCTACTGCTTCATAAGTGATTAAACCACGATGGGTATTAAGCCCCTGTTGTAAGGTTGTGTGCTTGCGTACTGCGTCTAAACCGTTATCAGCTAACAGTAAAGTGTATAACGCAGTTTCATTATTCAGCGCGAAAGTGCTAGTACGCGGTACTGCACCTGGCATATTGGCGACACAATAATGCACGATACCATCGATAGTGTAGGTGGGATTGCTGTGCGTGGTCGGGTGAGTGGTTTCTATACAACCGCCTTGATCGACAGCGACATCAACAATTACCGCGCCTTGTCGCATACTCGACAACATATCTCGGGTAATTAAACACGGAGCGCGACCGCCTGTAATCAACACTGCGCCGATAACTAAATCAGCTTGAGCAATCGCTTCTTCGATGCTGTATTCATTGCTACTGCGGGTTTGTAATTGCCCACGATAAATATCATCCAAGTATTTTAAGCGTTCATGACTGACATCTAACACGGTGACTTGGGCTCCTAAACCAACAGCAATACGCGCTGCATTGGTGCCAACAATACCGCCGCCTAAAATGACTACATTAGCAGGGGCAACGCCTGGAACGCCGCTGATTAATACCCCACGTCCACCATTATTTTTTTGTAGATAATTGGCACCGACTTGTGTTGCCATACGTCCTGCCACTTCGCTCATCGGTATCAACAAAGGCAGTTGCCCGTTGCTGGTTTGTACCGTTTCGTAAGCAATACCTGTTGTTCCCGCTGTTAATAACGCATCGGTCAAGGGCTGATTTGAGGCAAGATGCAGATAGGTAAATAGGATTAAATCGTCACGCAAATAACCATATTCTGAGGCAATCGGCTCTTTGACTTTAACGACCAATTCGGCTGCCCACGCGTCTGTTGCAGATTCGACAATTTCCGCACCGCTTGCTTGATATTCGGCATCTGAAATTGAGCTACCAAGTCCCGCGCCGCTTTGTACACGGACAGTATGTCCGCGTCGCACTAAAGAGCTGACAACGCCTGCTGTCATACCAACACGACTTTCATTATCTTTAATTTCTTTGGGTAGTCCGATTAGCATAGTCTTTTACCTAATTTTTTAATTAACCTGAATTTGACATCAATTGTAGGGTGGACAAGCTTTTTGCGCACCATTTTACTTACTAAGCAAACTCTTTAGCGGCAATCAATAATTCTTCAATAAAATGTTGACTGAATAACGGCAAGTAATTGTGTTTTAAATAGGCAATTTTGGTGCTAGAGCTGGGTATAAGATGTCCTAACTTATGAATGATTAAGTCTGCATCTATAACAGCATCGTAAGCAATATCGGCAATCAAGCCCACACCTAAACCTAAACGCACATAAGTTTTTATCACATCAGAATCGGCTGCTGCCAGCACAATATCCAGCTCTAAATCCTTCGCTTTAAAGGCTTTATCAATCGTTGAGCGTCCCGTAAAACCAAAGTTATAAGTGAGGATTGGATAAGAGGCTAAGCGTTCCAGCGTTATATCGCCATCACTCAACGGGTGATTATGTGGCACAACAATAGCGTGATGCCAGTCGTAACATTTTTCCAGCACCAAATCAGTTTCTTGATCGACTCTTTCCGTACAAATAGCAATATCCGCTTTGCGGGTGTGCAGTTGGTCTATCAATTGTTCAGGTGACGCTTGCACCATGTAAATATTGACGTTGGGGTATTTTTTACGAAACCGTTGGATTGCCATTGGTAAAAAATATTTCGCCTGCGTGTGCGTGGTGGCAATGTGTAACGTGCCTTTATCGCTATCAAGAAAATCCGCCGCAATGGTGGTGATATTATTTTTGGCTTGGTTGATAATGGTGACTTCTTCCATGATGCGCTTGCCTAATGGTGTCAATCCCGACAATTTTTTGCCTAGTCGTTCAAATAACGGCGAACCCAGTTCTTCTTCAAACAGTTGTAACTGCCGACTGACAGCCGACTGCACAATGTGCATTTTGTCGGCGGCTTTAGTCATATTTAACTGGGTTTCTTGTAGGACGCGTAGCAGTTCTATTTGGCTTAAGTTCATGATTATTTCCTTCCTCGTTCCCACACGCCGCGTTGAACAGACCGCAGCGCGGTCTGTATGAATTCCCACGCAGCGCGTGGGAACTAGGTAATTTTACGCTGCATCAAACCAATGCGCGTGCCGTATACGACACTCCACTTTATCACCTTTGCTCAGTTGCAAACGTTTAAACTGCTCATTGGGCATTTCCGCGTACAGTGTTTCAGGCGAGCCATTCGCGCCTTGTTTCGCCAATTCAATCCGAATTAACGCGCCTAAATGTTGCCAATCTTTCAGCGTTGCCGTTGCCGCGCTGTCACTGCTTGATTTAGTAATTTCCAGATCATGCGGACGAATATGCACAGAATTAGCTGCTTCGGGGACAATTACTAGCCCTGATAATTGCAGCCAATCGGTATGGTGCTTTTCCAAAGTAATTACATTGGTATCCCCGATAAACCGCGACACAAATTCATTGACTGGATTATCGTAAATTTCGCTGGGTGAGCCTTGTTGCTCCAGATTGCCGTGATTAAATACCACTACCCGACTCGCCACTTCCATTGCTTCTTCTTGGTCGTGGGTCACGAAAATACTGGTGACGTTTAAATTTTCATGCAAATGTCGTAACCATTGACGTAAATCTTTACGCACACTGGCATCTAACGCGCCAAACGGTTCATCTAACAACAATACTTCAGGTTCAACCGCTAAGGCTCTTGCTAAAGCAATGCGCTGACGTTGTCCGCCTGACAGTTGGTCAGGATAACGATCATGCAGCCAATCCAACTGTACCAACTCTAACAGCGCGTGAACTTTCTTTTTAATTTCAGTTTCGTTAGGGCGTTGTTTGCGCGGTTTCACCCGCAGACCAAAAGCGATATTTTCAAATACCGTCATGTGGCGAAATAGCGCGTAATGTTGAAATACAAAACCAATACCGCGCTCACGAATATCTTTGTGGGTTTTATCTTCGCCTTTAAGTAATACCTGCCCACTATCAGGACGCTCTAAGCCAGCAATAATGCGCAGTAATGTGGTCTTACCACATCCTGATGGCCCTAATAAAGCCACTAATTCGCCTTCGGGAATTTCTAAATTGATGTTGTTCAGCGCGGCGAAATTACCGAATCGCTTGGATATATTGTTTAGGATAATGCTCATAAAAATCTCTTTGTTAAGTACGTTGTTGCTTCCATTCCAGAAAACTTTTTAACACTAATGTCACCACCGCCAACACCGTCAATAACGACGCAGCGGCAAACGCACCGACCGCGTTGTATTCGTTATAAGTATTCTCCACATGAAGCGGCAGCGTGTTAGTCAATCCTTGAATATGTCCCGACACCACCGACACCGCACCGAATTCACCCATCGCCCGCGCATTACACAACACCACGCCATACAATAATCCCCATTTAATATTCGGTAGCGTAACACGCCAAAACATTGTCCAACCGTTCGCGCCTAACGATAACGCTGCTTCTTCCTCTTCACTGCCCATTTCCTGCATTAAGGGAATTAGCTCACGCGCCACAAACGGGCAGGTAATAAACAACGTTGCCAACACAATCCCCGTCGTGGCAAAAATGATTTTGATGTTATGGTCTTGTAACCATTCGCCAAACCAACCTTGTGCGCCAAACAACAATACAAAAATCAAACCAGCGGTGACGGGTGAGACTGAAAACGGTAAATCAATTAATGTGGTCAATAAACTTTTGCCACGAAACTCAAACCGCGCAATTGCCCATGCTGAGGCAACACCAAACACCGTGGTCAAAGGCACGCAGATGAATGCGACTAATAAAGTCAGGCGAATAGCGGCAAGTGCGTTGGGGTCTGAAAGTTCAGTCGCATATTTTTGCCAGCCTTTGGCAAAGGCTTCGATAAAAATAGTCACTAGCGGTAACAGTAAAAATAAGCCGATGGTCGCTAAACTCACCGCGATTAAGCCATAACGTACCCACACGGGATCATTAATAGCGACTTTTGTTAGTTTGTGTGTGTTCATAAGTTCCGTTAGGGTGTAACAGCGACGATAGGGGCGAGCGTCTCAGAAGTACGTCTGCGTAATAACATCTGTACTAAATTAATAGCCAGTAACAACAAAAACGACACCAGCAACATAGTCAACGCTAACGCCGTTGCGCCTGCATAATCGTATTGTTCCAGTTTGGTGATAATCAACAGCGGTACAATTTCTGAAATGTATGGCATATTACCTGCAATAAAAATCACCGAACCGTACTCACCGACACCGCGTGCAAATGCCATTGCAAAGCCTGTTAACGCTGCTGGAAATACATTGGGAAAAATAATGCGCTGAAAAATCTGCCAGCGGGATGCACCCATTGAAGAGGCTGCTTCTTCCATGCTGGTATCCAGTTCTTGTAACACAGGTTCGATGGTGCGGACGACGAATGGCAAACCGATAAAAATCAGCGCGATGACAATTCCAGCAGGCGTGAACGCCACTTTAAAACCCAGCTCGGTGAGCGGCTTACCCAGTAAACCATTGGGTGCATATAACGAAGCCAACACAATCCCTGCCACCGCCGTCGGCAACGCAAACGGCAAATCAATAATGGCATCGAAAAAGCGTTTAGCAGGAATCGTATAGCGTACCAACGTCCACGCAATCACAAAACCCAACACTAACGCAATCGCCGCAGCCAGTAACGCCGCCAAAAAACTGACTTTAAACGCCGCTTGTACCCGCTCATTGCTGATAATATTGATATAACCCTGCCAACTCAGTAACGAATCGGGAGCTAAGGTTTTAAACAGCAAGGTGCTGAGTGGAATTAACACCACTAAACCTAAGTACAGCAAGGTAAAACCTAATGCGGGTTTAAACGCGGGTAAGATGTTGGTTTTATTCACCATTTATATCCTCTAAAGTGAAGTGACAGTTATGCACTTCTTTGTTGGAGTCAATTATAAACAGGTGTGTTTCTCAAGTGAAACGATGATATTCGATAGCATTATCCAATAATTAGATATAGGTGGCGTAAATTCATGTGTGTTTTTTTCGTTCCCACGCAGCGTGTCACTGCCCACCGTTAAGGATTTTGTAAGTGAGATACTATAGCTAACAGCCAATAAAATGATTAAAAAACCGTTCGCGCTGAGCCTGTCGAAGCGTGAATGTGGTTCGACAAGCTCACCACGAACGTTATCATTTTATTGTGCGTTAGCTCTATATTATGTATTTTGGAATATACCGTGGCTAAAAAAGCAGGCGACAGAGCGTAGTCGGGAATTGATTGAAGATGAAGAATTTTTTGTATGTGCGGATTTATTCGCACCCACAAACTTAATCCCCATCCACCTCACATAATTTGCTACTATTTACTCCTAAGTTTGCCACCACCAAAGGGTCAGCCATGTTAGGAATCAGTTATATCAAATTTGATGCTATGACTTACGTCATACATTTCAAGAATGGGCGTATTGCCAGAGAAGGACGGGGCTTGTCATTTTTCTACTTTACCCCCAATAGTTCTATTGCTGCGATTCCTATCGGTAGTAATGACTTACCCTTTATTTTTAATGAAACCACCCACGATTATCAAAGCATTTCTATTCAAGGACAGGTAACATATAAAATTGCCAATCAAAAACAACTAGCAGAGTTGTTAGATTTTACCGTTGACCAGAATGGCGTTTCTAAAAAGAACGATACCGAAAAACTTAATCAGCGCATTATTAATGAGGCGCAAACCACGCTGTCGGCATTTATTCACGGCTTAGGTTTGAAAGATTCTATTCGCTCTGCCAAAACCGTGGAAACCAAAATTACCGAAGGACTGAAAACCTCTCCTGCCCTAACTACCCTAGGCATTGAAATATTGACAGTGAATATTCTTGCCATCAAAGCCACGCCCGAAATGGCACGCGCGTTAGAAACTGAAACCCGCGAAAAATTATCGCAAGAAGCTGATCAAGCGGTTTATGAGCGGCGCAATTTTGCAGTAGAGCAAGAGCGGCGTATTAAAGAATCAGAGCTTAATACCGAAATTGCCGTAGAAGAAAAGAAGAAACAAATTGATGAAAAACGTATGGAAGCGGAAGTGCAAAAAGCCAATAACGAGCGGGTGTTGCGAGAAATGAAAGTGCAAGCCGATATTGCCATTGAAAACCAACGCAAACTGTTAATTGAGCAGCAAACCGCTAATGCCAGAAAAGAAGCCGATACCCAAGGTTATGTGCTGGATGCTACCCTCAAACCCTATAAAGACATGGATTGGCGCATGATTACCGCACTCAGCAATAATCCAGACCCGCGTTTTAATATTGCTCTCGCCTTTAGGCAATTGGCGGAAAATGCGGAAAAAATTGGTAATCTCAACATTAGCCCAGACTTGCTAGATTCTATTCTAAGTAACAAGCGCGATGACCATTGAATACGCCATTCTAGTTAAGAAAAAAACCCGCCTCGAAACCCTGATTGAACGCTTTAACACGCAAGCGCAAACTCAGTTTTATATCGAGCGTTCAGGTGGTGATTTTAATGACTATCAACAAGAGCATGAGCAGTTTCATCAATCACTGGCGCAGGTTCAGCGACAGTTATCGACGCTATTAAAAAACAAAATCGTTGAACAGAATTTTTTGCCTTCGTTTTTGTTTAATCAAAATCAAGTAGTGATTGTGGTCGGGCAAGATGGGCTAGTGGCAAACACCGCAAAATATGTTAATGGCATTCCTATCATTGCCATCAATCCAGATACTGCCCGTTATGACGGCGTATTATTACCGTTTAATAGTGATAATTTTATGGGTGCGGTAGAAAACGTGTTGGTTAATCGATTTAATACCAAAGTTGCCACACTTGCCGAAGCGACATTAAATGATGGTCAACGTTTATTGGCGTTTAATGATTTATTCATCGGTGCGTCAAGCCATGTATCGGCGCGTTACCGTATTGAATACCTACAACAAACCGAAGAGCATTCATCATCTGGCATTATTGTCTCCACCCAAGCAGGTTCAACAGGTTGGCTGAGTTCTGTGTTTAATATGAGTCAAGGCATTCAACAATTTCTCGAACAACAAATACCCGAAAAACACACTATCAATTTAGCCGCAGATCAACTGATGTTTGCAGTGCGTGAACCGTTTCAAAGCAAACAAACGCAAGCTGATTTAGTGGCAGGTGTTTTAACGGAAAAAATAAAACTGGTGATTGAATCGTTGATGCCTATTAATGGCGTGATATTCTCAGACGGTATTGAAAGCGATTTTCTGCATTTTAATTCGGGTGCAATTGCCAGTATTGGCATTGCACAAGAAAAAGCGATATTGGTGACTGCTGAATAACGCGATTTATCGCACCTACTTTCTATCCAACTTCCGATAACTAATCGCTTCACTTAAATGGTTGATTTCAATTTGCGGTGATTGTGCGAGATCGGCTATAGTACGCGCCAGTTTTAAAATACGGTGATAGGCGCGGTGGGATAAGCCGAATCTATCCATTGCTTGCTCTAATAATGAATAGCCTTGCGCTGATAATACACATAATTGTTTGACTTCTTTAGCAGTCAAAATTGAATTAGCTTTGCCATGACGCGCAACGGCAAGATTACGCGCCGCCACCACCCGCACTCTTATAGTCGCGCTACTTTCCTCACCTTGTGGTGAGCCGTTGCGTAATACTTCATGCGACACTCTGGGAACTTCAAGGTGCATATCAATTCTATCCAGCAATGGTCCTGAAATTCTGGCACGGTAACGCATGACTTGTTCTGAGGTGCAATGACAACGTCCTGAGCTATCACCTAAATAACCACAGGGACAAGGATTCATTGCGGCAATCAGTTGAAAACGGGCAGGAAAATTGACTTGGCGGGCAGCACGGGAAATGGTGATATGCCCTGATTCTAATGGTTCACGCAATACTTCCAAGACTTTGCGATCAAATTCTGGGAGTTCATCAAGAAATAACGCGCCATTGTGTGCGAGTGATATTTCACCTGGTCGTGGATTGCTACCACCCCCAACTAAAGCAGCGGCTGAGGCAGTGTGATGGGGCGCCCGAAACGGCGGTTTTAACCAATTGTGAACATCCCACTCTTGGTCGCTAATCGAAGCAATCGCGGCAGTTTCTTGGGCTTGCTGTTCTGAGAGTAGCGGCAAAATAGTCGGCAACCGCGCCGCTAACATGGATTTACCTGTACCTGGTGGACCTAGCATCAGTAAGTTATGCGCACCTGCGGCGGCAATTTCAAAAGCGCGTTTGACATGATATTGACCATGAACATCGGAAAAATCCAAGCCTTCATCGACTCGCTGTTGAGTAGGCTGGGCATATTCCACAGGGATTTGCTTTTGCCCATTCAGATAGGCGCAAATTTCTAATAAATGCACCGCAGGAATAATTTCTATGCCTTTGACCAGCGCGGCTTCGGCAGTATTTTCTTTGGGTAAAATCAGTTTGCGATGGTTATTTCTGGCTTGTATCGCAACAGGTAATATGCCTTTAATCGGACGTAAATCACCGCCTAATGATAGCTCACCGACACATTCATATTGATTCAAATTAATACTGGGAATTTGCCCTGAAGCGGCAAGAATACCAAGGGCGATGGCAAGATCAAAACGTCCGCCTTCTTTGGGTAAATCAGCGGGAGCAAGATTAACGGTGATACGCTGCATGGGAAAATCAAAACGCGAGTTTAATATCGCGCTGCGTACCCGATCTTTGCTTTCTTTAACGGCGGCTTCGGGTAAGCCGACAATATTGAGTGCGGGTAGCCCGTTAGCAACGTGAACTTCCACAGTAACTAACGGGGCTTCTATGCCTGATCGACCTCGACTAAAGACAACGGCTAATTCCATTAGCTGTTTACAATTCCTCTTTAGTCAGCACTTGTTTTTCTATATCAGCGACCCGTTGTTCTAGTGCTTCTAGTTTGGAACGGGTTTTGGCTAACACGGCTTTTTGGACTTCAAATTCTTCACGGGTGACTAAATCTAGTTTCCCCAAGGCAGTTTGTAACACGATATGGAAGTTTTTTTCCATGTCTTCTTTTAGGTTATTGAAACCTGAGGGCAATGCTGCCGTTAATTTACTAGCAATATCATCAATGGCTTTAGGATCAAACATATCAGTAATCTCTGGTAATGGAAAAAAGTGACCGCTGAGGTTTTTAAAACTTCAGCAGTCTAAAAATTTATAAAGGAAAAGCTTTTTTAAAAAACTCAGGTTGCGCTAACGATGCTTTATGAATATCGGTATTGTAATAAACAGTATCAAACGGTTTATTCGCACAGTCTTGTTCTCTAAAAGCAGACAATTCCGCTTTACTGGCAATAGTCGCACTCCACCAACCTGATGGATACAAACATTGTGGGAAAAACAGCGTTTGCTGATGACTTAAACCCGCATTACTCATGGCATCACGCATTTCACCAATCAGCTTTAAATGCAGTAACGCTGATTCGCTTTGTTGAACCAACAGCCCATTTTCTGACAAGCAATTAAAACAATCACGATAAAACGCTTCACCAAATAAACCTTCGGCAGGGCCTACAGGATCTGTGCTATCGACAATGATAATATCAACTGAATTAGGCTTAGCCTCTTTAACCCATTTAATACCGTCAATAAATTTCAACTCGGCGCGTGGATCATTATTAGACTCACATAACTCAGGAAAATAAATTTCCGCAAGACGAGTAACGCGCTCATCAATATCAATTTGTACCGCGTGTTCAACAGACGGGTGTTTTAATACTTCGCGTAATGTGCCGCAATCACCGCCGCCAATAATCCATACCCGTTTAGGATTAGGATGCGTGTACAACGCAGGATGACTAATCATTTCATGATAGAAAAAGTTATCGCGGGTAGACACCATCGTACAACCATCAATCACCATCAAATTACCAAACGTTTCCGTTTGGTAAATTTCAAGGAACTGAAAATCAGATTGTTCCTCGTGTAACTTTTGTTTAATTTTTAATGAAAAAGCAGTTCCCGCGCTGGGAACTTGTTCGGTGAACCATTCAGATGGATTCATTTTTGGTAGATTCCTGAAAAATAAACGAAGATAATTCGGGCATTATATTAGACTTTGACTTTATGCGGCATAAAACCAAACTATTTTTATATGATGGACATAGACGAACACACGCTATTCACTGTTACTCAGCTCAACCGTGCCACCAGTCAATTACTCGCTGAGTATTTTATGACAGTGCGTGTGCAAGGTGAGTTATCCAATTTAAGCACCCCCAGTTCAGGGCATTCTTATTTCACTCTGAAAGATGCCAATGCACAAATACGCTGCGCGTTATTTCGTACTCAACAACGCAGGCTAAATTTCAAACTAGAAAACGGTAAACAAGTGATTGTTAAAGCCCAAGTCAGTTTGTATGAGCCGCGTGGCGATTATCAACTGATTGTTGACAGCATGGAAGCCGCTGGTGAGGGTGATTTACGTCGTGCTTTTGATGATTTAAAGTATAAGTTGGCAGAAGAAGGGCTATTCGATAGCTCGTATAAACAACGCTTGCCTGTGTTACCGAAGGCTATCGGTGTGATTACCTCTGCGACAGGCGCGGCTCTACACGATATATTAACGGTATTAAAACGCCGTTTTGCCGCTATTCCTGTGGTTATTTATCCTGTTGCCGTGCAAGGTGAACAAGCCAAATATGACATTAGCAAGGCAATAGCAATAGCCAATCAACGCGCAGAATGTGAGGTATTGATTGTCGGACGCGGTGGCGGTTCGTTGGAAGATTTGTGGGCATTTAATGAAGAAATCGTAGTGCGTGCTATTTTTGCCAGTAATATTCCAATTATTTCCGCTGTCGGTCATGAAACCGATGTCACCATTGCTGATTTTGTTGCCGACTTTCGCGCTCCCACACCGTCAGCCGCCGCAGAATTCGCCAGCCCAGATTCGGAACAATGGTTAGCACGCTTTATTCAATTAGAATCACGCTTACAACAGCAGATACAGCGCGTATTAAGCCAGCATCAACAATCAGTAGATTGGCTCAGTAAACGCTTAGCACAGCAATCTATTGAACAAAAACTAGCGGATAATAATCAACAGATAAATGCCTTGAAACTCAGGCTAACTCAGGCTATGCACCACAAACTGCATCACCAGCAAAATCTACTGGCAATCAAAACCGCCGAACTGTGGCAACACAATCCTGCCGTCACCATTCGTAACTATCAACAACGCCAACGGTATTTGAGTCATCGTCTACTGTCTGTGATTGAACAACGCTTTAAACAACATCGGCAACGCTTAGCGACTGCTGGTCAAACCTTACACGCAGTTAGTCCATTAGCCACACTTAATCGCGGTTATGCACTGACTATCAATCCGAATTCTGGGCAAATTATTCGCTCTACAGCGCAATTAAAACTGGGAGACATTGTCGAAACTCGACTAGCACAAGGCAGTTTTAGCAGTGAAATTAAAACTATCACGCTCAAGAAATCAAGTTAGTTGTAGGTTAGCGATAGCGTAACCCGATAGTCGTATTAATCAAAAGTCGGGTACGGCAAGCCCGAACGTGGGGCGGGTTATTCAACCCGCCCCATACGTTTTAATTCCAGCATGATGCACAACTTTACCGTTTATCTTGTGCTTCTTTGCTGATGGTGACATGGTAGATCACATGAAGAGCCCACGATGGATTCAATGTATCGTAAGCGGAAAATTCAATTGTGTGTTTTCCAGATTTAAGTGGGGCAAGCATAAGCCAGAAACCATCCGAAACCATAACTTGCTGCTCCCCTGTAATACATGGATCTAAAGCTATTTGACTAGGATCAGCCGTAAATTTTGTTAATTGAGAGATTCCACGGTAATTAGTTAGATTGTTCAGTTCAACTCCATCCACTTTAGCTGACAAAGTTTTATTTAAATCCGTAACCCAAAGATCATAAGATGGAGTTATCCCAGAAGTCAGAAAATCCTCCATCGTTTGTCCTAGTGCAGGTTTGAAAGTAGGGTCTGGACATGGGAAATCGTTTTCACTATTCACGAGTGGAAAGAAAATAAATTTACTGGCTGGAATTGTGATCGTCCGTTCTGCAAATGCACCGAAAGTACCAGCAAGAAACCAGACTTGTCCTTGTTGATTCTGGCTTCCATATTCACCCGTAACATCCGTGATGGGACTTTGAGAAAACGGAACACTTAAAGCCCATTTCCACCATTCAGCCCCCCAATCACCATAGCTCTTGCCTTGTATCTTGGCATAGGGCTGAATTACTCCAGTGTTATAGTTATGGGTAGTCACTGAGTGTTTACCATCATCATCTCTCTCCGACCCAGCATAGACATTCATAGCAGATACTGTGATGACTGTCACAATAAGTATTTGATATAACTTGTTCATGATTATTCTCCTCATAAATTAATTTTTTTAGTGACAAAAAACCACACCCAAATAATCATGTAGCTCCGCTGTCGCCAATTGATTTTTTCTTCTTATTGCGGTTCGCACTATATACGAAATAATCCAAGCACTGCATCCATCAAATGATGGATAAATTCACTTTTTTTAAGTGCGTGTGAACAAAAAAATCAGTCGTAGCAAATCGGATTGTCTATGTGTAGCGGTCTTACTGAATACGCTATGGAGTTGACTGCGTGCCGTGCTGGTCGCAATGTGCCATTTTTCACAGTAGTCATTAAGAGTTAAACCATCTGCAAACGCACGACACAGCCGCGCTTCGGTTGTGGTTAAATTGAATTGTTTATTAAAAAGCAGCCATTGCTGAGAAGGCTGGTGATTAGGATCACGCAGGGTAATCATGTAACGGGCGAGGTGTAAATCGGGTTCGGTGGGTTTGGGTAATTGAAAGCAGTTAAGCAGTAATAGGTCACGCTCGTTTTCACCTTCCAACAATAAACAGAGTAGATTGGCTTGGTGATTTTTTTCGTTGGCGAAAGCGGCAAAGCAGGACGCATGATGCGCTTGGTGCAGGGTAAATTTGGGCGATAAGGCAAGTGGCAAGTCGTACTTTTTTAAAATTGCATTCACTTGTGAGGTCGCGTAAATAACTTGAGTTTCGTTATTTAACAACAGCACGCCATCGCTTTTATGTTCCAGACACGCATGGCAATGAGGCGTTGAAAAGGTTTTATGCAGATCATCAACAACGCGATCTTCTACGCGACGTGGCTGAGCGCGGCGTTCAGCTCTGAATGGGGGTGGGTGGTGAGGCATATCAAAGTCTCCTCGTTGAAACTTTGCGTACCTAATCACATAGTGTCAACTGCTCTTCCAAACATGGCTCATTTTGCGCGTTGATTATTGTTGTGTAAAGTAAAATACTGGGATTTATACCGCAATATTTAGCCTTTACGCCCAACGACTGCCAGTCCTTTAAAGGACTGGCAGTCGTTAAACAAGTGGTTGATTACTTGCCAATACAAAAACTGGAAAATATTTTTCCCAATAAATCATCGGAACTAAACTGTCCCGTGATTTCGGCTAGGCTGTTTTGTGCTAGGCGTAAATCTTCGGCGACTAATTCACCTGCAAGGCTGGTTTGTAATTGGATTAAGGCGTTGCTGACTGATTCATAACCTTGGTTTAGGGCTTCGATATGTCGTCTGCGGGCAATAAAAACATTTTCGGTGTTGGCGTTAAAATCGACGCTTTGTTTGAGATGTTCGGTGAGTAGCTCTAGTCCAGCACCTGTTTTGATGGATAGGTAGATTTCGCTTTGGTGTTGGTGTTGTTCAATTTTTGGCGCAATGCCTAGCAGGTCTATTTTATTGTAAATTTTGGTGATGTCGATATGAGAGGGCAGGGCGGCTAATAGTTCGGTGTCTTCGTCAGCTCTGGCATCAATGAGTAATAAGATTTTGTCGGCTTTTTCAATTTCTGCCCACGCACGACGAATGCCTTCTTGTTCTATTTTGTTGTCACTATCACGCAAGCCAGCGGTGTCGATGATGTGTAGCGGCATTCCGTCTAGTTGAATGCGTTCACGCAATACATCGCGGGTTGTGCCTGCAATATCAGTAACAATAGCCGCTTCGTGTCCCGCCAGTGCGTTGAGTAAACTGGATTTTCCTGCGTTGGGTTTTCCTGCCAGTACGATAGTCATACCATCGCGTAGTAATCGCCCTTGTTTGGCGGTTTTTTGAATTTGTGCTATTCGTTCCAATAAACGGATTAAGCGGGTTTCGACAACGCCATCACCAAGAAAGTCGATTTCTTCATCGACAAAATCGATAGCGGCTTCCACATAAATTCGTAATTCGGTGAGTTCTTCTACCAGTTGGTTTATTTGTTCTGAAAATACGCCCTGCATGGATTTTTGTGCGGAACGCACTGCGTGTTCAGTGCTGCTGGTAATCAAATCAGCAACCGCTTCGGCTTGAGCTAAATCGAGTTTGTTGTTTAAAAATGCGCGTTCGGTGAATTCGCCTGCTTTGGCAAGTCTTGCACCTAGGCTTAATACGCGGCGTAATACCATGTCTAAGACGACTACGCCGCCGTGTCCTTGCAGTTCAAGAATGTCTTCGCCTGTATAGGAATGGGGATTAGGAAAGTATAAAGCGATACCTGAGTCGATAATGCTGCCGTCATAATCAAGAAATGATGAGTAAACAGCGTGGCGCGGGGTGATGGGTTTGTTGAGCAATTGTTTTGCAATATCGGCAACTAATAAACCTGAGATGCGAATAATGCCAACACCGCCACACCCTGAGGGCGTGGCGATAGCGGCGATGGTGTCGGTGTGGTTTAGCATTGATTCAACGCCTTAGGATTTGATGACAGGTTCAGTCAAACCGTTCGCCCTGAGCTTGTCGAAGGGGGGATAAAACCGTTCATGGTTCGACAAGCTCACCACGAACGGTTTTTATATTAAGGTGCTTTTTCTATTTGCCTAGTGATAATGGTTTGTTGAATAATCGACAGGGTGTTGTTGATAACCCAATACAAAACCAAGCCAGCAGGGAAGAATAAAAAGAACACGGTAAACACGATAGGAAACATTTTCATGACTTTCGCTTGAATCGGGTCTATCGGTGCTGGGTTAAGCCCTTGCTGAATTTTCATGGAAATACCCATAATAACGGGCAAAACAAAGAACGGGTCTTGTATGGATAAATCTTGTATCCATAACATGAACGGTGCTTGGCGAAATTCAACGGTTTCACTCAGTACCCAATACAATGCCATAAACACAGGGATTTGTATCAGTATCGGTAAACAGCCGCCCAATGGGTTGACCTTTTCCTTCTTGTACAATGCCATCATTTCAGTATTAAAACGCGGTCTGTCATCAGCAAAACGTTCTTGCAGTTCTTTCAGACGCGGCTGAATTTTGCGCATTTTCGCCATTGATTTAAAACTGGCTTGTGATAGCGGAAAAAACAACAGTTTGATACACATGGTCACGCCGATAATAGCTAGCCCCCAGTTACCTATAAAGCTGTGAATTTTATTCAGTAGCGAATAAATGGGTTTACCAACAAACGTTAACACGCTGTAATCCACGGTTAATTCCAGACCATTGGCTACTTGTTCCATCATGGGCTGAATTTTAGGCCCTGCGAATAATTGGGCAGAAAATTTAGTGGTGGTGTCGTTGAGTACAGTGATTGATGGCGAATAAGAGCCTATTAGATAACGACCATCTTTTAATTCATCGGTGTACAGTTTATTTTCTTGGTCTGCGGGTGGAATCCACGCAGAGGCAAAATAATGTTGAATCATGGCAACCCAACCACCTTTGGTAATGGTGTTTTCAAGGTCTTGTTTAGCCATATCATCAAAGCTGACTTTTTGGTATTTATTCTTTTCAGTATAAATAACACCACCATCATAAGCTCTCATGCCACCTGTGAGCATATTGCCTTTACCTTCGGTATTGGGGACGCGCAATAGTTGGCTGTATTGTCTGCCTACCCAAGGTTTATTGGTGTTGTTTTGTATGCTTTGTTCCAGAGCTATTGCGTAACTACCACGTTTAAAGGTAAATACTTTGCTGACCACTAGCCCGTTATTATCTGTCCACGTTAACGGTACAGACAGGCTGTCTTGCCCTTCTGCTAAGGTGTAGCTGTCTTTTTCAGAACTAAAAACACTGTAATGATTAGGTGCGGTTGCTGAATCTTTTTCGGTGATAAAACCACTTTGTGCCACAAATAGTTTTTTTGGGTCACTGTTAAATAATCTGACAGGTGCGGTATTTTTTTCCGCAACTTCCATACCGACTAAGCTGCGTAAATAATCAACAGTGGTGTTAGATTTTTCTACAGGGTAAGTCAGTAAATCTAAGTTAATAATGCTTCCACCTTGTGGGTCAATTTCTAATGAAATCACATCGGTTTTAACTTTGATGGTTTTAGCCACTACTGCGGCTGTTACAGGTACGGAAACAGTTTGCTCACTTGTACTTGTTGCTGACTCTGTGTTTGTGCCATTCGCTGTAGTGGGCAAATCATCCGCGTTAATCGGAGTATTCGCCGTTTCAGCAACTTGCAGCTTTGGGTCATAGTCTTGTTGCCATGCTTGACTCAGCATAAAAATAAGCATTGCAAAGGTAACGACCAGTATAAATCTTATATTATCCATTCTTTTTACCAAATTTTTCTGGAACAGGATCAATGCCACCCTCATGAAAGGGATGGCATTTTAATAATCTTCTGAGAGTGAGATAGAAACCAATCATCGCGCCATAACGCGTCAATGCCTCTAGGGAATAACTTGAACAGCTTGGATAAAAACGACAGTTAGACCCAAGCAAGGGGCTAATAAAGTATTTATAAAACTTTATAAGTGCTATGAGTACGAAGCGCATCGGGTTACCAACCTAAGCCAATGCTTTTCCAAAGACTTTCTTAATAATGCCAGCGGAACACCAATTGCTTCCCTACGAGCCAAAACGACAATATCTATATTTCCCAGATTTTCTTGTAGCCTAAAGTTTTCCCTGACAGTGCGTTTAATGATATTTCTATGCACTGCTTTTTTTATACTTTTTTTTGCAATTGCCAAGCCTAGCCGTGAATAATCGAGATCATTTTGAATGGCTAACAGGGTAAAATAGGTGTCACTGGATTTTACAGGCTTAGCAAAAACTTTTTTATAGTCAGCAGGGGTTTTTAACCGATGCTCTGGGGGAAAACTAAAAGTGTGTTGTTTCACACACGCGTTAGTTGAGCGCGACCTTTTGCTCTGCGTGCTTTAATTACGTTGCGACCGCCGACCGTTGCCATTCTGGCACGAAAGCCATGGGTTCTAGCGCGTTTTAATTTACTGGGTTGGTATGTTCTTTTCATTTTACTTGAAGCCTACGGATGAGTGATAACAAAAACGGATAAAAAAGACTACCGATGATAAAATAAACAACGCCCCCTGTCAATTCTGTAGTGTAATGTTTTGTTAGGGTATAGTGACATATCTCTTTACACCCCTCAAATTGTTATCAACTGCACATGAACTCAATCTGGAATAACTGCCTTGCTAAACTTGAAAATGAAATATCTGGTTCAGATTTCAGCACTTGGATACGTCCGCTTCAGTCGGTAGAGAATGCCAGTCAAATAACCTTACTTGCACCCAATCGTTTTGTATTAGACTGGGTTAAACAGCATTATTTTGGCAAAATAGAAGACGCTATTCGAGAGTTTTCCAATGGTACGCTAGCGTTAAATATGGAAATTGGTTCTAAAAATTCAGTAGCCCCCGCCGCAACAACTGCCAAAAAAACAAGCAAACCCACTGAAACTAAAAAAACAAGTCCTAACTTCCTTAACAAAGCGTTTACTTTTGATAATTTTGTTGAAGGTAAATCCAATCAATTAGCCAGAGCTGCGTCGTTACAAGTGTCTGAAAATATAGGTAGAGCCTATAATCCATTATTAATTTATGGTAGTTCAGGCTTGGGGAAAACCCATTTAATGCACGCCGTTGGTAATGCAATATTTGCCAAAAATCCTTCGGCAACCATTGTTTATTTACATTCGGAAAAGTTTGTTCAGGATATGGTCAGAGCCTTACAGCAAAACTCTATCAATAGTTTTAAAGAATATTACCGTGCCATTGACGTGCTGTTAATTGACGATATTCAGTTTTTTGCAGGTAAAGAACGTTCACAAGAAGAGTTTTTTCACACCTTTAACAGTCTATTGGATAGAAAACACCAAGTTATTTTGACTTGCGATAAGTATCCCAAAGAAATTGTCGGGCTTGAAGAACGTTTAAAATCACGCTTTGGTTCAGGATTACCCGTGTCCATTGAACCGCCAGATATGGAAACCAGAGCGGCTATTTTGATGAAAAAAGCCGCGCAAACGACTATAAAATTACCGCAAGAAGTGGCTTTTTTTATCGCCAAACGCATTCCTTCCAATGTCAGAGACCTAGAAGGCGCGTTAAGACGAGTCATCGCTAATGCACAATTTACAGGGCGAGAAATTACCATTGAATTTACCAAAGAAGCCTTGCACGATTTAATTTCCTTACAAGATAAGCTGGTCAATATCGACAATATTCAAAAAACCGTTGCCGATTATTTCAAAATTCGCATCGCTGATTTATTGTCCAAAAGCCGAAGCCAATCGGTGACTCGTCCACGGCAAATTGCCATGAGCTTAGCAAGGGAACTAACTTCACACAGCCTCGCTGAAATAGGTGCCGCCTTTAGTGGACGCGATCACAGCACGGTGATTAATGCCTGTAAAAAAGTGAAATCCTTAAGGAGTTCAGATTCCAAAACTGCTGAGGATTATGTCAATTTATTGCGTGCCTTACATCACTAAGTCGTAAGACCGAACACGCTAACGAGACCGTGAAAGTATTCTGTAGGCTTTGTGATGGGTTTCGCAAGCTCTACCCCTCTTACGGAGTTAGCTTTTCTTTTTCCATATTGAAAACTATAACTTTTTGGGGCTGTGTGCGTAACATGAGTTAATATGATTCTTTCCTTTGTGGGAAGTGATTGTTTGATTACCCACTGTATTTCAGATAAAGGCATTATTTTTATGCACACTGATCCATTCACTGCCCTTATTTTTAATACAGTTGCTGCATTGTTAATGAGTGCTGGCTTGTTCGCCGTATCGCGGGGTTATTTAGGCGAAGTTAAAGGTCTGTGTCGCTGGGCTATGGCTTTGCTGTTACTAGGAATAGGCTGTATTTTTGCCGCACTAACCCATGCTTTTCCGATTCTTTTTGAATTCGGAGTAGGTTTTACTTTAAATCTACTGGCACTGGCCTTTTTTTTCCATGCCTTGGTGGAATTTAAAGGTATAAATACTTCTGTACGATGGGTGTATTGGTTCGTTGTTGTTGTCGTTGTCATACACGCTGCTGTTTTTCAAATCACGCACAGTCTCGCTGCTAAAACCGTTATTGCGGCAAGCAGTAATACGGCACTAATGCTTGCCAATGGCTTTTTGTTATTGGTAAACGAGCAAAAAAAAATCCCTATCAGTCATAAATTTACTGGCTATATTTTTGTATGCTGTGCTTGCGTCTTAGCAGGGCGAGTTTTTTATTATGGTGTCTGGAATACACAACCCGTACTAGACCTTTTCCAACCTAGTATCATTCAAGATATATCCACTCTATCCATTTATATCAGCGAGATAATCACCTCTTTTGGCTTCTTGCTGATGTGCAACGATAAGTATTTTAGCGAACGCAAACAAGCAGAAACTGAACTCCGCATTGCTGCTACGGTTTTTGAATCACAGGAAGGTATGTTTATCACTAATACCAATTGGGTGATTATTAAAGTCAATCAGGCTTTTACAGCAATTACGGGTTATAGCGCGACTGATGCCATTGGAAAAACGCCCCGTTTATTGAACTCAGGGCGACATGATAAGGCTTTTTATCAGCAAATATGGCAAACCATTAATGAAACCGATGTGTGGCAAGGTGAAATCTGGAATCAGCGTAAAAATGGTGAAATCTATCCCGAACAGGCGACTATCACTGCCGTGAGAGCGGGTAAAGACAATCAGATTACCCATTATGTGGCAACTTTTACCGATATTACCGAGCGCAAAGCCGCCGAAGAGGAAATTAGACAACTGGCTTTTTTTGATCCACTCACAGGCTTACCCAATCGGCGGAAATTATTGGATAGATTAGAATATGCCGTCACATTGAATCATCGCGCGAACAGCCAATTCGCAGTATTCATGATGGATTTGGATAAATTCAAAGCGGTGAACGATGCTTTAGGTCACGCCGCTGGTGATGAGTTACTCAAACAAGTTGCGCTAAGAACTATCGACTGTTTGCGTGCGAGTGACATGGTGGCGCGTTTAGGTGGTGATGAATTTGTGCTGGTGTTAGAAAACCTGAAAATCCCCGAAGCTGCTGAAATAATTGCCTTAAAAGTGATAGCCAATTTAACCGTGCCGTTTCAATTGTCCGACAATAACACGGTACAAATTGGCGCGAGTATTGGCATTAGTATTTATCCCCAACACGGCAACACGTCTGAAAAATTGATGGATCACGCAGACACCGCGCTGTATCAAGCAAAAGATTCAGGACGCGGTTGTTTTGCCTATTTTTCTGGTAATGGGTTAACGCTGTTATAGCTCGATAAGATGCGCTACATAGATACCGTTTTGCTGGCAAAAACTCAAGCGACAATTAAACTGAATAATTTGGGTCAAAGGGCAGCTCCGATTTTAGAATAGCAAAGGCAAGATGTATGAGCTTACGCATGGAGGCGTAGGCGATGGCAATCAAGAGAAAAACCACGCTTTGGCAGACACGGGGAATATGCGGAAATAATCAAGGCTCAATAGGGTTATGTTTTGAGTAATAACTTTGAGAAGTTTAAAGTATGACGACAGAAGCGTAGAGTTATTTTTGAGAAAACGAAACGGAAAGTCGTCATGCTAATAGACGACTTTATCACGCTGTATATCGTTGTGTAGCGGATAGTTATAGTTATGCAGGGATTGTTAAAAGTCCGTTAGACGCACTAGCTGTTCAACCCAAACCAGTCAACGGAATGTTGGACAGAATTAACGGGTTTCACCGTCGTATTCTGAAAAAAATCCTCTAGGATATATTCCAAGCCATAAAAGCTACCGTTGTCAAATCCTTGGCAAAAAACATCAAAATTATTATCAAGATTAACATCGGATGTTTTGTTTTGATTTATTGTTTTCATTTTTATCACCACCTATTTTTTATCAATTATTGCTGAACGTTGGTCGAATGTTAATGGGTAGTTGCTGAATGTAGTATGAACGGACGAAATAACTTGGTAGTGGTAAAGTAATTTCAATCTAAGTTAGTTACTGGATATAGACCTTTCAGGTTTTTAAAACCTGAAAGGTCATGAGAAAACCACTGTAAGTTGAAGGTCTAAACTTTATTCATCAGTGGGCATATTTTTGAGAAAAATATGGGCATAAAAAATAGCTACACCAAAAAAACTTGTGAGGATAATATCTAATATCATGGGAATACTACTCCTAAAAATGTAAGTTAACGGTTTACCAATAGTTTCATGTGATAAGTTTTTACATGAGTTTACAGATTGTTAAGCTAATTTCATGCCATAAACTATTATAATCAATAAAGTTAATAAAATTAATTGGTTAAGAATAAGCTAACATGAATATAAAAAGACTAAGGGTTGAAAAAAACCGTTTGCTATGGTTTTTTTCAACCACCGATATGAACTCGGAATAGAGGATTAAATCTGTGTGAGCATGACAGTCAGTCCTTCAAAGGGCTGGCTGTCATTAATATCGCTATAATCAGGTTTAACCTACTATCAATGTGAAAGCTCAAAAATTCATGAAAGCCGTTGATGATATTGCTATCATGACGCGCTACAACACCTTAACCCACACAGAGAAGACCGTGCAGAATCCAGAATTAATGAATAAGTTAAAAAATAGCGTGCAAGACATCTTGGACGAAGCCAAACGCCAAGGTGCGAGTGCAGCACAAGCGGGGCTAAGTCTGCAAGACGGTTTGTCAGTGACCGCAAGGCTAGGTGAAGTAGAAACCATTGAGCATGATTGCAGTCAGAACGTGGGTGTCACCGTGTATTTTGGGCAATGCAAAGGCTCAGCCAGTAGTACCGATTTATCGCCTGAATCTATAAAAGAAACCGTGAGTGCGGCGTGTAGTATTGCCCGCTATACCAGTGCCGATGAATACGCAGGATTGCCAGACAAAGAATTATTAGCCACTGAATTTCCCGATTTAGATCTATATCATCCGTGGGGAATTAGTGCGGATGAAGCCATTGCTTTAGCCATTGAATGCGAAAATGCGGCGCGGTTTTATGATGCTGAAATCAGCAATTCTGAAGGCGCGAGCGTCAGTAGTCATCAAGGCATTAGCGTATTTGGTAATAGCTTGAATTTTTTACAAGGACGCTTATCGACTCGTCATTCCTTAAGCTGTTCAGTATTAGGACAACGCGGCGACAGTATGCAGCGTGATTATTGGTATAGCGTGGCAAGAAACGCGCTGGGATTAGAACCAGCAATTGAAGTCGGTAAAAAAGCCGCAGAACGCACCTTGCAACGCTTAGGCGCAAGATCACTAACAACGCGTGTCTGTCCCGTGCTGTATTGTGCTGAAACAGCATCTGGTTTATTGAGTGCTTTAATCAGTGCGATTAGTGGCGGTAGTTTATATCGCAAATCATCGTTTTTATTGGATGCTATAGACACGCAAATTTTTCCTGACTTTATTCATATCTACGAACAACCGCATTTACTGGGCGCGTTAGGTAGCTCGGTATTCGATAACGAAGGTGTCACTACACAAGCGCGTGACATAGTTAAAGACGGTATTTTACGCGGCTATGTACTAAGCACTTATTCAGCGCGTAAGTTAGGCTTACAAACCACAGGTAATGCAGGTGGCGTGCATAATTTAACCATCACCCCCAGTGAGTTAGATTTTGAAGCCCTGTTAAGACAAATGAACACAGGTCTGTTAGTCACTGAGTTAATGGGGCAGGGGATTAATATGGTGACGGGTGATTATTCACGCGGCGCGTCAGGTTTTTGGGTAGAAAATGGCGTGATTCAATACCCAGTCGAAGAAATTACCATCGCGGGTAATTTAAAAACCATGTTCAAAAATATCGTTGCCATCGGTAATGATGTGGACTATCGCGGCAATGTGCGCACAGGGTCAATATTGGTTGAACAGATGTCGATTGCGGGGCAGTAAATTATATTGTTCACGAAAAATATAAGGTATAAATCCGTTCGTATTTTTTGTGGACAAACCGCTTTTTTTATATTGACCATGCGTAATATCAGGAGTAATTTAAATCCGTAATTATAATTGAGAAAAAAATGGGGGGGAGTATGAAATATAAACTAGGTGTAGGAATGGGGCTTTTGCTGACTGTTTTTTCTGTTTATAGTGCCGATGATATTGCTATTCATGGTTCTGAACTATTAAACCAATCAGGCGGTCTTAGACCCAGTGCCAAACCATTAGTAATACCTAAGCCCATACCAAAATCACCAAGCATCGACGTTCCGCCAGAACAACAAGAAAAATCTTCTGTGCGGAAAAATTATAATTCAAAAGAAATTGTATTAGATACTATTAAGTTTGAAGGCTATAGCGTGTTTTCGGCTGATGAGCTTGATGAGCTGGCTAAACCCTATTTGCATAAGCCAGTAAGTGTCGATGAATTGGATGAATTACGTCGCTTAGTGACGCACTATTATATCGATAAAGGCTATATAACCTCTGGCGCAACCTTTCCAGTCAATCCGATTGAGGGAAAAACCTTACGAATTAAAATTGTCGAAGGACGAGTAGGTGACGTTGATATTAAAGGGACGGGATGGTTGCGGGATGGCTATGTCAAAAAGCGTTTGCTTCCCGATGAAGACGCGCCATTGAATATGAACGAACTTCAAGATCGCTTTCGGCTGTTATTAACAGATCCCCTATTTGACCATCTCAATGGTCGATTATTACCAGGAGCTGACCGAGGGCTAAGTGTGTTAGATTTGGACGTAGTCCGCGCTCGTCCTTATCAGTTTTCGGCAATCATGGATAACTATCGCTCCCCATCAATCGGAGCTGAAGCAATTGGTGCTAACACATGGGTTCGTAACTTGACAGGTCAAGGTGATGTCATTGATTTAACGTTTCTTACCAGCAATCCTTTGGGCGGCAAAGGTTTGCAATATTTTGGTAACTGGCTGATGCCGTTGGGCGATTACGGTACTAAAGCCTATTTCTCCTTTAATAATTCAAACACCTCAATCATCGAAGAACCTCTGGCAAGCCTCGATATTAAAAGCCGCACATTTTCAGTTGAAGGCGGACTTAACCAAATTCTAATCGATAGTCTTGAACGGCGTTTAACGTTTGGTATTGGAGTCGGCTTTAAGCAAAATGAAACGACTTTATTAGGACATTCATTTTCCTTTATACCTGGATTTCGCACAGGGAAAAATCAAGTTTCATTTGTTCGTATCAACCAAGAATATATCGAACGCTGGGAGAAAGTGGTGGTGGCGTTACGCTCTACGTTTAGCGTTGGCTTGGCTTCATTTGGTGCGTCTACCAATAGCAATTCTCTGTATCCAGATAGCCAATTCTTTGCGTGGTTAGGGCAGACACAAGGTATTTGGCATTTGCCTTATGTGAAAAGTGACTTGATATTAAGAGGCACTATGCAGTTAAGTAATAATCCATTAATGCCACTTGAGCGCATGGCGGTTGGTGGACGTTACACCGTACGCGGCTACCGTGAAAATCAACTGGTTAGAGATAATGGCTACACGGGTAGCGCAGAAGTACACATACCTCTATTGGGTGATAGTCAAGCCGAGTACAGTCTTAAATTGATTCCTTTTATAGATTATGGGGCAGCATGGAATAATGCCGATATAACGTTTGTTAAACCGACCACTCAATATCTTTATTCAACGGGAGTTGGTCTTCAGTTTCAAGCACCTCATATCAGCGGTGAATTTTTTTGGGCGCATCGTTTGGAAAACAAAACTATCCAGCAACATGGAAACTTACAAGACGATGGTATCCACTTTCAAGTACGTTTAGATGCTTTCTAGGAGAGTCAATAATGAACCGTGTCCTGAATATATTTTTGTTATTGGTATTATTGACAATAGCCTTTAACCAGCAAGTGACAGCTGACGATAAAGACATGGATGCTTTGCTAAAAGCGAATAGCTCTCTTGAAAAAGGGGACTACCAAATTGCTTTAGAAGAGGCGAATTCAGCTCTACAACACGCAGCAACGAAGCCCGAACAAACCCGCGCAAACGGCGTGATTGGCAATAGCCTATTAGCCATGAATAAATTTGAGCGAGCGGAACAACCGTTACTTGACGCTTACAATTCAGCCGAAAAACCGCAAGATAAAGCTAGTTATGCCAATAGTTTAGGCGTTTTATATCATGGTCTTGGCAATACTGCACAACAACAGAAATTCTTCAAATTGGCGCAACAGCAAGTAGGGGATAACAAGCTGTTAGCATTGAAAATAGATTTGAACTGGATGAGATTTCAGCCAGAAACCGACGGATTGCCGAAAACTGACAAGATATTAACGAATATTGCAACCGTTGATTCTCCTAATGAACGGAGTCGTCTCCTTGTGAATTTAGCGGAAATAGCTAAATCTAGGGGAGAACAACGCGTTGCAAAACTCGCGCTTGAAAAAGCCTATGCGGATAATGACAAGATAACTGATGTTCGATTGTCGATGGAATTATTGGATAGTTTGGCGGACATTTATGAAAGTGACGGAAAATATGAGCAGGCTCTGGCGTTGAGTGAGCAAGCAAGCACGATGGTCGATCAAATGGACTTGGAATATCTGTTAATTAATTTGGAGTGGCGAAAAGCCAGACTATATGAACGTCAAGGGCGTAATGATTACGCGCTAGCCGCTTTTGGTAGGGCAGTGGATAATATTCAAGCGGTGCGTATGGACATTCCTGTGGAATATCATGATGGAAAGTCATCGTTTCGTGAAACTTTGGAACCTGTCTATCTAGGTTATGCCTATCATTTGCTCAAGAAAGCAGGCAATCAGGATGGCGAAGCTAAGCAGCGGACGTTATTACTGGCTCGCAAGACTGTCGAACAAATCAAACAGACAGAAATGGAAGATTTTCTTGGTGGACGCTGCCTAATCGAAGGTTTGCAACGTAGCGAACTGGAAACCATCGATACTAATGCAGCGATTTTGTATCCGATTATTTTGCCAGACAGGCTTGAAATATTGATGAGTATCGGTAAAAGCATTCATCAACATACCGTTTCAGTATCACAGGACAGCATCCGTGAAGCGGCGGTCAAGTTGTCCAATGCTTTGCGTAAAGGCTTGAAAAAGTCTTACCGAAAGCCTTCTGAAAACCTCTATCAGTGGATAATCGCGCCGATTGAAAAAGACCTAGAGAACGCAGGAATCAAAACCTTAGTGATCGTTCCTGATGGCGTATTGCGCTTGATACCTTTTTCAGCTTTATCCGATGGACAGCATTATGTGCTGGAAAAATATGCAGTCTCTGTGTCGCCAGGAATGAGTTTAATGAGTGGCGGCGAAAACATAAAATCACGTTCCTATCTATCGCTGTTAGCGGGGCTTAGCAAACCTGGTTCCGTGGTTGAAAAACTGCCATCGCCAGCAATAAGCGGGATATTAGAGCCAGACTCAGGTGCAGAAGAACCTGCTGAACGCGAATTACTAGGAACAAGAGCTGTGATGAGCAGATCTATCAGTGACACCAAAAAACGCGAGCTTGATCGAAGTGTTGAAAGAATGCTTAGGCAACCTGGAGCGGTGCAAAAACTGCAAAAAGCATTAAGTTTGCCAGGTGTCGAAAACGAATTGGATAACATAAAAAAGAATTTAAAGAACAATGTATTGCTTAATGAAAACTTCACCATAGAAAATTTTCGCCAGCAAGTCACAAGCGAACAACCCTACGAAATAATTCATATCGCCTCGCACGGAATTTTTTCCTCGGATGCCGATAACAGTTTTCTGATGGCTTACGACAATATCCTTAAATTGGATGATCTTGAAGCACTACTACGCGGAAACAAAGGCTCGCTTGAATTATTAACCTTTAGTGCGTGTGAAACTGCCGAAGGCGACGACCGTGCGCCGATGGGATTCGCTGGTGCTGCCTTAAGAGCCAAGGCTAAAAGTGCGTTGGGTTCGTTATGGCCGATCTCGGACGAAGCGGCATCGCAACTGATGACAAGTTTTTACCGCAACCTGACGCAAGGGCAAGGCAAGGCGGAAGCATTACGGCAAGCGCAGTTGGAATTGCTGCATACTAACACTATGAATCATCCTTATTTTTGGTCACCCTTTATTCTGGTGGGGAACTGGTTATGAAAAATCGTATTCACTTTTCGGCGATTATTGCCCTTGTTACATTACCCTTTGGCGCGGTTTTGGCAGTTGATACGCAAATCCAAACGGATGGCAGTTTACAAATAGTGACACCACTTAACATAAACGCCCCTCCGAGTAATGCCGTGTATCCCATACAAGAGAACAGTGGTCAAAGAGCTGGGGATAACTTGTTTTACAGTTTTAGCCAATTCAATATTGGCTCTGGCGACACAGCGTATTTTAATTTTACCCAGAATTGGGAGAATGTCATAACGAGAGTGACTGGGGGCGCGGTCTCTTTCATTGATGGTACATTGCGAGTAGGTGGTAACAGGGAGGTTGGCGGTACTCCAGCTGATGCCATAGCTGGTGCAACAACTATCACCAATGCTGCCAAAAACTTCTTTTTCATTAATCCGTCTGGCATTACTTTCGGTCCTGGTTCTGTGGTAGATGTACCAGGTTCTTTTTATGCCAGCACTGCAAGTACCCTAAATTTTAGTGATGGCTCTTCCTTCCGTGCCGATGGTACTCAACCTAGTGTTATTTCCGCCTCCTCCCCAGTTTCTTTCGGTTTTCTCGGTAATGAGACAGGTGCTTTAGTCTTGAACCAAGCTAAAGTACAGGTTTTCAACGATGAAACGTTAGCACTGGTCGGACACGATATCAGCATTGATAACAGCACGGTTGGTATGGTTGATCTCACAATTGCCCAGACAGGGTTTACCCCGTTAGGTCTGCCAGATCCCAACGCAATGAACCGCTTCACTGATAGACGACCTCTTTTTATTGATGGTATACAACTGCTAGTGCTGGCAAACCATAGTCAGAATAATGTACCAATTGATACAACAGGTATAAAAGCCCTTGGTAATCAGATGGATGGCAATATCAACATCAGTAATACTAACCTTATTAATGCGGGTGGCGATGCCGAAGAAATCACATTTATTCGTGGAGGGGATATTACCTTGAACAATGCGAGTGTAGTTTCTAGCAACTATGGCGATGATTGTGGTGGTTTTTGTGGCAGTTTTACGGGGAATGAAAAAATTACTGGAATAAGCGGTATTGATGTTCTGGCAAAGGGTGCATTGACGTTAAATAACGGGCATATAGTAACTGAAACATCGTTTTCGCCTGTTAATCCAACGAGTAGTGATGATGCGATAAATATACAAGCTAATTCGCTACTCATGAATAACGGCTCCTCCATATCAAGCCGATCATTAAACGTAGGAAATATCACGCCAAGTTATATTCCCGCTGGTATTATTCCTGTGCTTTATCCCGTTAATCCGAAGGCAGGGAATATTAATATCAATGTCAACACGGATTTTGTCGCCAAAGGTGGGTCGTCAATACTGAGTAGTACCGAGACATTTGGCAATGCTGGCGAGATCAAACTTACTGCGGGTTCGATCACCTTGGATAACGCTAGTATTAAATCCGAGAGCTTATCAAACACTAATGGACTGACTGGCTATGTGAATGATGGTCATAACAGTATATACGATCCGAACAGAGCTCAGCAGGACTTCTATCTGGACTATAATAGGTTCGTCCCAAACCAACCAAACCCCTATGTCAATGCAATCCCAGCTCTGCAAACAACTACCTACAACGCAGGTGATGCGGGTAAGGTTACACTAACAGCAACCAGCGGCGACATCAAATTAGCAAATGGCAGCACAGTGAGTACCGATATTCATAGCGGTACGGTAAATTCTGGAACGGCTGGAATAAGCTTAACAGCTAACTCAGGTGCTATCACTATCGATAGATCGGCTATCTCGTCAGCGACCAGTGGTGATGCCAATGCGGGGGATATTAACCTTGCTGTAAACAGTCCATTACAAATGAGTAATAACTCAAGTATCACCACTGACAGTCTTGGTGTTAACGGGTCTAAACTCGGTAATAGTGGGGCAATCTCAATTACTTCACAAACGGCAACGATGGATACTGGCTCTGTAATCAGCTCCTCCAGCAAGAGCTTAGGCAGTGCGGGGCAGATTAGCGTCAATACCGCCAATGGGATTGCCTTAACCAATAGTTCAATCAGTACCGATGTGCAGAACGGCACTCAAAGCTCACAAACAGGCAAGATTGCCCTAAATGCCCAAGCAGGAGCAATCACCCTAGATGGTTCAACTGTCTCATCCACCACCAGCGGGGATGCCAATGCGGGTGATATAGTTCTGTCTGCCAGTGGCTCCTTACAACTGAGCAATAACGCTAAAATCACCACTGACTCCTCAGGGGCGAAACTAGGCAATAGCGGGGCAATCGCCGTCAACGCCAAAGCCCTGACTATGGACACTGGCGTGATCAGCTCCTCCAGCAAGAGCTTAGGCAGTGCAGGGCAGATTACTGTTAATACCCCCGATGGGATTGCCTTAACCAATAGTTCAATCAGTACCGATGTGCAGAACGGCACTCAAAGCTCACAAACAGGCAAGATTGCCCTAAATGCCCAAGCAGGAGCAATCACCCTAGATGGTTCAACAGTGTCATCCACCACCA
>CAIUVX010000095.1 GCA_903902705.1 uncultured Methylococcales bacterium
ATTCCCTTTCCTATTATTTACCAGCTTACCGTGGACGACCGTATTAAAATCAAAGCTGCGTATAAACACCCCAGTGATGCCGACAGCACGAAATGGGTGGTTGATAGTTATTTTGAAACCGGCTGGCAAGCCCTTGATAGCGAACGCTCAGAACTGCCTGTTACATTAGACCTAGCCGGACTTTATGAACACCTGCTAAGACAATTGCTACCCTTGCCAGCCAAAACAGGCGAAACGCTCAAAGCCCAAGTGGAACGCATAGGACAAATTCACAGTAAACAACAGGAATGCTTTAAAATGGAAGCCAAGCTACAGAAAGAAAAGCAATTTAACCGTAAAGTCGAACTCAATAAACAGTTGCGTCAACTGAACCAAGAGTTAACGCGACTTTTGTAACATCAGTTTGAATTCAAATAACGTAAGACAACATCAAAAATCATCACTGCAATAATCAGCAAAGGCAAGCACATGAACGCAGTCGAATTTCAAGCAACCGTCCATAACGGCGTGATTACCTTACCCAATAATCAACAATCATGGAACGGCAAAAAAATCAGAGTCATTCTATTGGATGAAGCCAGCCCTGATACAACAGAGCTGTCCGCGCAACAACCCATAACCGAAGATGATTTTTTTAATGCAGCGGGGCTATGGAAAGACCGCGACATTAGCCAAGAATCCAACCGTGCCAGCGCATGGCGGAATAATGAACAATGAATAATGAGTAAAAAGTGAGCTCACGCTAAGATGGGAAAATACACAAAACTATTAACGTCAATTTTATCGGGCAGCTCTGATAAAAATATTGCTTTTGAAGATTTATGCCGATTATTACTCAGATTGGGTTTTGACCAACGCATCAAAGGCGACCACTTTATTTTTTCGCGGGTAGGAGTGAATGAAATTATCAATTTGCAACCTTTGGGGAACATGACAAAACCCTATCAAGTTAAACAAGTCCGCCAAATCATTTTGAACTATAAATTAGGGAGCTTAGATGCTGATGAATAAATACGAACTCATTATTTACTGGAGTCAGGACGATGACTGTTTTTTAGTTGAAGTACCTGAGCTGGCGGGTTGCATGGCAGATGGTAAAACCTACACCGAAGCCGTTTTAAACGCTGAAAAAATCATTGCTGAATGGCTTGAAACCGCGCAAATGCAAGGGCGTAGTATTCCAGAACCACGCGGCAGACTCATGACCGCCTAACGGAATTAAATAACATGGACAAACTCAAACTGCACACACCAAATTTAACTGACGACAACAGGGCTAAGATTGCTGCGTTGTTTCCGCATTGCGTTCTTGAGGGCAAGATTGATTTTGACTTGCTCAAACAGGAATTATCCAGCTCAATGATTGAGGGTACGCAAGAACGCTATCAACTGGGCTGGGTGGGAAAACGCGAAGCCTTGCTTAACGCCAATGCGCCGATTGCCAAAACCTTGCGACCTTACCGCGAAGAATCCGTTAATTTCGACAGCACCGAAAATCTGTATATCGAAGGCGACAACCTCGACGCGCTCAAACTGTTGCAAGAAACCTATTTGAACAAAGTCAAAATGATTTACATTGACCCGCCTTACAACACGGGCAACGATTTTATTTATGAAGATGATTTTGCTG
>CAIUVX010000096.1 GCA_903902705.1 uncultured Methylococcales bacterium
CGAAGTAACCAGCTCCGCTTTTTAATGTAATTGTTTGTGGTGTTATTCCACTATGAACTTCTTTTCCACCTTCATTAGTGATAGTAAACTTTGCCTCACTTGGCGAGCTACTAATAGCTACAGGATATGAAGAATTTCCAGCTATGGTTGCGCACCCACTAAGGGTTAATGAGAGCCAGCAAATAAATTGCGGAGTATTTCATGGTTGTTTCCTTTAATTGTAAAGTGGATAGGTCTAACGATAAGTTGAGCGGCACACGTTGTACAGTGTTTTTAAATTCCATCTGCGTTTCCTCGTGTGTCCGTTCTAACGTCGTGTTATGCGATTACGGGTCGGTCTGTGACGTCCCTGTATCACGTCACAGGGTATATCACCGACAAGCTGGTTAGGCTGATTTATGGGTGATTATATCCCTGAATCGGTTGATTTTTGGGTCTTTAATCAATTATGTATAGTTCGCAGATGTTTTCGATATATCCGTTTAGGTATTCGTTTGTAAGATGTATGTACTTTAAGAACGTTGTTTTGCACGCTTTTGGTGTTTGGGTCATATACCTTGTCTCGGCTTTGCTTTTGGCAAACTTATTATCTATTAGCCAGTCCTGAAACCTTTTAAGTTGGTCTTTGTTAAGTCTAGGGAATGCAGGTTTTATGGGCTCTTTAGATTTTGTTACGTTTTCAAAGCGGGGTTTTTCATCCGGTTTTGTATTTAGCTCTGCTTTGTAATCGCTTAATAACTTTAGGACTTGGTCTTCAATGGCAATTGGCAATCTGTATATTTTTGTCTTGCCTAGCCCTTTTCTTCCCGCGCCTTCTCTTTTTCCACCACGCATAAATTCACCTATTTGATTCTGTAACAGATTCAAATAGTAAATTATTTGATTTTGTTACACAATCAAAAGCACTGTTTTTGAATCTGTTACAGAATCAAATAGGCGCATAACAAAGCAATCGCAACAAAGCGATTTGGCGGCAATTTAAGCGCGGTCAGAACGGGCTTGCACGTCTGCCCGCGCTTTATTGCCGCTCACGCTGAAAGCGTGGCTTTGTTGCCTGTTTGTATATCAATACATGGGATAATGTGAGTGCGTATTGCATTAACTGCCGTGGCGTTTCCTGATGTGCAGGGCAGAATTCAATATTTTTTATGCTGTTCAAAAAATATTTAATTCTGGCGTAGCGTACCCCTCACATCTTCCCCGAAAAAAAGTATGCTTTAATTAGGATGGAATGGGCGCTGTTCCCATTTCGTCCTAATTAACTTTAGCAGTCAATACAGGGTGAATGATGGTGTGTAACTTTCGCTTTTATTTAAGGTGGAGTTTGGATGTGCATAACACCAAGTTAAGGCGGCGGCACGAACGCTTATAAATAACACGCGCGTATCAGAGCCGCTCGCCTTAAACGCCTTGTTGGGCATTTAATTATCTATAATATTATCAGCCATTTTATATACTTCCTTAATGGCATCATCAGCCATTTCATATACTTCTTTAATGGCATCTGGGTGATTTTTTGGCGCACATAATAATTCCATTGCAACTGCTCCACTACCTACAGCAGTACCTATTGTTACTGTTATTGGAAAAAGTGCCGCTGTTCCAATCGTACCCGCCACATAACCACTTGTTCCAGTAAATATCAACGCACCACTACTGTGGGCAACAACTGACAGTCCTGCTGCACTTGCTACTGCCTGTGAAACCATAGCTAATCCACCTAAAGAACTAGATAAATTTAATATCGTCTCACTTTGGCTAGGAGCGTAAGAACATATAACATCTATTTCTTTGTTACTAGATTCACTGCAAGAAGATAAAAGCAGACAACTACTAACTGCTACTAAAAAGGTAGTTTTAAATGTTTTC
>CAIUVX010000097.1 GCA_903902705.1 uncultured Methylococcales bacterium
AGGTATCAAGTAAATATTTCAAAATACTATATCCTTTGGATAATCCCGCTGACGCTCAAAATCTATTTCATCTATCTTAGGCGCATTAAGCAAGAATACTTTAAAATCTGGCTTGCTTGCTGTTGATTCTTTAACCACTTTGTTTTTTTCGATTAAAAATTGATAAAAATCGAGTAATTCTTGTTGTGCTATTGGTGGTAATGCTAATAAGTCGATAGTAGGCATTTTTGTTCCTTTAATATCTAATTATTGGTAGGTTGCGGGGAATTTGCAAACCCCAACTCGTTGTTTTTGTTGGGTTGCCAAAAAGCGGCAACCCAACCTACGCCGCTAAAAGTTAATATAAAAGCATCAATATTTTCTTGGTTTGGTCTAATACTCGTAATTTCCAATACATCTGTACGCGAAAAATCAATATTTATATCCAAAGTAAACTCTTGCCTTATTTTATTTACAAAGCCACTGTTCTCAAGCTTATGAGTTTTATCAATAAATAATTCTAATACTGGGAATTCTGAATCAAAAGCCATTATTATCTTCCAAATGGATGTCTAATTAATATTCATCGTTCCAACGCTCTGCGCATAGGCATCTACACAAATGTTTTATCGTTTAGGTTTAAATCGCGAGCAAGGCTCGCTCCTACAAGTTTTTGATGTGTTATCACAGAAATTCTGTAGGAGCGGCTCTTAGCCGCGAAAACTGTGTAGATACTAATGCGCTCTGCGTTGGAATGATAATATACTGTTCAGTCTCTTAAACTGCGTACAATTTGTTCTGAGGCATATTTACATTTCACAGGCTTAATAACGCTTAGTTTTTTTAAAAGCTGTTGTCTGTTTTCTTCATCCGTCAATACTTGTTTTTCTTTAAGAGATGCACCAAGTAATCTATTAATAATTTCATTAACTGAAATATGTTCTTGCTCCGCCATTGTTTTTAATGTGTTTTCCAATTCGGTATTTAGCTCTATGGTTAGCATATCTCTCTCCAACACGGTAAGGTATTCATATTGTTCCAGCGCGGTGAGCATTGGAACGATAATATCACTATCGGTTAATCAAATTTAAAAACTCGGTGCGGGTACTAAAGTCTTTACGGAAAATCCCTTTCATTGATGAAGTTGTCATCACCGAATTTTGTTTTTCCACGCCGCGCATCATCATACATAAATGTTTGGCTTCAATAACGACGGCAACGCCTCTTGCACCGACGGCGGTTTCAATGGCATCGGCGATTTGGCGGGTTAGTTGTTCCTGAATTTGCAGACGGCGGGCATACATATCGACCACGCGGGCAATTTTGGATAAGCCTAATACTTTGCCATTGGGTAAATAACCGACATGGCATTTACCGATGAACGGTAATAAATGATGCTCGCACAATGAATATAATTCGATGTCTTTAACGATAACCATATCTTCGGTATCAGCACTGAAAATCGCACCATTCAACACATCTTCCAGTGTTTTTTCATAACCGTTGTTCAGGAATTTAAACGCTTTGGCGGCACGTTTTGGGGTATCAACCAGCCCTTCACGGGTTAAATCTTCACCTATGGCCGTGATAATACTGGCAAAATGCTGTTCCATGTTTTTTGGGTCTCAAGTTTAAAAAAAGTGGTGCAGTATAACATCATTGCTGGGTGAATTTTAACGCTTCCAATACCACCTGCTCAGTTGCACCTGCACGACAGGCATTTTCACTCAAATGTCGCCGCCATAATCTTGCGCCATATTCGCCATGAAACAAGCCTAAGATATGCCGCGTGATACTGTTTAAGCGCACACCGTTATTGGCTGCAAGATGTTGTTGAATATACGGAATCAATAGCGCGATAACTTGTTGGCGAGAAACAGGCGAATAATCCGCACCATAAAGCTGTTGATCGACTTCCGCTAACAGATAAGGATTTTGATAAACTTCACGTCCCACCATCACCCCATCAACGTGTTCCAGCATGGTTTCGGTTTGTTCCAGCGTGGTAATGCCGCCGTTGATGATGATGTTTAATTGAGGAAAGTCTTTTTTAAGTTGATAAACCACGTCATAGCGTAATGGTGGCACATCACGGTTTTGTTTGGGTGATAAACCGCTTAACCATGCTTTTCTGGCATGAACAATAAAGGTGTCACAACCCGCTTCGGCAACTGTATCGATAAAATGCACCAACTCCTCATAAGAATCACGGTCATCAATACCAATTCTGGATTTAACAGTGACAGGAATAGAAACCGCCTGATTCATTGCCGCCACACAGTCCGCCACCAGTTCAGGTTCAGCCATTAAACACGCGCCAAAACGCCCGTTTTGTACGCGGTCACTGGGGCAACCGACATTCAAATTCACTTCATCATAACCATAATTCTCAACCATTTTGGCACACGCGGCTAAATCGTGCGGATTGCTACCGCCTAATTGAAACGCCACAGGATTTTCTTCGCCATTAAACTTTAAAAACCTATCACTACCGCCATGAAGCAACGCCCCAGTGGTCACCATTTCACTGTATAACAAGCATTGTTTTGACAGTAAACGATGGAAAAAACGACAATGTGTGTCCGTCCAATCTAACATTGGGGCAACTGAGAATGGTCTAGGCGATGATGCTATGGATAATCTTTTGGGTGTAAAGGATTCTAATCGGTTTAACATGACTCTATTATTGGGTGTTTTTAAGGCTTGAGAAACTGCCATTAAGTTTTTAGCTAAAACTATCAGCAAGCTCAGTATAAAGGTGTTGGTATCGCTGCCAAATTTCAGCACTATTTAAGCGTTGTTCCGTATCTGCATATTCATTTAACAACGCAGTTTTCGCACTATCGGACAATCCACGTTCTGCCATTGGGTACAAAATATTATCTTCTTTGAAAATATGCTCTTTTAACAATCGAGCATATTGCTGCATAGCCGTTACTAAACCTGTTACGTCATTTTTAAGCAACGCATCTTCCATTGTTTGCACGAAGTTTCGTGCTTGACTATGCTCATTCAACATTTGAGGAATTGGATTGCAATGAGTTAGGACACCCGCTACACCAAGATAGCGAAATAGACTGTCTTCTTCTTTGGCATGATGAAAATTATCGGCAAATTGATGAATAAAATCGATAAAGTGATGGCTGTTGGCTAATAAAATGGCGGTGTCTGGATGATTGGTAGCGCGTTCCATTAACGCGATATAGTTTAAAATTAACTGATGTTCATTCATTAGCGTTTCAGTAACAGACATAGCAAATACCTCGAAATTGATTAGTTGTTAAAATTCGTTTTTATCACGTTTGCTAGATTCAAGTCATAAATACACCAGCAAAGTTCACGCAGGCGGTTGTTCGATGTTATATTTCATGTCTTACACGCCATTTCTTATGTCAACCCCCAGATTAAGATAGATGAAAAAATCACTAAGCTCCACAAAAACTAGCACAGTAAACTGGTGGGAATTTACGCGTATAGTCATACTGCTGACCCTATTTGTGAGCTTAGCTTTTTATGACAAAATACAAAAATTGCAGGCGAGATCGTGGTCTGTGCCTTTGCAGGTAGTGATTTACCCTATTAATGGCGACAACAATAATCCCAGCGTCAATGAGTACATCAACGCGCTGGATAAAACCGTCTTTGAACCGATAGACCAATTTATACAGCAACAAGGTCTTGACCATAAGCTCAGCATTCGTCAGCCAACGCAAACACAGATGGGTGCGGTGATGAAATTACAACCACCCGAATCACCCAAACCCGACGCAAATATTTTTGCCATTATTGCGTGGAGTATCAAACTGCGCTATTGGGCGTATAAAAATACCCCCGATTCAAACTCTAATTTACACCGCATTCGCGTGTTCGTTTATTACCACGAACCTGTAGAAGGTCGGCATCTTGAGCATTCATTAGGACTTAATAAAGGACTCATCGCTATCGTTCATGCCTTCGGTGCTGAAAATTACGATCAACAAAACAACGTGGTGATTGTGCATGAGTTATTACACACTGTTGGCGCAACAGACAAATACACATCTGATGGTTATCCGCTATTTCCCATCGGTTATGCCGCGCCTAATCAATCGCCATTGTATCCGCAAAGCAAAGCGGAAATTATGGCGATTGGCATAGCGCAAACTGCAACAAGCTCGCGCATGGCAAGTCACCTAGATGAATGTGTGATTGGTGAACAAACCGCCAAAGAAATTAACTGGCGGTTATAACACTTTTACTGTTAACCAATTAACGCTACTGAATGACTGGCTTTAAGCCACTGTAGCCACACAACTAAACCTTCGCCCGTTCTGGCTGACACTTGCAAGACTTTAATGCGCGGATTAACGCGCCGTGCATACTCGATACATTGCGCCACATCAAAATCGACGTGCGGCAATAAATCAATTTTATTCAGCAGCATAATATCGGCAGCGGCAAACATATCAGGATATTTCAGCGGTTTATCTTCACCTTCTGTCACCGACAAAATCACCACTTTATGTGCTTCACCTAAATCAAACGCAGAAGGGCAAACTAGATTGCCAACATTTTCGATAAACAACAGACTGTTATCTTCGGGAGCAAGAGTTTCAATGGCGTGACCGATACCGTGTGCATCTAAGTGACAGCCTTTGCCTGTGTTAATTTGCACCGCTTTAACGCCTGTGGCGCGTATGCGTTCTGCATCATTGCTGGTTTGTTGATCGCCTTCGATGACGCTAATGCTCAACTCGGCTTTTAACAATTCAATCGTTTTAGTCAATAGGCTAGTTTTGCCTGAACCAGGACTAGAAACCAAGTTAAGGGTAAAAATTTTATGCTGGTGAAAATAATCCCGATTAACTTGCGCATATTGATTATTTTTGCCCAGAATATCTTGCTCAATTTTCACCATCCGCGCTGGGTTTATAGTCGGTGCGTGGGCATGAGCTGGGCTTAGTCTATTCTCATGATGATGGTCGTGGTCGTGGTCGTGGTCGTGGTCGTGACTATGACTGTGATCATGATCGTGTGAGTGTCCAACAATTTTTGCATCCCCTGCACTACATCCACAATCGATACACATTAAGCTACCTCCAATTCTTTAATTCGCATTTGTTCACCATCATTAATTTGTAGTTGATACGCACCGCATAAAGGACAACCATCATAACGGTGTTCTATGATGATCTGTTGTTGACAGGCAAAACACCATGCTTGCCCATCCACTTCAATAATTTCCAGTGTTGCCGATTCTGCCAGTGAGCCTTGCATCACCATGTCAAAACCAAAGCGCAACGCATCTGGCTCTACGCTAGACAACTTACCGATTTCTAGCCAGACGGTTTTTACTCTAACAAACTGTTGTTGTTTGGCTTGCTGTTGCAAAACATCCAGTATACCTTCACAAAGTGACATTTCGTGCATAATACCATTCCTTTAGATCAGTAATTCTGGTCTATATTCAAAGTGCATAGTGTCATAGTGATACCATTTTCCACCCCAAATAAAACCGTGTTTTTCAAAAATTTCTACGATTTGATGTGGAATAGAATTTTTATATTGATACGCACCTTTTGCCCATTGCCAATAATCAGCGTATTTTGTATTAATATCGATAGCGACCGCAAAAGAATGATTGCTTAATCTGTCTGTACCACTAATAACTCGCCAATTAAATGTACCTGAGGTATTAATAACGTATTTTTTTAATTCAGCGGGTAACTCATCTAATTCTTTAGATACTTGTTCAAGCTTTATTGCAACATCATTAGTTTTTTGAATTTTAAGTGTTTCGCCGTCTGATTTTGGTAACCATTTTATAGTGGTTAAATGGTCTTGAACGTCTGATTTAGTTGCACCATACATCCGTTTAAAAAATTCTTCATTTCTAATCCGTCCTGCATCCACATTTAAAGCAGGTGGATTGTATGAATTAACTCCGACTGGGTAGGGAAAGGCAAACATATCCTCTATATCAGCTTGTGCTAATAATTGTTCAAAGGTTTTTTGTTTTCCATCGTCATAAAGTTGCCGCTCACCATTACGCCAAACAATAGCGTTATTCTCACAGGCGACTAAATGTTCAGGATAAGCCTTGATTAATTTATCCGCATTCTTGTCGCAAACTGCTTGAGCATAATGAGTAAATAGGGATAAGCATAAGGCGGCGACTAGGGATTTCATTGTAAATAGACTTCGATGTAATGACGGTAAATATTCACTGAAACAACAGGAGTGCCATTGAGAATACTTTTTTGAGTTTCTTTATCGATATGTCCTTTTTTTAGCATAGTTGGTATGCGTTCACGATTGTCTTTATCCGCAAAAAAACTATCACCATTATCTTCATTATCACGCACATTAAATTTATGATAATTAGCACGGTCTTGACGAATAATGTCAGCGACATTTTTTAAGCGTTGACCATCACTATTAAAATGATCCTCAGAGCTTAACTTAGCCGTATAACTTTCTACTAAAGGCTCTTCTGCATAACTCAACGGGCTAAGTAATAGTAAACCTATTAATACTATAATTTTTTTCATAATGCTCTCGGTGTGTTGGGTTGGTAGAGGCTTTATTGTAAAGTGCTTTTAGTTTAACTTCATAATTTATCAATCATGTCGCGCTTCTAACAAAGACAATTCAGCCAAGGTATTAATATTAGTAAATATTTCAGGCGCATCACTAAAATCAACTTGTACAGTATTGTGCTGTGCTAACCAAGTCTGCACTTTACGCTCACCACTGGCTAAATAATTTTGTAAGCTTGTTTTTAAGCGAGTATGAATCGCCAAAAACACGGGATGCAAGCGTTCACCATCAAATGCCACCGCTATATCTGCATTCAACTCAGCGCGTACCGTTAGCAATTTTTGCAAATGTACCGTGGTTATTAGCGGCGCGTCACACGGTACAATTAGCAATACATCGGCATCGCTGTAAATCATCGCAGTGAGTATGCCCGCCAGCGGGCCATCAAAACTATCGGTTTGATCGGCAACCACAGGCAAGCCAAACTGTTGATACTGCTCGTGATGACGGTTGGCATTGATGAGTGTGTCATGCACCAATGGCGCGAGCGCGGTAATCGCATAATCAACTAGTGGACGACTTCGATAACACACTAGCCCTTTGTCCTGATGGTTCATGCGCCGCGCACGTCCACCTGCTAAAATCACACCTGTTATTTTTGTTGAGTTGTTCATAGTACAATAAACCTGCTAACCATAAATTGAGCGCATTTTTTACTTTCTGAACCATTAGGGATAAAAGTATCATCCATGAAAAAAAACCATCTATTCTCCATGTTAACTGTTGCCTTAGTGGTGACATTAAGCAGCAATGCCTTTGCAAGA
>CAIUVX010000098.1 GCA_903902705.1 uncultured Methylococcales bacterium
AAGCCCGCTCAGAATCAGCGTTGCATAGCCATTTCAACGCCTGTTTTACCGCCTTGAATTTGATTAAGTGGCAGGACAGGCAGCTGTCACCACAGCGAAAACCTATTTCTGTTTCTAGTTGGAAGCATAGGTTTTTCAATATGATAATGATTGAACGCATTTCTTCAAACTTTGCATTGGACTTGAGTTTGATTAAATCATCTCCGCTTTACGAAGAGCTTTGTAACTTCGGGGCTATAGCTGCTTAAAACTGTCCGAAGTATTGTGAAAAAGAGAAAAATTAAGACTTTTAACTCAGCCGCTTTTTAAGTCTCGTTCATTAATGGTTTTAAATAATTGAGAGCGTTCTTTTTGTAGTTGTTCAGCCGCCTGATCATCGTTTTGGCTCAGAGCGATTTTGTCGAGTATTTCAAAAGTGATGTCTGGTTTCAAATAGTTTTTGGCGTTTTCAATGGATTTCAATTTGTCATAAGGTGTCATCATACCTTCATAAGGATAGATTTTCTTAACTTTACCCTTGCTATCGGTGATGATCTTGGGGAAATAGCAGGGACGATGGTAGTTAATGTAAGGAAACAGGGTGTTGCGATTGAATTCATTGATTAACGATGCCCACTGCTGGGGGATATGTGCATAACCAAACAGTTTCCTGATCACGGAACCATTTTTGCTTTCGACCAAGGCATTGTCATTGGACTGTCTGGAGCGGGATTTGGTGAATTCAATTAGTAGTTTTGACAGTAGGGCCGCCACTTTGTAATTAATGTATTCCGAACCGTTATCTGAATGGAAGCCTTTAATAACAAAGGGAAAGCAATCCAGAAGTTGTTCAATAGCCGGTAGCAAATACAGTTCGCTGATTCTCTCAACCGTGCAGATCACCTCGAATTGGGTCACTTCATCAACGGCATTAATGTGGTAAACGCCCTTTTGTTTGTCCTGATCGCCCTGATGGACGGTGTCAATCCGAATAAAGCCCGGTTCACCATTGGTCCTTGGCTTTTTCCGTTCACCAATAAGAGCGACTTTAGGACGTGTTTTTTCAAAAGTGAAACGTTGCCTAAGATAACACTTTGATTTTCTAAGATTATACAAGTGTGCAACGGAGATGCCCGCCAACCGTTGGTAGGGTGCTTGTTTAAAAATAGTAAAGGCACGTTCGCAAAGCTTTTTAGTGGCAGGCCCGCTAAGGGTGTCATGCCGTTCATCAAGTGAGGCCAACAAGCGAATATCTTCAGCGGTATAGATGCGCTCAAACCCTTGATAAGGACGCTGTTGCCGTTCAATCTTGCCGGTGTCTCTGTATTGCTTAATCAGGCGTGTAATTTGCTGCCTTGAATAGCCGGTAATTTTAATAAGAAAGCGCATGACTACGCCTTTTGAGCGTTTATCCAGGCTGGGGTATCTGAACTTAACCAGAGTGCGCTGGATGTCCAGGTAAATATCAACCTGACCACTGGCAACCATAAAGGCGATGGGCTGAGTGCCGGTTAAAAATTGTTCCAATTGCGCTATGGTTTTTAGATCGTTTATGTTCATGATTAGATTCATCCTCTTATCATGAACGAGGTTTAAGCGTCTGTCAGACTCATTTTCCGTTAGAAATAGGGGGCTCCTTCAGACTCATTTAGTATTGGAAGAGCAGCAATTCAGAGCATATCAACCCAGCCAAAAAAAACAATAGATTACGATGAAATGAAATTATATTCGTCCAGCTATTTTAGTTAGACGAGAATAGGCGGTTTTTTATTTATTTTAC
>CAIUVX010000099.1 GCA_903902705.1 uncultured Methylococcales bacterium
CAAAGGTATCCAATTTGGAGCTAAAGCTAAGTTGACTGAGCAGCAGGTAGAACAGATGAGGCAGGATAGAGAAGCCGGTATTACTATCAAGAACCTGTGTGGCAAGTATGGGATTTCTAGGGCGAGTGTGTATCGGTTGTTGGGTGGATAAGATATTCCCCTGTTATTCTATAAAGTAGCTATAATATCTACTTCGCAATTCTAACCATTGGATGTATGGACATGAAAACAATTTCGGCTAAAGAAGCAAAAAATTCATTTGGTAGCTTTTTGGATTCAGCACAAAGGGAGCCTGTTATTGTGACCAAGCGGGATCGGCCTGTAGGAATATTTTTCTCAATGCAGGATATTGAGGCATTAATTCAAGTCAGTGAGGCTTTTAAAACAGAAATTCATAATAGCATCATTTCAGGTATCGCTGATGCTGAAGCAGGGCGCGTAGCTGAGTGTAACCAAGAACTTGCTAACGATTTGAAAATAAGATTAAGAGCTAGTTTAGCCACCAGTTAATACATGAAAATTTACACCGTTGTACTAACCAGCACGGCTAATGAGTGTCTATTGAATATAGCTAAATACATAGCATTAGATAGCCCTGTGAAAGCTGAATCCTTTATCGACGAAATAGTTGAGGCACTAAATAATACGCTCTCTGTTTTTCCATTTGCCGGTAGGGTATATGATGAAATTGCAACGTTGTCGGAAATAAGAACTTTGCCTTATAAAAAATATATCAGTTTCTATAGGGTAAGCCATGATGTCGTTGAAATATTGTTTATTTTCAATTCTGCTCAAAATATAAAAAAAATTCTGGCATCCTTTAATTAATAACAGATGATAGGCCAACGATTTTTGTATTAAGTTTTTGTGAAAAAATCATGTATACATGTATACATTACTACTATAATACTTGTAATAATGTAATAATGTTTGTATATAAACATATAGTATTATTAACATGACATAATAACTACATATTAAGTTGAATACATGAAAATTATAGCCATCCTTTCTCAAAAAGGCGGAGCTGGAAAAACTACACTAGCTATCAATTTAGCGGTCGTTGCCAGCCAATCCAATAATGAATCCGTTATTATTGATCTTGATCCTCAAGCAAGTTCAGCCAATTGGCATGACAGCCGAAACCTAGAATCGCCTGTCGTAGTATCTGCCCAACCGGCCAGACTAAAAAACATCATCGATGCGGCTATGGAGAATGGTGCTGATTTTATTTTTATAGATACAGCACCTCATTCAGAAAGTGCCTCCTTAGCTGCTGCCCGTGCCGCCGATTATGTGTTAATCCCTTGCCGTCCTGCTATTCTTGATTTAAGGGCAATTGGAAACACAATTGATTTGGTCAAACTATCAGGGACTAAAGCAGCTGTAGTTTTAACTTGTGTTCCACCAAGAGGATCATTAGCACAAGAAGCCGCAGAGGCAGTTTCATCCTATGATGTGGTGTTGTGTCCAATTCAAATAGGACAGCGTGCCGATTTTGTCCATTCAATAACATCCGGTCAATCCGTCCATGAGTATGACAAAAAAGGGAAAGCTGCAAAAGAAACTGATGCTTTGTACAAATGGCTTATTAAACAAGTAAAGTAATTTACATGTATTCATGTAAAATATAAATCATGAATACATGTAAACATGAATAGGTGTAACAATGAATAAAAGATCGAGTTTAGCAACGGCCCTAAACAATGCAAGTGGAAAGCCAACAAAACAGGCAATCAATGTAACCCCTTTATCTATCAAGGAAAATACTCCAGGAGTAGCACCGTCCAGACAAGGGAAAAAAGCAATCACGGGCTTTTTCGACCCCGCTGTATCAAGACAATTAAAACAACTAGCGTTGAATGAAGATAAAACCGTCCAGATTCTTATTGCCGAAGCACTGAATGATCTCTTTGTTAAGCATAACCAAAATCCAATAGCTTAAATTTAACGTGCACACAACAGAACAAAACTTACAGAGCAAACTTGATAAACTTCAAAAGAAAGTAGAAGAACGGAGTTTATCCAAAGAACTTAGATTACCTAACTGGCCTGAAGAAAGACGTGGTACGCCTAACAGCTTTTTGAGATCTGCGTTGTTTTCTGCTATTCAAAGCAAGGATAGGGTGTTTTTGGATGGGGTTATCTTAGCCAGTCAGCAAGGAATAACTGTTAGGTTTACTGGTAAACAGCTAAACCAAGAAGACTTAACGTTATGGGAAACATTAGTGCATCTGGCAAAGGATGAGCCATTGGGCAATGTCTGCGAGTTTACAGCTTATGATATTTTAAAAACAATGGGAGCAGGCGATAGCGGGAAGGAACGAGACCTTTTACACAAGGGAATCATAAGACTAACAGGTGGTGTAGTTGAAATATCAATAAACGGAAGCCGTGTTTACTTTAGTTCATTGATTGATTCAGGCGTAAAAGATGAAGCAACAGGGCATTACATAATCCAGTTAAGTAGAAGTCTAATTAAGCTGTATAAACAAAATACTTGGCTGGATTTCGAGCAAAGGGTAAGTCTGAGAAGGAAACCATTAGCACAGTTTTTACATGGTTATTATAGCAG
>CAIUVX010000100.1 GCA_903902705.1 uncultured Methylococcales bacterium
GGTTTTGTCTCTAAACCAAGGTTTTATCGGTCTGCCTTTCCTCTTTTCTATCAGGTATCCTAACCTAATAAAAAATCATTATGTTACTTTGCGTGTAACATACAAGGTTTTAAAAACCTCGCAGGTTTGCGTGAAATATTAATCCTTAACCCAGCCATCTCTCAATGTCACAGTACGATTAAACACTAACTTACCCTCGACACTATCAATCGCATCCAAGCAAAAATAGCCTGTGCGTTCAAACTGATAGCGATTATCGGCAGTAGCATCCGCTAAACTGGCTTCAACGCGGCAATCACTCAACACTTCCAACGAATCGTGATTAATTACATCTAAAAAGTTTTCTTCGTTATCAGGTTGTGGCACGGTAAATAAACGGCTGTATAAACGGATTTCAGCAGGATGAGAATGGGCTTCTGAGACCCAATGAATCACGCCTTTGACTTTGCGTCCTTCGGGGTTTTTGCCTAAGGTTTCCGTGTCATAAGAGCAACGTAATTCAATAATCTTGCCGTCTGCATCTTTAATAACTTCATCACAGCGAATCACATAACTGCCACGCAAGCGGACTTCGCCACCTTCAATTAGGCGTTTATATTTTGGTGGTGGGATTTCGGCAAAATCATCTTGTTCAATCAGAATCACTTTAGAAAACGGTACGATGCGTTTGCCAAGTTCATGGCGTTGTGGGTGATTGCTGACTTCCAAGTTTTCCAATTGCTCATCTGGATAATTGGTAATCACCACGCGTAACGGCTGTAAAACCGCCATTGCCCGCAAGGCGTTTTCATTTAAATCTTCGCGGATGCAGTATTCCAACACGCCCATTTCTATCCACGAATTTTGTTTAGTCACACCGATGCGTTCACAAAAATCACGAATGGCTTTAGGCGTAAAACCTGCGCGGCGTAAACCTGCAATGGTTGGCATACGGGGATCATCCCAACCAGTAACGTGTTTTTCCATCACTAGCTGATTGAGTTTGCGTTTGCTGACGATGGTATATTCTAATTGCAAACGGGCAAATTCAATTTGTTGTGGATGACAAGCAATGTCGATATTATCCAGCACCCAATCATAAAGCGGGCGGTGGTCTTCAAACTCCAGCGTACACAAAGAATGGGTAATGCCTTCGATTGCGTCAGAAATACAGTGGGTGTAATCGTACATCGGATAAATACACCACGCATCACCTGTGCGGTGATGATGCACACGGCGGATGCGATACAGCGCGGGATCACGCATATTGATATTCGGTGATGTCATGTCGATTTTGGCGCGTAATACATATTGACCATCGGGAAATTCTCCTGCACGCATACGCGCAAATAAATCCAAATTGTCAGCGATAGAACGGTTACGGTCTGGGCTTGCTTTGCCCGCTTCGGTCAACGTGCCACGATAAGCGCGAATTTCTTCGGCTGATAAACTATCAATATAAGCCAAGTCTTTTTCAATCAACTGCACGGCGTATTGATACAGATGTTCAAAATAATCAGAGGCATGATATAAACCCGACCATTGAAACCCCAACCACTGCACATCGCGCTCAATGGATTCCATGTATTCGATGCTTTCTTTTTCAGGATTGGTATCGTCAAAACGCAAATTACAAGTACCATTGTTTTCGATAGCCGACCCGAAATTTAAACAAATCGATTTCGCATGACCGATATGCAGATAACCATTGGGTTCAGGTGGAAAACGTGTGGCAACGTTGCCGTTGTGTTTGTTGATTTTTAAATCATTAGCAATGATTTGACGAATAAAGTTGGTGGGCAAGCTAGGTTCGTTGGTAGACATAAGGTATGTAGTGAATGTGAGTAAAAAACAGCTAAGCAAATGCTTGAGATTATACTCTGCACACTCATGGTTTTAAAAAATGATTCGCTAAAGCTACCGTAATAGCCTGTCTACAGGGCTAAATGAATGATTTTTCGCTATGTTATACACAGAAAGAATCAATGACTTAGCGCGGGTTTTTAAAAATGGATTTAATTGCGTGTAAAAATATATAAGCTATTGATAATTAAAACTATTTTTTGATTGGTAATTTTTTGTACAATCTGAAAAAACTCTAATAAAAACCGATACTAAGCGACATATAAAACAGTTTATCCACAGAGTTATCCACAAAAACTGTGTATAACTTTATGAGAAAGTAAAACATCCTCTTCTTCATAGCTAAAGTGATGAGACTTCAGTATTCTATAAGCTCAGGTTTCAAGCAATTTTCACCAAGAGGCGTTGTTTATGTCAGAGTTACCAAAGCTACAATCCCATACGCTTAGCGAAAAACTTGGCGAAAGTTTACAATCACTGGTTTATAAAGGCTACGCAAAAAAACAGCCCAATACCCCATTAGTGCTGAAATTACTTAAATTTATGTCGGGTTGGGACGATCAATCACAGCATTTACGCCAGAAAATCGAACGGCTAAAAGTGCTACATGATCCGCGTGCTTGTACGCCGCTGGCATTGGAAATCAGTGGTGAGATGCAATTTATTGTTCAGCCTTGGTTCTCAGGGCAGTCGTTGAATGTCTGGGCGGCTCAACAACAGACGGTATCATTAAAGGATTTTTTTACTATTGCTTGCACACTGACGGATATTTTACAGGCTGTACATGAGGCGGGTATTATCCACGGTGGAATTAAACCGCACAATATTTTGGTGCAGTCTGGCACACTGATTTTATGCTTGACTGATTTCATCACACCGTTGGATATTCGTGATGTCAGCCATTTTATTTATGATCCAGAATTTGTCCGAGGGACGCTGGCGTATACCTCGCCTGAACAAACAGGGCGTATCAATTATCGAGTGGATTTTTCCACTGATTTGTATTCTTTGGGCATTGTGTTTTATGAATTACTTACGCGACAATTACCATTTTTTTCCACCGACCCACTGGCATTAATTCATTCACATTTGGCAGAAGAAGCTCCAAAAGTGCATGAAATAAACCCCATCATTCCAGAGCAATTGAACGACATTATCGTTAAGTTGTTGTTAAAACAGCAAGAAAAACGTTATCAAAGCGCGGCGGGGTTGTTAGCTGATTTATTGCGTTGTCGTGATGATTATGTGGCTAGGGGGGAGATAAGCAAGTTTCCAGTCGGGTTGCGTGACAGAACCAAGCGGGTGGTTTTTATTTCCAAAATGGTTGGGCGTTATGGTGAAGCTGAGATAATTCAGCAGGAATATGATGCAGTAATGACGGGTGAATTTCGTTCAGTCTTTATTTCAGGGCTGTCTGGTATTGGTAAAACACGATTGATTCAAGAGTTACAAAAACCCTTGGTACGCAATCGCGGTTATTTTACGTCGGGTAAATTTGATCAATATCAAAAAAATATTCCCTACAGTTCTTTGATTCAAGCCTTGCGTAATTTAATGCGCACGTTTCTCACCGAAAGCGATACTCAAGTTGCAAACTGGCAACATAAAATTCTCGCAGTGGTAGGTAATGACGGCAGAGTGATTACTGATGTTGTTCATGAGTTGGAGTTTATCATTGGGAAACAACCTGAAGTTGCCCATTTGCCACCTGTTGAAGCACGAAATCGTTTTAATAATTTATTTGGTCGTTTTCTATCTTGTCTTGCCAATGCTGAACATCCTTTAGTGTTATTCATTGATGATTTGCAATGGTGTGATAGTGCGACTTTTGATTTTTTACAAAATTTATTTATCAACCCAGAAGAGCATTCGTATTTATTTTTTATCGGTGCGTATCGCCATAATGAAGTCGATAATGTTCATCCTCTGACTAAATTGATACGCACCATTCAAGAACATCGGGGCGCGTTAAAATCAATTCGTTTGGAGGCGTTGAATGCAGACCACTGTCATGAAATGGTTACTTATATTTTAGATTCTCCATTGGAATCGACGGTTTTGTTGGCACAATTTATCGCCCATTTAACCGAAGGCAATCCGCTGTTTGTCAGTGAAAGTTTAGCGTGGTTATGTTACGAGGATTTACTGTACACCGATAGCGAGCAACATTGGTATTGGGATATGGTAAAAATTCGTAATGCCAAAATGCCAACCACAGTGGTGGAGTTGTTCAGTTCTAAAGTGCGTAAATTGCCGTCATCGACGCTGAATATTCTCAATCACTGTGCTTGCATGGGCAATCGTTTTACCGCGCATGAAGTCAGTTTGGTGTTGAATATAGGCGTGGAGCAGTTGTTTGATAATCTAAAACAGGTGTTGAGCTTAGGAATGTTATTGGAAAATAAAGCCGATTTGCAGTTTGTTCATGATCGCGTGCAGGAGTCTGTGTTGCGACAAATCGATGAGCAAGAGCGGCTGGCGATTCATTGGCGTATTGGTAATCGCTTATTTGATGCTATAAAAATCCCCCTCCCATCTCTCGCAAGTTTTCCCTCTGTTTCAAAGGGGGAAGCTAACATCCCCCCCTTTAAAACAGAGGGGTTAGGGGCGATTTTAGAAGCCCAAGAAAATTTATTTACCATCGCCGCCCATCTTAACAAAGGGCATTCTGAGAAATTGGATGATGCCACGCGCTACCGTCTGATAACGATTAATTTTCACGCGGGCAACAAAGCCTTAGATGCCTTAGCGAGTCATGCGGCGAATGAGTTTTTTCGCAATGCCCATGATTATTTGTCCGAAGATTGTTGGGAATCTGCCTATCAACTGACGTTTCGCATTTATCAGCGATTAGCAAAAACCGATTTGATGTGTGGGCGTTATGAAGACTCAGAAAGTTTGCTAAATACACTCATCGATCACGCAATCAGTGATTTTGATAAAGCCGAAGCCTTAGCTGAACAAACCACCTCATTATCGTCGTTTGGTAATTTTAATCAGGCGATTATTACCGCTAATCGCGGCTTAGCGTATTTTGATAAAGCCATTCCAGAGGATGCCAAACAAGCACAGCAACGAATGCAGCTTTTAATGACAGAGATTGCCGAGCAAGGCGATGTGTGGAAAACCATATTAACCATGCCATTTACTAACGAACGCAAAAGTAAAATCGAATTGGCGTTTTACAGTGAATTAATTCCTGATCTATATATGTGTGGCTTAGTACCGCAATTGTATTTGTCAGCGGCGCAATCTACGCAACTGTGTTTAGCGGGTGGTATGGATGAATCGGTGATTTATTCATTTTCCATTATGGGGCTGAACTTAGGTGAGCAAGAACAGTTTGAACTGGCGTTTCGTTATGAAGATTTAGCCCACCATTTATGCGCCAAGTATCCCAATACCTTCGGAGCAACACGCGGTATGAATGGTATTGTCTGGTGCAATATGCACTCGCGTAGTCACCCTGCTGACATTGTGGCTTACTGTTTGAAAGCCATACAATGCGGCAAAAACTGTGGTGATTTATATAATGCGGGCTTGTCTTACGGTCCAAAAATGTGGAATTTACAAGTACAAGGTAAAGATTTACAGCACATTGAAGAAGTTGCTAATGAATGTTTGCAGTTTTCGCGTAAGAACCAATTATTTTTTTCGGTCGGTTTAGCCGAAGCAGTGTTAGCGGGTTGGGTTGCGCCGATGAAAGCCGATTATGTGCCTGTGGCAATGGATGAAACACTCGCCCGCTGGGCGGAAAACAATTATGTCGCGGCATCGGGTAGTTATTTTGTATTGCTTGCCATTAGTCAGTATTACCGCGCTGAATACGATGCGGCGGCAGACTCACTGAAAATGGTAGAAAATTATTTACATGGTTTAACGGATAATGTACTGAAACGGCTGTGGTTTGTGTTTCGCATTTTAAACCAGTTACGCACCATGCCACGCGGTCAGTGGCAACAGTGTGAAGCGGAGATTATCCCGCTATTAAAAAAAATTGAACAATGGGCAAGTTTGGGTGTGTTGTTAACCCCCTATTTGAACTTTATTTACGCAGAAATTGATTATTATAAAGGTGACTCAATACTCGGCGCGGTAAAGATAAGTCGTTATTTTTCTGCGATTACAAAGGCAAAAGAGCAAGGTTACACACTGCTGACAGGGCATCTCTACGAATGTCTTGGCGGTTTGCTGACTGAATTCAAGTTAGGCAAACCTGAGATGTATTATGCTGAAGCATGGCGTTTGTACTCGCGATGTCATGCCGATGTCAAGATTGCTCGTCTGTATGATCGTTATCATGAGGACAGCACCACCAGTAACCGTGCTAGTCAACTCAGTACGATTGATGAAAACCAAGGGTTATCGACTTTACGCGCTAGTCAACTCAGTGCGATTGATGAAAACCAAGGGTTATCGACTTTACCCAATCTCGATGTTAATTATTTGATGAAATCCACGCTGGCTTTGTCGGCAGAGATCAATTTAGAGAAGTTATTACAAAAAATCATGACAGTGGTATTGGAATGCTCAGGAGCGCAACACGGTTATTTATTGATTAAAGAACAGAATGAGCTGGTAGTCGCGGTAGAAAATCACATCGGCAAACAACCAATTTTAAAACCACGCCATTACAACATAAACCAAGTCACGGATATTTGCCTGTCTATTGTTAATTATGTGTTTCGTACTCAGGAAAAACTGGTGCTGCGTGATGCCTGTGCTGAGGGTGATTTTCAGCAACTATCCGACGTACAAGCTATGGGTTTACACTCTGTGTTATGCCTACCTGTGATTAAGCAAAAACAATTAATCGGCGTGTTATATTTGGAAAATAGTTTATCGATCGGAATTTTTACGCCTGAAAAAACGGGCATGACTGAATTATTGACTTCTCATGCTGCTATTTCTTTAGAAAATGCACGTTTATTGGAAGAAACCCGCCGCGCCTATCAGCAGTTGCAAGAAAGTCGAGAACACATGATGCAGATGGAAAAGCTGTCTGCCTTAGGTACGCTAGTTGGTGGCGTGGCACATGAAATCAATAACCCATTGATGGGCGTGATGAATTATGTCGAATTTGCCCAAGAAAAAACCACCGATGTCAAAATAGCCAAGGTATTAGGGCAAGCTCTGCATGAAATTGAACGCATTAAAAATATTGTCCGTAATATGTTGATTTATGTGCGTACTAAATCGAATCCTACTGAGTATTGCCATATTAGCGAAACTATTAATCAAACCTTGTTGTTATTGGAAGGTGAACTTAAAAAAACCAATATACGAATACAGCTTGATGTTGCTGAACACTTGCCTGCTATACTTTTCAGTACAGATAGTTTGCAACAAGTTTTAATTAATTTATTGCTGAATGCCCGTGATGCTCTGAATGAAACGCCTGAGCCGCGCATTGATATTACCGCCGTGGTCAATGGAGAATTTTTGGAATTATCGATTTGCGACAATGGTTCTGGTATTCCAGAAGCGGTATTGACGCGTATTTTCGACCCATTTTTTACTACTAAACCCCCTGGTAAAGGCACAGGTTTAGGTTTATCAGTATCACATCGCCTTATCGAAGAAGTGGGAGGAAGTATTACCGCCTATAATAAATCTGGTTGTGGCTGCTGTATGACGTTACAATTTAGAATAACCGATTAACACTGACCTTAAAAAATTATGGTACACACTATATTGATAATTGATGATGACCCCGCAGTACGCGGTGCGTTCACTCTAATACTTGAAGATGCGGGTTATGATGTGCGTATAGCCTCTAGTGGCGCACAAGGCATTGAGATGGTAAACAAGCAACATCCTGATTTAATTTTTCTCGATTTGCGTATGCCCGATATGGATGGCGTTGAGACTTTGCGGCGGTTAAAAAATGTCGATGAGAGTCTCCGCGTTTACATCGTCACCGCCTTTGCCGATGAGTATATGGATCAACTCAAAGTGGCGCATAGCGAAGGGTTAGAGTTTCAAATCGCTAGCAAGCCATTATCATCGGCACAAATTAGACATATTGCTAGCTCTAGTGTTGAAAAACCGATCGAAATAGTGAAAGAGTATCCGCACAAATTGATATTGACTTTGTATGTTGTTTTACTGAATGATGAATTTAAGCAATATGTTGAACGACTCAGTAGCGAGTTGAGTGCCTGCTACGCGCCTGAAGATTGGAAGTTAAATATTGTTGAGGTGCTATATATGCCAGAGAAAGCCTTGGCTAATGACGTATTTGCTACGCCAATGCTGGTACGCGAGATACCCGTACCTGTGCTGCATGTGTTGGGTGATTTATCGAGAATGCCTTCTATCATCGCAGCGATTACTTCGCAACACAATGATGGCTCTGATACCGTTGTGATGTAAAAAAACACTTTCATGTCCGAAGACATCTTCGAGAATCTCCAACTTATACCCGATACGATTACCGATGGTGTTGTGGTAAGTTCATCGTAATTAGTCGCATATATAAAATACGTCATTCTGGCAGGGATGCCAGCATCCCTGCCAGAATGACGATGATCTAGCTTGAACATTATAGTCATGCTGAAAAATGATTCCGTTCGTGGTGAGCTTGTCGAACCACTATAGCCCTTCGACAAGCTCAGGGCGAACGGCTTTATAATCACAAATACTGCGTTAGCTATAGCTAACCGTCGATAAATTAGGTAAGACAACTGTATGCCTACGCTGACACAGTTGTCTTATTTTTAGACAATGTAACAAAACTGTAATAAAAACCGCCACTAAGCGACGATATACACCACTTATCCACAGAGTTATCCACAAAAATTGTGTATAACTGTGTATAAGATAGTGTATTTAAGTCCCCGCACGGTCACGCAACTGTTGAGGCAGGTAATGACGGTCGCCCAATACTTCCAGCATAGGGCCATAAGTAGCAAATTTAATGACGCTAATCGAACCCGCTAGCGCGTTGACGCGATCACGGTAACGCCCAATATCCATGCCTAACAAACTACAAATAATGATACGAATAGTGGCTTTATGGGACACAATCAGTATATTGCCACCGCTACTGTATTTGGCTTCAATTTCAGCAATCACGGCAAGCGCACGGTTAGCAATTTGTACCGACGTTTCACCGCCTGTGGGTGCATTCCACGCAGGTTCAGTCATCCAGCGAATATAATCTTGTTCGTAGTTTTGTTTGATATGGTCTAAGTCTTGACTTTCCCACTCGCCATAATTGATTTCTTTCAGCCCGTCTCTAATTTGCATGGGTTTACCGATGGCATCACACAAAGGTTGAGCAGTGGCAATAGTACGTTTCATAGGACTCACATAAACATCTGTCCAATCAATTTCGCTATAAGCATCGGCAAATGCTTGTGCCATTGCGTGACCTTCAGGGGTTAATTCGGCATCCAACGTGCCGCAAAACGCACCTTCTTGGCTATACGGAGTTTCTCCGTGGCGTAATAAATACAGTTTTAGACTCATAAATAATCTCGTTTGTGGATAAAATACCGTAGGGATTGCCGCTACATTCTGACTAAGCGTAGCAAATACTCAATTCATTCAGTTGAGTTAAATTGCCTTGTAAGGTAACGCCACGGCTATTTGCCGCCAAATGACGGACAATTTTGTAAACTATTTCAATTTGATCGCTCGCACCAACTTTTTCTGCCAATGTTGATAATAACAACGGCTGATTTTCTGTTTTTAATACTGCCAACACGCGCCGTTGTAATGCCAGCAACGAGGTAGCAACTTTTTTACCTGCTTCCACACCTGGTTGATGGTAAGCGTTAATATGCACTAACGAGCCATAAAACCCCACAGCTCGTTCATACAAAGCAATTAATGCGCCAATAGTTTGTGCATCGACTTGATTAATGGTCACAGTAATGGAATCACGTTCATTTTCATACAGTGCTTCGCGTGTACCTTGCATAAAACCCGATAAAAAATCACCCGTGGTGGCATCGGGTTCAACTTCAATAGACACGCCATTACGGTCTTTTAATACTTCAATAAAGGTAACGAAAAAATTAACCACACCTTCGCGTAACTGTTGAACATAAGCGTGTTGATCGGTCGAACCTTTATTACCATAGACAGTAATGCCTTGATGGACGATGTTACCGTCTAAGTCTAATTCCTTGCCTAATGATTCCATCACTAATTGCTGTAGATAGCGGGAAAATAATAATAGGCTGTCTTTATAAGCCAACACCACCATGTCTTTTTCACCTTTGCCATGACCTGCGTGATACCAAGACAAGGCTAACAAGGCGGCAGGGTTACGTTTAATATCGTGAATACGCGTGGCTTCATCCATTGCTTTTGCTCCTGCTAGCATGGCGCGTATGTCTATCCCTATCAAAGCCGCTGATAACAAACCAACCGCCGACATTTCTGAGGTACGACCACCGACCCAATCAAACATCGGGAAACTAGCAAGCCAATGTTCATGACGTTCCATCTCGTCCATTTTACTGCCCTGCATGGTCACAGCAACGGCATAACGAGGAAAATCTAAACCTTGTTGCTGATAAGCGTGTCTGACTTCTAACAGTCCGTTGCGTGTTTCTGGTGTGCCGCCTGATTTACTGGCGACAATGACCAAGGTATGGTCAAGACTGTCATGTAAGCGATGCAAAATTCTGTCAATGCCCGCAGGATCGGTGTTATCAATAAAATGCGTGACTAACGGAGGAAAATCAGGCGACAACGCTTCGGCAACAAATTGAGGCCCTAATGCTGAACCGCCGATGCCGATAAAAATAATATCGGTAAATTTTGGTGCGTTCGGTGGACAAATCGACCCGTTATGAACTTTTGTGACAAACGCTTCAATTTGCTCTACAGCGGCGGTAATTTCATGTTGCAAATCGTCGGGGGCTAATTCAGGATGACGCAACCAATAATGCCCCACCATTCTATGTTCATCGGGATTAGCAATCGCGCCCGCTTCTAATGCCACCATATCTTGGAATGCGCTGGTAAATTTTGGCTGCATGGTTGCCAAAAAATCATCGTCAAAGCGCATTCGACTAACGTCCAAATACAGCCCAAGGCTTTCGTGAAAATACAGCCAGTCTTGGTAACGTTGCCAAAGTTCTTGATTATTCATAATTCCTGTGTGTGCTAGAGTGTTTTTAAGAAGGTTAATTATTGATGCTAATTGTAGCTGCGTGGGAGTGATAGCAAAGGAAAAGCCGCTAGTTTTATCATTGGCGCAAGACTCGACCAATAATCGTTTACAGTAATTACTCTACGGAGCTCTACCGAATGGGAATGGCGTACCCGTATTTTGGTTGGATTGATTAACGCTAGCCTGTGGTATAGCTTTCTGTTGTGGCAATGCGGCTTGTTGTTGATTTATTCGCCTATCCGCATCGGCTTTTTGTTGATTTATTAACTTATCCGCATCGGCTTGTTGTTGATTTATTCGCCTATCCGCATCAGATTTTTGTTGACTTATCAACCTATCCGCATCGGCTTGTTTCGCAGAGATATCTTGTTCCTGCGTTACATTATTAGTGCTAACCTGCTTTTCTTCCTGTTTTTGTTGTGATACAGCTCTCTGTTGCGATAATGCAACTTGTTGCTGATATATTAATCTATTCTCTTCAGCTTGTTGCTGTGCAGCTTCTTGTTCGACCTTTACTGTCTTAACAGTAGAGTGTACCAATTCCAGTGTTACATTCGCCGATGCTGGATTAGCGAATAAATATTGTTCTTCGCCCGACAAATAACCATCGTTATTCTTGTCGCCCTCAATATCCGAGGCTATCGCCGCGTTAGCGATTAAAGCTAACACCACTATCATTATTTTTTTCATTTTAACGCCTAAACGATAGGTTTTTGGATGGATAGTAGTAGGGTGAGCAAGCGTCTTTTTGCTTGCCCACCCTACATGACTGATAGTTTAGTAAGGCCAATACCATTGGTCGTCTTCAGGTTTGTCTATACCATGCTCATAAGCATAGTTGCGGCATTCGATCTGATGATTACGCAATTTTTCTTTGACGTGCGCACCTGCTACTTGCAGAGCAGGAATACGATCTATGGCATCAATCGCCAAACTGAAACGGTCGGTTTCATTTTGTATCGCTAATTCTAGCGGCGTATTGATGCTGCCTTTTTCTTTATAGCCGCGCACATGGAAATTAGGGTGATTATGACGACGGTAAGTCAGGCGATGAATCAACCAAGGATAACCGTGGAAGTTAAATATCACGGGTTTATCTAATGTGAACAAGCTGTTGAAATCACGCTCAGATAGCCCATGTGGATGCTCGGAACTAGGCACTAATTTGTATAAATTGACCACGTTAATAAAGCGGATTTTTAGATTGGGGAAGCTTTCACGCAGTAATACCACAGCGGCTAAGGCTTCTTTGGTTGGAATATCACCTGCACTGGCAATCACTAAATCAGGTTCTACGCCCGCATCATTACTTGCCCATTCCCAAATACCGATGCCTTTGGTGCAATGTTTAACCGCTGCATCCATGTCTAAATACTGCAAATGTTTTTGTTTGTCAGACACAATCACGTTGATGTAATCGGTACTTTTCAAACAATGATCTGCCACAGATAGCAAACAGTTGACATCGGGTGGTAAATAAATACGCGTCACTTCTGGGCTTTTATTGACCACTAAATCCAAGAAACCTGGATCTTGATGAGTAAAACCATTGTGATCTTGTCGCCAAACGGTTGAAGTAATCAATAAATTTAACGAAGATACGGGCGCACGCCAAGGCACAGCACTGGACATTGCCAGCCATTTTGCGTGTTGATTAAACATCGAATCAATGACGTGAACAAAGGCTTCGTAAGTCGAAAAGAAACCATGACGACCTGTCAATAAATAGCCTTCTAACCAACCTTCCAGCGTATGCTCAGACAGCATTTCCATGACGCGACCATCAGGTGATAATTCACCACCATCAGCATCTTCGGGTAAATAATCGGCTAACCATGTTTTTTTACTGACTTCATAAATATCATCCAGCTTGTTAGAGCTGTTTTCATCAGGGCCAAAAACACGGAAGTTAGTCATATTGTCGCGCATAATGTCACGCAAGAATTTACCTAATGGACGGGTATTTTCTGCACTGACTTTACCTGGGGCGGACAATGCCAATTGGTAATCTTTAAAGTCTGGCATTCGCAACGCTTTACGCAATAAACCACCGTTAGCATGAGGATTTGCACTCATACGACGTGTGCCTTGTGGAGCTAAGGCTTTAAGTTCTGCAATCAATTTGCCATCCGCATCAAATAATTCTTCTGCTTTATAACTGTGTAGCCATGTTTCTAACGCGGTTAAATGCTCAGGTTTGTCTTTAATACTCGATAACGGCACTTGATGTGAACGCCAAAAACCTTCAACTTTATGACCATCAACTTCTTTAGGCCCTGTCCAACCTTTAGGGCTACGCAAGACAATCATCGGCCAGCGTGGACGAGTTGCAATACCTGTACTACGCGCTTCTGCTTGAATGCGGTGAATTTCGACTACGCATTGCTCCAACACATCTGCCATGAGCGCGTGCATGGTTTCAGGATCAGTTCCTTCAACAAAATACGGCGTATAGCCATAACCTTTAAACAGATTCTCTAATTCTTCATGAGAAATACGCGATAACAACGTTGGGTTATTAATTTTGTACCCGTTCAAATGCAAAATCGGTAATACCGCCCCGTCACGAATCGGGTTTAAAAATTTATTTGAGTGCCAAGAAGTGGCTAACGGTCCTGTTTCTGATTCACCATCACCGACCATCACCGCCACTAATAAATCAGGATTATCGTAAGCCGCACCAAAGGCATGAGACACGCTATAACCTAACTCGCCGCCTTCATGAATTGACCCTGGGGTTTCAGGGGTACAGTGACTACCAATCCCGCCTGGAAAAGAAAATTCTTTAAAAAACTGCAATAAACCTTCTTCATCTTCACTTTTATTCGGGTAAATTTCTGAATAAGTGCTTTCTAAATACACAGGGGCAAGCACACCTGGTGCGCCATGCCCAGGCCCTGCCATAAAAATGGCATTCAAATCATATTTTTTAATCAAACGATTAATGTGAATATAGGCAAAGCTCAAACCTGGACTAGACCCCCAATGCCCCAGCAAACGGTTTTTAATGTGTTCTGGTTTCAGCGGCTCTTTTAACAAAGGATTGTCACGCAAGTAAATCATGCCAGCGGCTATGTAATTACAGGCTCGCCAATAGGCATTGATTTTTTGTATCTCATCCGCACTCAGCGGTGTTATTACCGTGCTTGTTAGATCAGTGGTCATGTGAATACCTTTTAATAAGAAAGTGGATAGAATTTTGATTATCATAATAGCCGATATTCTGGCGTTTTGTATACCCCAGTAATAACATAGTAATATTACGAGGGTATTACACGCTTATCCAATAGGGTAATAATTTTTGTCAGCATTTATCTAGTTTTTAATACCAATACCTTTATACAATAAGTATAAACTAAACAAAGTCAGAGTAATTATAAAGCCGATCATCATGATAAATGTCAGTTGAATATCAATATCACTGACACCAATTAAACCATATCTAAAGGCATTGACCATATACAAAATAGGATTACCCATTGAAATAGTTTGCCAAATCGGCGGCAGCATATCTACCGAATAAAATACCCCGCCTAAATAGCTTAACGGTGTCAGCACAAAGTTAGGAATAATAGAAATATCATCAAAACTTTCTGCCAATAGGGCGTTAATAAATCCCGCTAAAGAAAATAGCGTGGCGGTTAATAGCGCGGTACTCAATGCAATGGCTATATTATGTACAGCAAACTCAGCAAATAATAACGAGATTAATGCTACCACTGCCCCCACTAATAAGCCGCGAATAATTCCACCACTGATATAACCACTTAATATTACCCAATTAGGCACAGGTGCAACTAATAGTTCTTCAATATTACGTTGAAATTTAGTCGAATAAAAAGACGACACCACATTGGCGTAAGAATGACTAATTACCGACATTATAATAATACCTGGAACGATATAGTCCATATAACTGGCACCACTAATCGTACCAATACGGTCGCCAATTAGTTTGCCGAAAATCAAAAAATACAAGGTGGTAGTTATCGCAGGGGGTAATAAGGTTTGTGGCCAAATACGCAAAAAGCGATAAATTTCTTTAAAGACAATGGTTTTAAAAGCAATTGAATAGTTCATTTAGATGCCACTAAATCCATAAATAATTGCTCTAAACGGTTGGTTTTATTTTTCAGGCTCATGACTTGAATATTCTGGGCGGTTAATTGACTGAATAATTGATTTAGCCCTATTTCTTTGGGAATAGCGATAGCGAGTACCTTATCGGAGATTAGCTCAACCTGACAACCACCAATAGTGGGTGCGGTGTTCAAAGGTTCGGCTAAATCCAAAACAAAGTGATCGATATGTAAACGTGACAATAAACTTGCCATATCGGAATTTTCTACAATGCGTCCTTCATCGATAATGGCAATATTGCGACACAGACTTTCGGCTTCTTCCAAGTAATGGGTGGTTAAAATAATGGTTGTGCCTTGTTGATTAACTTCCTGCATCATAAGCCACATCGAGCGGCGAATTTCTATATCCACGCCTGCTGTTGGCTCATCAAGAATTAATAATTTAGGCGCGTGTACCATCGCTCTCGCAATCATCACGCGACGTTTCATACCGCCTGATAAACGTCTGGAAACAGTATCACGCCGATCCCATAAATCCATTTGCTTAAGACAATGTTCTGTACGCTGTAACGCCAGTTTGCGGGGCATTCCGTAATAACCCGCTTGATTAAGAACAATGCCTTTTACGGTATCAAACTGATTAAAATTAACTTCCTGTGGCACAAGACCAATACAACTTTTGGCTCGTTCACAGTCGGTTTTTAAATCATGCCCAAAGATACTGACTGAGCCACTGGAGGCAGTCACTAACGAGCTGATAATACCAATGGCAGTAGACTTTCCTGCGCCATTAGGACCTAGCAAGGCAAAGAAATCACCTTCCTCCACTTGCAAATTAATACCCTTTAATGCTTCAAAACCATTACTATAGGTTTTACGAAGATTACCAAGAGATAATGCTTTCATGAAATTATCACTTAACGACAGCCTTTAAATAAGTTAAATTACACACTCATCCGTAGCATTGGATGGGCTAAACTTTGGCGATTTTATCAGATATTAACTCGCTCCATACATAAAACGGATTCCTTGTGCCGAATAAAACACCCGAAATTGTTGCCGCTGTTGACTTAGGTTCTAACAGCTTTCACATGATTGTTTGTAGCCTTAAAGAAGGTAAGTTACAAACTATTGATCGATTAAAAGAAACCGTTAGACTCGCGGCTGGCTTAGACCAAGATGATATGCTTGATAGCGATACCCAACAACGAGCCTTGGCTTGTTTGGAGAAATTTGCTCAGCGCATTCGTCATTTTCCCTTGGAGAGTGTGCGTATTGTTGGCACAAATACCTTACGAACGGCTAAAAACTCACAACCGTTTCTAGCCAAAGCTCAACAAATTCTCAACCATCCGATACATATTATTTCGGGTATAGAAGAAGCGCGGTTAATTTATCAAGGCGTGGCTTACAGTTTGGGTAGCCAGTCGCAGTTACGCTTAGTTATGGATATAGGCGGTGGCAGCACTGAATATATCATTGGTAGCGGTGATACCCCAAAGGAGAAAGAAAGTCTGTATATGGGATGTGTGACGGTAAGCAATCGTTTTTTTAAAGACGGTGTACTCTCCAAAAGTGCGTTTGCTGAGGCTGTGTTATTTGCCCAGCAACAACTAGAGCCGTTTCAGAAAAAATTTCAGCGTAATAATTGGGATCAAGCCATTGGTGCCTCAGGTAGCTTGCGTTCGATTTCTAAAGTATTGCAAGCTAAAAATTGGAGTAATAACGGTATCACCAAAGCAGGTTTAGAATTGCTGGTTGCTCGCATTCATCAGTGCAATCACATCAATGAGCTGAATTTGCCAGAACTCGACGAGGAACGTTTACCAGTGTTTGTCGGCGGGGTAGCGATTGTTTATGCTACCTTTAAAAGTCTTGGTATTGAGCAAATGACGGTTGCTGACGGTGCATTACGCGAAGGACTGATACAAGATTTATTAGGGCGACTAGAAAACGATGATGTACGCGCTAGCACCGTTGAACTCCTAGCTCAACGTTATCGTACTGACAAAGACCACGCGGCGCGAATTAAACAAACTATCAGCACTATGCTGGCGCAGCTAAACAACAAACACAGCTGGTCTTATGATGAAGATGTCGTACAGTTTTTACAATGGGCTGCCGATTTGCATGAAACTGGCATAGACATTGCGCACAATCACTATCATAAACACAGTGCTTATCTAATTGAAAACAGCGATTTAGCAGGTTTTTCTAGGCAAGATCAATTGATATTAGCGACAATTGTCCGAACACATCGACGCAAATTTTCCAATGCAATTTTTTTCGATTTACCCGCACCGTGGAATAAACAAGCCGCCTGTTTAACCTTGGTTTTGCGCTTGGCTATTTTACTGCATCGCAACCGCGATGAACAAAGCTTGCCAGACTTTAAAATAACCCTGACCAAAACAAAAATTACCGTAAAATTTCCATTCAATTGGCTAGCCCAGTCTCCACTCACTCATGCGGATTTGACTCAAGAAGCAGAATATCTTAGGGTCGCTGGTTACAAACTGGAGTTTGGTTAAGCTCCTTTTATGAAAATTTTATTACGCATTTTTCTGTTATTGCTGTGCGCATTGATACTGCTTTGTGTCATGCTGGTTATTTTTGGTGTCAGTGACACGCCAGAAATTGAATTAAGCTGGTCACTGACGCGAGATGATATTGTTAGAGCCAAAAAAGTGCTTCATGAAGGGGCTAAAACCAAGCCTGATGAAATTGCTACCATTGAGTTAAGTCATGCCGACCTTAACCTTGCCGCTAATTATTTATTAAATCGCTACAGCAAAAGCGCGGTGCAAATATCGCTGAAAGAAAATAAACTAAAATTTGTGGTGACCACTACCTTACCCGAAAATCGACTGGGTAAATATTTAAATATCACCTTTAGATTAGGCAATGAAGAAGGTGAATCTTTGCCTACGATCACTAAATTTAAAGCGGGAAATTTATTAATCCCTGCCAAAATGGCGGGCATTATTATCAATGCTATTATTCAGCACAGCTCGTTAAATAACTATTTCATCTTAGCAACTAGCCCGATAAGAGGCGTTAAAATTGAATCAGATAAAATAATCATTAGTTATTTTTCTAACTTAGAAACCCTAATACATACGCGCAACGTATTAACGCGTACCGATAACAGCCCCGCTCTGAAAATTTATCAACAAAAAATTGCCGATATTATCGCTCATCATGATCCTGCGTGGCGTTTGTCTCTAGCAGATTTATTAAAACCATTGTTTGAAATCGCTTATCAACGCTCGACGCTTGACAATGCTATTGATGAAAACAGGTTAGTCATTATGTCGGTCAACGATTATGTCAATAAAAAAGAGACCAAACCGTTTTTGTCATCAGAAAAACCACCTCAAGGCAAACAATATGTGGCTTTTTTATACAAACGTAGCGATTTAGCGCAGCATTTTATTGGTTCTGCGGCATTGACCACATCGGCTGATGATGAAGTTGCCAAAGTTGTTGGCGAAGAAAAAGAATTAAGCGATGCCCAAGAGGGAGGAAGTGGCTTTAGTTTTATCGACTTAGCGGCTGATAAAGCAGGTACGCGGTTTGGTGAAATAGCGACCGCAAGCCCTGAAAGCGCACGTCAGTTACAATTGGCTATGACAAAAATAAAAGATTACACTGACTTTATGCCCAACCCTATGGATTTACCTGAAAAAATGAATGCTGCCGATTTTAAAAATCGCTATGGATCAATCAACAGCAAAGCTTATCAGGAACTATCGAACAAAATTGATGCGCGTATTGCGGCAATACCGCTTTATCAAGGTGAACTAAATAATTGATGTTGCGTACCGTCCACGAAAAATTTTAATGCTCCAATATTACTTTTATTTACCGCGCTCTTTAACAAAAACCTGCGTAGGAAAATCTTTATGATTTTTAACTTTCAATCGCTGAAAATCATGGATGATTTTTAGTCCGCGATAGCCGTAGCAGACGGGCGTTTTTTCGTAGCGAAAGCGTAGAGAAAAATGCAAGTCCTCGCGATACGGCGTAAAGTCATTTTGGTAGGAAAGTTATGTAGCGGCTGTGTGCGGAATAAGCGACTGGACAGAGGACGAATCGGGGCAGCCGAAGGCAATAACTTGTCGTGTCATTTTTGCTGATTTTTGGGTAGGACACCCAAAAATCTTTCGCAAAAATAACGACTCCCCGCGTTGGGGTCAGTGACATCATGCACTCTGCTTGCTCCGTAGCGGTTGCTGAATTATCAAAATACGGGACTTTAACATCACGGTAGTGGGTGAAACCTGTTAATTCGATTTATAAGTTAGTCAAATAACATTGCAATCGATATGAGACTCTTCGCCTATGACCTGCTATCAAGAAATCACCTGCCCCCAAGTGTGGCGACA
>CAIUVX010000101.1 GCA_903902705.1 uncultured Methylococcales bacterium
CTATTCGGCAAAACAAATCAATGATCATGTCTTCTGTGGTCATGGCTAGATTCTCCGTGATAAAAGCATTTTTAATCAAATGCTTATTACTTTATCTCTTGCTCATGACTTCTGCAAATTAACTAGCACCAAAGGTTAATACATCACAAACTAGATATTTGTTATAAAGAATTGGATTTTCTTTTATTTTTATATTTCTACCAAGATAATAAAATCCAGCTCTGTTGCCAGATATACTATTTTCCATGTTTATTGAATAATCAAAGTTATTAGTATTTATGTCATAAGTTTTTCTGAGATAAAAATTAAAATGCTCTTTGTCTGTATCCTGCCAACCATTACAATAAAAGCAATAAAATATTGTTTTGTTAAAAACTTTCTTTTTAATATCAAACCATTTTATTCTCTGCTCAGGCGCGAAATTTTCAAAATCTTCATAATCTACTAACTCCCAATCATTAAACCCCGCAATCACCTGTTGAGCCACAAAAGTTTCATAATCATGAATCGTGGCAAAGGTACGATTATTGGTATTAAACCACTGAGGCGAATATAAATAACCTGTTTCAGTATCAATTAATAAACTGCATTCAAAATTATCCTTTTCACCCGTGATATTCACAAAACGGTCAAAGGCAATATTATCCAATTGCGCCGTCCGCGACACCGACAAATGCGCGATAGACACCGTTTCTTTCGTGTGGGTCAATTCTTTTGCTAAAGTGCTGTAATAATGAAACTCATCAAACCGCCCCGCTTTAAACTCTGCTTGAAACTTTTCTAAATTAAACATTTGCCATTTCCGTGTTTGTTTGTAGTGTGGTGTGTTGCCCTTGCAGGGTATTGTAAAACAAGGGGGACAGGTTGTGTCATTTTACGTTGGTTATTTGAAAAATGTCTTGTTTCTACGCGGCGCGTGAGAATGAATGGTAAGCAGTAGCTAATACAACACCGTGTTTTCTAGTGCTAACAATGCTAAAATCCCCACTTACAGATTATTAATACAAGGAAAAACATGAGTCAGATTACGATTGAACACAACCCAAGCGAAGCGCGTTTGCTGGAATTGGGCGTTGCTAACTGGGAAATTTGGGAAAAAGAAGTGTCTACGTTTCCGATTGATTTCGATGAGACAGAAACGGCTTATATTTTGGAAGGTGAAATTATTGTTACGCCTGTTGGCGGTGAACCCGTGCGAATTTTACCCCATGATTTAGTGGTGTTTCATGCGGGCTTAGATAGTCACTGGGAAGTGGTTAAGCCGTTGCGTAAGCATTATAGCTACGATTAAGTGCTATAGGATGTGCTGACGAAGGAAGCGCATCGTTTTGTGATAATGCACATCGTACTTTGGTACATCCTATTGTACTGTTTGGTAGTGGGTGAAACCTGTTATAGCGATATTAATGACCGCCAGTCCTTTAAAGGACTGGCGGTCATGCCCAAAAGTAAAAGCAACAGGTTTAACTCACTACCCAGTTACTGCAAAATTATCAAGATTCTACTGCACTTCGTTGGACAACATAGGACAATAAAAAAGCCTTTATGCTATATACATCAAGGCTTTAAAGACTTTACTGGGTAACAATGATCAGTATTAATCCTTTACCGCAATAATACAAACGAAATTAAACCACTGAAAATAAGTATCCATGCGGGTAAAACCTGCTCGTTTTAATAATGAGTAATCTTCATCGAGACGATAGGGAATTAACACATTTTCTAATGCCTCTCTTTTACGTTGATTTTCGGTATCCGAATAACCGCCTTGTGATTTTTTAAAGCTCAAATAATGGTCAATGTATAAGCGATTAAAATCCGAGTCTTTACCGAGAATTTTTTCTGATAACAATAAAATGCCATTAGGGACTAAGGCGTTATAGCAAGTGGTCAATAATTGTTCTCTATCAATCGGACGGACAAATTGTAATGTCCAGTTGAGAATAATCACGTTACAAGCAGGCAGTGCAGGCAGATCGCTTAAATCAGCGAAATTCAAATCAATATGTGCATTACCGACTGAGGCTGATAATTTTTCGCGGGCTTTCTCTAGCATGGGTTCAGAATTATCATAGCCAATAAACTGCACACTGGTAGGACAATTAGGGTGTTTAGCCAAATGTTCAATAGTTGTGCCTGTTGAGCAACCTAGATCGCAAACGACACCGCCTTCTTCGGGCAAAAAATCCATCACTAATTCGGCTTGAATGCGCTGAACTTCCGTGTAAAAAGGCACGCTTCTTGACACCATATTGTCGAAAACCTGCACAACGCGTTCATCAAACGCAAAATCTTCAGTTCGACCTGTTTGTAGAAATATTTTATCTTGATCAGTCATAGTGGTGTATGTGTCGCAATTAAAGAAAAATAATGCGTTTATTTTATCATCGGCACTGGGTTAAGGCACTGTTAAATGGCTTAGTTTTTATCTTTACTTTAAAGAACGTTATAATCGATACGATTTAACACTCACTTTTTTATTTATGAATTCAATCTGGAAAACCTTTCTAGTTGCTGAAAATGCCACTTTTGTTACTGATACGCGCATTATTTTTCCAGCGGGTGACAGTCAGCAACAAATTTATCCACTCACGCATTTAGCCATTTTATCGGTAAGCGGCAACGATGCAGGGAAATTTTTACAAGGGCAAATCACTTGTAATGTAAATGACATCACGGTAACGCAAAGCAGTTTAGGGGCGATGTGTAATCCTAAAGGCAGGGCTATCACCACTTTTTTGCTGGTAAAATCGGGCGATGATTTTTTATTATTATTGCCTAAAGAGCTGTTGAAAACGGTTAAAGATAGATTGCAAAAATATGTGCTACGCTCGAATGTGACGCTAACTGATAGCTCTGATAGTTTATGTTTATTGGGTTTAAGCGATACATCAGAGCAGACTTTTTTGGCAAGTCATCAACAAGATTCAGTCATACGCATTTATTTTGCCGACCGTTGCTTATTGATTGCCGATGTGAATAAGGCGATGGTTTTGTGGACAGAGTATTGCACTCACGGCTTTCAAGCCAGCGATTCTGCGCAATGGCAGGCTCTCGATATAATGTCAGGCATTCCGTGGCTAACCGTTGCGACCTCGGAACAATTTATTCCCCAAATGCTTAATCTCGATAAACTGGGCGGGATTAGTTTGACCAAAGGTTGTTATACAGGACAAGAAATCGTGGCGCGTACCCATTATTTGGGCAAAGCCAAACGGGGATTATTTGTCGCTGAATGTCCGACAGAAAATCCTGAACCGAATGCCAGTATTATTGATGCGAGCGGGCAAGTAGTCGGCAATGTATTACAGGCACACGATGGAAAACTACTCGTTGTGTTACAACTCACTGATACCGATACTGCCCAATTACGGCTAAACGATTATAATCAAGCCCCTGTTTCTTTATTAACCGTAGAACCCTTATGAATCCCCAAACCATATTACGTTTTCGTACTCTAGGTCTAGTGACCATTTTATTTGTTTATTTAGTCATTATGGCAGGTAGTGTCGTCCGCGCTTCAGGTGCAGGCATGGGTTGTCCCGATTGGCCTATGTGTTTTGGGCAACTGATACCGCCTACCGATGAAGCGCAATTACCCGCTAACTACCATGAAATTTATGCTGAGCGGGGTTATGAAAATACACAGTTCAATCCTGTTAAAACGTGGACAGAATACGGCAACCGCTTACTGGGCATGACATTAGGTATATTTGCTCTACTCACTGCTATTTTTTCAAGCAGTTACTATAAGACAGATAAGACGGTATTTTTTTTATCGTTAGGCACATTATTTTTAATCGGATTTCAAGCGTGGCTAGGGTCGGTAGTCGTTGCCAGTAATTTACACCCGTTTAAAATCACCATACACATGGTGATGGCATTAATTTTGGTTGGTTTATTGATTTATACCGTGGCACGTTCGCAACGTGATTTTTTGATGCAACTGGATATAAGCGCGTTACCTGTTATCCCTATTATTAAAGTCACCGTCAAAACTGCGTTAATGATTACTCTAGGCATGACGTTGTTACAAATTGCCATGGGAACACAAGTGCGTGAAGCAGTTGATGGTATTGCCCAAGCCCAAGTTGCCAGAGAGTTTTGGCGTGCCGACTTCCCTGTCTTGTTTTACATACATCGCTCATTTTCCTCAATTATTTTATTTGCTAATCTTTTGATAGCGTGGACTATTTTCAAAACCATAGACAAACAAAGTCATTTATTTAAAGGCGCGATAGCACTGGCTGCTGGAGTCATTATCGCTATTTTGGCAGGTATCAGTTTGGACAGATTAGGAATGCCAGCCGTGGCACAACCTGTACATTTATTAATGGCGAATTTTATTTTTGGTGTCCAGTTTTTTCTTTATATCTCTTTAACTTATGCGGGGGAAACAAAGTAGCTCTGGAAGGTGGGCAGATTTTTTGTCCACCCTTTACTTAAAACCAGAGTAAGACGGTGTTTGCAATCCGTTTCGAGTTGCTTAATAACGTGGCACGGAAGTATCACAATGCACCGACCACGCATCAATGCCACCTTGTAAATTGGCAAGATCGGTAAAGCCTGAATGCTCAAGATAGTGCGCTGCTTGCTGACTACGAAAGCCATGATGACACACGCAAATAATGGCTTGTTGCTTATTCAGCTCACTCAGCCGTTCGGGAATTTGATGCAGGGGAATTAACAGGCTGTTACTAATACTCGCATATTGAAATTCATTAGGCTCTCTGACATCCAGCAATAATAACGGCTCGTTATTGTCTATTAGACTTGTTGCACCAGAATAAATAATAATATAAAGTTCATAAATCCCCCTAAATAGTGAGTGATTACATAAAAGTTTTCTGGTATAAAAATCGCTCTGAGTCTTGTATTTCCTAAGCTTACTGAAATTTTATACCTGAAAACTTACGCTTAACTACTTAACAATAAAAAGCCATGAAATTCGGAATAATAGATTTAAAAACAGAAAGACAAAGTAGAGCGGCGATAGGGGGATATATAGCTAACAGCCAATAAAATGATTATTAAAAGTTCTGCGTAAAAAGCTCATCAACA